>JBBQLB010000013.1:0-69539 GCA_038327465.1 Sphingomonadales bacterium | reverse complement strand
TCGAGCCGGATGAGCGGGTCCGAGGAAGCGCTGGCCAATCTGGCGTGCGACCGGGTGGAGCCCGACGCGCGGGTGCTGGTGGGCGGTTATGGCATGGGGTTTACGCTGCGCACGCTGCTCGCGCGGTTGGGCCCCAAGGCGCATGTTGCGGTGGCCGAGCTGGTGCCGGCGGTGATCGCCTGGGCGAAGGGGCCGATGGCTGATTTTGCGCAGCGGTGTCTGGATGACGCCCGCGTGTCTGTGATCGAGGGCGATGTGGGCGCGGAAATTCGCGGCGGGCGGGAGCGCTATGACGCGATCCTGCTCGATGTCGACAATGGCCCCGACGGGCTGACGCGCAAGGGCAATGACGGGCTTTATACGCTGCGCGGGTTGACCGCGGCAAAGGATGCGCTGTCGCCCGGCGGGGTGCTTGCGGTGTGGTCTGCAGCGAGCGACGATGTGTTCGCGCGCCGGATGCGCGACGCGGGCTTTGCGGTGCATGAAGAGATTGTGCGGGCGCGGGCGAGCGGCAAGGGCGCGCGGCATGTGATCTGGTTGGGGCGGCGTTAGGCGGCGCGGCGACGCGCGGACAACATGGCCCAGCCGCGCCAAGCCAACACCAAGGATAAAACCGACAAGATAGCGATAGCAAAGCCATCGCCGGTCAAACCGTGATACAGTATCTGCACTCCGTTCACGGCAATGCCGATGTACAGTGGTCGAGCAAACCTGCCAAAGCGCCGCGAGAAACCGTCGGTATCGTAAAACCAATAAACGAATAATGCGATCATCGTGAGCGACACAGCCGCCGCCATCGCGATTATCAACCACTGAACTGCATTATCCATTTCGGGAACATGTCATGAAAATCTTCGGCTGGAAAGCAGCCGGGCGTGAGGAATTGCGCCCGGCTTTGTCGCGTTATGAGCAGCGTTATGGGGCGGCGGCGCTGGGGGACTGGCCTGCTTCCTATGAGGCGCAGCTGCGTGACGGCTATGTGCGCAATGCGATTGCGCAGCGATCGGTGCGGCTGGTGGCGCAAGGGTTGGGCGGGGCGCCGCTCACTGCGTCTGACCCGGCGCTGCTGGCGCTGCTGAGCGCGCGGTCGGCGGGGCAGGGGTTGCTGGAGACGGTGGCGGCGCAGTTGCTGCTGCACGGTATCCGGCCTATGGGCTCGATTGCGTGGGGCTCGCGGTGCTGGCGCTGCGCAGCGGCGGGTTCGACGGCGCGGTGCCGGCCGACTATGCGCTGCGCCGGGGCGATGCGGCGCGGGTGATGGCGCTGATCGATACCGCCGGGCTGGTGCGGGTCGAGGACGTTCAGGCGGGCGACGTGCTGCTGTGCGCGAGCGGGCCGGGGCAGCTTCACGTTGTGATCGATGGCGGGTCGAGCGTGATCCATGCCGATGCGCACTTGCGGCGCGTGGTCGAGCGACCGGGCCCGCCGCCCTGGCCGGTGATCGGGCGGTGGCGCCTGGCGCTTCAGGAGGGGTGAGCGATGGCGACGTTGGTGTTGACCGCGGTGGGGACGGTGCTGGGCGGGCCGATTGGGGCGGCGATCGGCGCGATTGCGGGCCAAGCGATCGACCGCAACATTATCTTCAAGCCCAAGGGGCGGCAGGGGCCAAGGCTGACCGAGCTGGCGGTGCAGACATCGTCTTATGGCACGCCGATCGCCAAGCTGTTCGGGACGATGCGGGTGGCGGGGACCGTCATCTGGTCGACCGATCTGATCGAGAGCAAGGCCAGGAGCAGCGGTGGCAAGGGCCAGCCGAGCGTGACCAATTACAGCTATGCGGTATCATTTGCGGTGCTGCTGTCGGGGCGGGCGATATCGGGCATCGGGCGGATCTGGGCTGATGGCAAGCTGCTGCGCGGGGCGGGGGGCGACTTTAAGAGCGCGACGGGGTTTCGCGTGCATCTGGGCGATGAGGGGCAGGTGCCCGATCCGCTGATCGCGGCAGCAGAAGGGCTGGGCGTGGCGCCGGGGCACCGCGGGCAGGCCTATGTCGTGTTCGACCATTTCCAGCTGGCCGATTATGGCAACCGCATCCCCTCGCTGACCTTCGAGGTGATCGCTGAGGCGGGACCGGTATCGCTGGGGGCGATTGCCGGGGATATCAGCGGTGGGCTGGTGGACGGGCGCGGCGCAACCACGACCGTTACGGGCTTTTCGGCTTATGGGGACAGCGTCCGCGGCGTGCTGGAGACGCTGGCGCGTGCGGGTGGAGCGTGGTTTGCCCCTGTCGGCGCCCAATTGGCGATGCGCGAACGGGCGACCGCCCCTGTGCGAATCGAGGATGCAGGGGTAGCGGCGGCCGGATCATCCGGCACGCCGCGCACCCGATCGATCGCTGCGATCGAGACGGTGCCGCAGAGCCTGACACTGACGCATTATGACCCGGCGCGCGATTACCAGACCGGGTTGCAGCGGGCGCGACGGCCGGGGGCGGGGAACCGCCACGAACGGATCGAGCTGCCCGCCGCGATCGAAGCCGGCGGAGACAAGGCGATGGAGGAAACCGCGCTGGCGCTCGCCGAGGCAGCGCGCGAGCGGCGACAGGTGGCGCTCGGCTGGTCGGCGCTGGGGATCGCGCCGGGCGATACCGCGACGATTGGCGATCGCGGCACGATCTGGCGCGTGAGCGGCTGGGCGCTGGAGGCGATGGTCCTGAGCCTTGATCTGGTGCGGCTCGAAGGGGCAACGACAGTCACGACACGCGCGAGTTCGGGACGGGTGCTGGCCAGCCCGGATGCCGTGCATGGCCCAACGATTCTCCACGCCTTCGACCTGCCCGGGCTCGACGACAATTTGCTCAGCGTGCCGCGTCTGCTGATCGCAGCGGCAGGTGCCGATCCCGGCTGGCGGCGCGCGGCGCTGCTGTACAGCAGCGATGACGGCGCGCGCTGGATCAATGCCGGATCGACCGCGCTGCCAGCGGTGCTGGGCGCACTGGCCGGGCCGGCAGGGGCTGCGCCATCGAGCCTGCGCGACCTGGCCAGCGAGATCGAGGTGACGCTGGCGCATGGCGGAATGGCATTGGCGGGCGCCGATGACGATGCGCTCGACAAGGGGGCCAACCTTGCCTTGCTGGGAGACGAGCTGATCCAGTTCGGCCACGCGACCCAGATCGGGCCATTGACCTGGCGACTCGGACGGTTGCTGCGCGGTCGCCGGGGGACCGAGGCTGCAACCGGTGCGCAACGGACGGGCGACAGATTTGTCTTGGTCGATCCCGAGTCGCTGGTTGCGGTCGATCTGCCGGTTGCAGCAATCGGGTCAACGGTCACCGTCCTGGCATCGGGGGTTGGCGATCAGGCCGCGCCGGCGAGTCGCAGCGTGGTGCTGAGCGGTGCATCCATTCGCCCGCCGTCCCCGGTCCACCTTACATCCAGCCGCGATGGCGACGGTATCCGGCTCGACTGGACCCGGCGCAGTCGCGCAGGCTGGCGCTGGATCGACGGGGGCGATGCGCCGATCAGTGAGGAAGGCGAGGCTTATCGCGTGATGATTGCGCCCCCGGGCGGCACGCCCCGGCTGCTGATCACGACCACGCCGGGGCTGGTGCTGCCCGCCGCCGATGCCCCGTACGGGACCGCCATCACGGTGCAGCAGCTCGGCAGCGGGGGCGAATCACCCGCCGCAACATTGACGCTCGATTGACCATCGACCGACCTTGGAGAAAGCGAATGCATGATGATCCGACCCCGCGCCTGACGCTGCCAATGCTGGTTCCTGGCCAGGCGCAAAAGGAATTGTACCATAATGAAGCATTGGCACTGATCGACCTTGCCGTGCAGGCGGCAGTGCTGAGCGTGGGCACATCAGCCCCGCCTGCATCGCCTGTCCCGGGCGATTGCTGGCTGATCGGGGCGGCGCCGACGGGGGCCTGGGCGGCCTGGCCGAATCATCTGGCGGGCTGGACGGCAGGCGGCTGGCGCTTTGTCGCACCGCGCGAGGGAATGACGGCCTGGAGCATCGCCGATGGCGCACAAGCGCGGTTTTCGAGTGGCAGCTGGACGATCGGCGAGCAACGCTGCGCGCGCCTGGTGATTGGCGGCGTGCAAGTCGTTGGCGCCCGCCAGCCAGCGATAACCCCGGCGATTGGCGGCGCGACGATCGATGTCGAGGCGCGGGCAGTCCTCGCCGCTATCGTGAGCGCGATGGCGGTGCATGGGCTGATCGAAGACTAGCCATATCCCCCGGACTTGTGGCCTTTGCGCAACAGTTCCCGGCATTTGCGCGCTTGCGTGGAAACAATCCTATGAGTAGGGAGTTGGGGCAGTCCGTAGTGACACTCAAGAAAGGGGAATATGATGCGGAAGCTAGCCGTTTCACTGGCGCTTGCCACCACCGTACTCGCGACACCTGCATTTGCCCGGGATAACACCTGGTATGTTGGCGTTGATGGGGGCGGTCTGCTCGTCGAAAATATCAATTTTGATATTGGCGCAGTCAACCAGGCCGGTCGACTGAAGAGCACCTATGGTTTCGACGTTGATGGCAATGTGGGCTACGATTTCGGCGGGTTCCGCGTCGAAGCCGAAGTGGGCTATCGTCGCGCCAATGTTGACACCTATGCATCGACGTTGACGACGCCGGCATTCAACGTGCCCGGCACGCTTGGTAACGTTCCACCCAACATCTATACGCATGTCGGCGGCTCGACCTCGGCGCTCAGCTTCATGCTGAACGGCTTGATCGATTTCGGTGACGACGACGGCGTTCAGGGCTTTGTCGGCGGCGGTGTCGGTATCGCTCGCGTCAAGGGCGCTGGCTATTCGATCAACCCGAACGGTTCGTTCATCGACGACTCCGACACGGTTTTCGCTTACCAGGCACTCGCTGGCGTTCGTAAGCCTATCACCAGCCACATCGACGCGTCGTTGAAGTATCGCTTCTTCACGGCACCGAATGTTCGCTTCGTCGACATTCGCGGTCGTAACTTTGAAGGCCAGTATCGCTCGCACAGCATCCTCGCTGGCCTGACGTACAACTTCGGTGAACCGGCTGCACCGCCGCCACCACCGCCACCACCGCCTCCGCCTCCGCCGCCACCCCCACCGCCGCCTCCGCCGCCGGTTGAAGTGGTTTGCTCGCCTGGTCCGTTCATCGTGTTCTTTGAATGGGATAAGTCGGACATCACGCCGGAAGCGTCGGGCATTCTCGACAACGCGATCACTGCCTATCAGAATTGCGGCAACGCGCAGGTCATGCTGGCCGGCCACGCCGATCGTTCGGGCAGCGCCTCGTACAACATCGGTCTGTCGCAGCGTCGCGCTGACTCGGTGAAGGCGTACATGTCGTCGCATTCGATCCCAGCAGGCGTCATCACGACCCAGGCATTCGGCGAAGGCCGTCCGCTCGTCGAGACCGCCGATGGCGTTCGCGAACTGCAGAACCGCCGCGTGGAAGTTACTTACGGTCCCGGTTCGGGCAACTAAGTTCTTTCCAATCGGAACGACATTTGGGGAGGTCGGCGCGAGCCGGCCTCCCTTTTTGTTGTGCTGGCGACAGACGAGCGCAGTGTCGCTGACGACGCCCCCGGGCAGCGTATAATCGAGCAGGGCCCGCAGCTTCTGCGGCCCGCCGATGACATCAGCTAAGGGCAGCATTACCCCCCCCGCCCCCCGAGGCGGGAGTGCGGAACAACCACTGGCGAGGAGAATCAGATGACGTCGCTTGCCGGTAAGGTCGCCATCGTAATCGGCGGTGCACGGGGCATCGGTGCCGCCATCAGCCGCCGCCTGATCGACGAGGGCGCTGCCGTTTCGATCATCTATCTGAGCAGGGCGGCAGAAGCAGATCGACTGGCTGGAACACTGCGCGCCGCTGGCGGCAGCATTTTGTTGATGCAGGCCGATGCGAGCGACCCGATCGCGCTCCAGGCCGCGATGGACGGTGCCTTCAGCCATTTCGGTCGGCTCGACATCCTCGTAAGCGTGGCGGGGATGGCGATTGTCGGACCGCTCGACAGCTATGCCGAGGATGCCTTTGACCGCATTTTCACGCTCAATGTTCGCGCGCCCTTCGTTGCAGCGAGGAAGGCAGCGGCGATGATGGAAGCCGGCGGACGCATCATTACCATCGGGAGTATTGTGGCCGATCGGATGCCCGGTGAAGGCGGCACGCTTTACGCAGCCAGCAAGGCTGCCCTTGGCGGCCTGACAAGGGGGTTGGCCCGCGACCTGGGCGCGCGCAACATTACCGCCAATCTTGTCCAGCCCGGCCCGATCGACACCGATCGCAACCCGGCTGATGGCCCCAATGCCGAGGCGAACCGATCACCGCTCGCGATCCGGCGCCACGGCACGCCAGAGGAGGTGGCCGGGCTGGTTGCCTATCTGGCGTCATCGGAGGCCGGCTTCATTACCGGCGCGGTTTACAATATCGATGGTGGCTGGAGTGCCTGACCGCTGCCAATGCCGATTGTTGCGGGGTGGTGCGGGTTGGCCCGGCGAGGCGATCTGCGCAGCCTCAGCCGGCCGCCGCTTCGGTCGCGCAGGCAGCCTGTAACCAGTCCGGCATGAGCGCATCGCCGAGCGCGTCAACGCGGCGCAGCTCGACCATCAGCTCCAGATCGGGGTAAAGCGCGCGGGTGCGGTCCCCTGCATCGCCGATCGGTGCGACCACCAACCGACGATTGACCTTGGCGCGGTGATGCATCCGCGCAGTATTTTCCTGCCCGACATAGCATCCCTTGGTGAAGCTGACCCCGCCCAGCTCGCGTGCATTGCATTCCAGCCATAAGGTTTCGCCGCTGCCCAGCTCGGCGACGCCCTCTGTCACGCCCAGGCCAAGGCGATGCGCGTGCCAGCCCGTTGCCGGCACGCCACGCGCTGCGCCGAGCCAGCGACGGCCGAGCGCTGGCAATCGGGGATCAGGCACGCCCGATGTCCCCTCAGCCGACCAGTGCACGCCGCCATCGACGGGCTCGATCGTGATCGCCCGGCGGAGACGGTAGATGCTCAGGCGGCGGGCGAGCAGCGCCGCCTGGCTCGCTTCGCAATCGAGCAGCACGGCGCCGTCATCGGCCCAGAGCAGAAAATCGAACAATGCCTTGCCCTGGGGCGTCAATAGGGCGGTCCAGCGCGGACCCGTTCCTGCGAGCCCGGTGAGATCCTGAGTCAACAGCCCCTGTAGAAAGTCCGCAACATCAGCTCCAGCGACCCGTAACAGGGCGCGATCGGCAAGGCGGGTTGCGGTCTGGTCGTTGTCCATCACCGTGAAAATAGGCGCCTGCGGCCGGATTGGAAGGGGTGATCAGCCGCCGCTTGCGATGATGCGATCGCTAGAAGGGCAGCCAGTTCTGTTTGCGGCGAAATTTCATATAGCCCAGATTCACGCCCGCGCGCACGCCGACGCCCAGCCGGATCGGGATCAGCACGACATTGCCGCGACGCAGATAGGTCGCCGAAAATCCGCCGACGAAATAGAGATGCCCCTCGCCCTCGGGATAGCGGCGAAAAATATCGGCGCTGTCATAGAGATTATAGACCAGCACGAAGACCTTGGCCGCATTGCCGCCGAGATCGAAGCCGACCGATGGGCCGGTCCAGTACACCGGCATGTCGCCCTCTACCCGGTGCGACATGACTCCCGAGCCATAGCGGAGCCCGACCACGACCGCGCCCGACGCCTCTCGCCCGGCGATATAGGCATTTGGTTCGCCCTGATCCTTCAGGATTTTCTCAAGCAGCCCGCCCAGCCCTTCGGCGCCCTTGCCGAAAACACCCTCTGCCGCGCTGAACAGATCATTACGCTTATAGGTCCGTGATGCGGTGCTGGCATTGCTGGCCGTCTGTGCTGCCGTTTCAGGCGCTGCCTTGACTGCCGCGGGCGAGGCGACGGGATCGACCGGCACCGGATCACCATAGCGCGCTTCATCAGCGGCGGTGGGTTGTTGCGGCGAGGATGGCCTGCTCGACAAATCACCGTCAATGGCCTGGTTGGGATCGATCGTGCGAACCTGCGCGCTCATCGCTGGTGCCGTGCTGCCGAGCGCCAGCGCCACCCCGATTGCTATCAGCAATTGTCGCACGATTTCATGCCCCTTCGCTCAAACCCTTGCCGAGCCTAACGACGGTGGCGATGAGCGCGCAATGAACAGGCGGTGACACGAGTCGGATTTGCGCCAGATTGCACCGCCCGGCATGCGCAAGGGCAGTTGAACAGGAAGGCTGCTCGTTCTATAGCGCCCGCTTGCCGCCAGCTGGAGACGTGGGTGAGTGGCTGAAACCAGCGGTTTGCTAAACCGCCGTGCCGGGTTTACTGGCACCGAGGGTTCGAATCCCTCCGTCTCCGCCAAGGGCGCCTCTTTCCGCAAAACCATTGTGAGACAGGGGGCCTGGCGCACCGCGGCGAGGGGTTGCGTGCCGCGCGGCTTTTCCTGATCGTGTAGGCTCGGGACGGGATTCACTCCGCTAGTGGTTGCCCCTTCCTTGTGCGCCGTTGCGCGGGCCTTGGAAAGCCGCGGGGTGGACAGTCGGCTAGTCCTGGCGACTGTCCACGCCTCCGATCAGGTCTGCGGATGTGAAGGCGCCTGCAGACCGGTTGCGGCACCAGTGATCAAACGTGTTTTAGCCATGACGAGGCTTCTTGGAATCTGCCAATGGCGCGGGTGCCCGGACGTCTTGGAGAGATGGCGCCCGGGCAGGGGGCAGGGGGCAGGACTATTTCGCGGCAAAGCTCCTCTTGATTTCGGCGGCCACAGTGGCGGCGTTTTCGTCGAGCACGAAGTGGCCGGAATCGAGCCAGACGAGCCGGGCCTTGGGCAGGTCCTTCTGGAAGGCGGTGGCCCCGGCTTCGACGAAGAAGGGATCATGCCTGCCCCACAGGATCAGCGTCTTGGGCTGATATTTGCGAAACGCGGCGTGCCAGCTGTCGTACAGACCGACATTGGTCTTGTAGTTTTCCAGCAGGTTGAGCTGATAGGCGTCGGTACCGGGCCGATCGAGCAGCGCCTGGTCGTGCGTCCAGTTGTCAGGGCTGATCGCCTCGGGGTTTTTCGCGCCGACAGTGTACTGGAACTGGGTGGTGCCGGCTGCCAGGAAGCTGCGGGCTGCTGCTTCCGTTTTGGCATCGCGGTGTTCCCACAGCGGCAGGAAGACCTGCTTGGGCGGATCACCGACGCCCTCGAGATAGGCATTGGTGTTCTGGATCACAAAGCCCTTCACCGCGTCCGGACGCTGCGTGAAGATGCGAAAGCCGACAGGGCCGCCATAATCTTGCATGTAAAGCACGTAGGACTTCAGACCGAGTTGATCGATCAAGCCAGTGACGTGGTTGGTCAGCGTATCGAACGAATAGTCGAACTCGGTTGCCGACGGCGCGTCGGACTGGCCAAAGCCGATATAATCGGGCGCGATCACATGGAATTTGCCCGCCAGCTGCGGGATGAGATCGCGGAACATGAAGCTGCTGGAGGGAAAGCCGTGCAGCAGGATGATCGTCGGCAGCGAGGGATCACCGGCTTCGCGGTAAAACACCCGGCGGCCATTGACCGTCGCATAATGGTAGGTGGTCTGCGCTCCCGAACTGGCCGCTTTGCTGGCAGCGACCGGGGCAGTCGCGGCATGGGCGGCCGGGCCGGTAAATGCCGTCGCGATGACGACAGCAGCGATCGAAGCGATGTGGATCAGGGACAGGCGTCGGGTCATCAATTGGGTCCTTTGTCGATTGGCCTTGCCGGCCGGTGACCCGTCATTAGGTGCTTCCGCTTCTCGCCTGCAGGCGCTAGTTTCGAGACGCTGCCTTCCACATAATGGAATATCCGATGGACCGGTTCGAAGCCATGCGCACCCTTGTCGCCGCCGTCGACGGGGGCAGTCTTTCGGCCGCATCGCGCGCGCTCAACACGCCGCTGCCGACGGTCAGCCGTCGGGTGTCGGACCTGGAGGCGTATCTCGGCGCGCAATTACTGGTGCGCACCAGCCGCAAACTCATCCTGACCGAAGCGGGCGACGCATTCGTGGCGGTCGCACGGCGATTGCTCGACGATCTGGGCGACGCTGAGCGGGCAGCGAGCGGCGAATACCGCGCGCCACGCGGCGAGCTGCTGGTGACCGCACCGATTATGTTCGGCAAGCTGCATATCGCGCCCATCATCCACGCATTCCTCGCCGCCTATCCCGATGTCACGGTGCGGCTGGTGCTGTCCGATCAGGTGATCGATCTGGTCGATGCGCATGTCGACGTTGCGCTGCGGATCGGTCGGTTGCCCGACAGCGATCTGGTCGCGCGAGCCGTGGGGCATGTCCGCTGGCTGGTCTGCGCGAGCCCCGACTATCTCGAACGACGCGGCACGCCCGCGACGCCCGAAGCGTTGACCGAGCATGATTGTATCGCCTTTGAGGGCCTGCAGACCTACCGCAACTGGATCATCGGTCGTGGCCAGGGCGCGCGGTCGATCACCATCAGGCCGCGCTTTTCGGTCAATACCGCCGATGCCATTATCGAAGCGACGGCGGCAGGATTGGGGGTGGCCCGAATGATGTCCTATCAGGCCGCCAACGCGATTGCGCATGGTCGCATCACCAAGATTTTGAGCGATTTCGACAGCGACCCCATTCCTGTCAGCCTCGTCCACCAGGCCCAGCGCGTGCAACCGCTGAAGCGGCGCGCCTTTCTGGATTTTGTCGTACCGCGTTTACGCGATGCGCTCGCTGGCGTCGCTGCGGCAACCGACGGGGTCTAAAGCTCGGCAGGGCGCATTAGCCAGACGGCGGATAATCGCTGCGTGGATCACCATCGGCGCGGCGGCTAGGCCTGCTTTGGCGGAGCCGGCAGAACGGCACGCCGGCGTGTCCGTTTGCCGTCCATCTCGATCGGCAAGGTCGGCAGCTTGGTTTCTCGACCATCGGGTAGAATGACCGGCTCCAAACCGCCCGACGCCCGCAAATGCGGATCGTCGAACAAGTCTTCGGGCCGGGCGATTGGCGCAAAGGGAATACCGGTGCCCTCCAGCCGCGCGATCACCTCGGCACGCGTGAAGCCGCCGATCAGCGTGCGGATTTCGGGCAGGATGCGGTCGCGCTGGCGGACGCGGTCGTTGTTGCGCCCCAGATTCTCGTCCGCCCACAGTGCATCGAGGGTGAACAGAGCGCAAAATTTCTCCCAGAGCGGGTCCGATACGACGCCGATGAACACGGGATCGTCCCGCGGTTCGAACACGTCATAGATCGCCCAGGCGGAAATGCGCGCGGGCATGGGTGCCGCGGCCTGACCGGTGACGGCCATCTGCCCAATATGCTGCCCCACCAGATAGACGGTGGTTTCGAACAGCGACGCGTGCACCATTTGTCCGCGCCCGGTGCGGTGACGTTCCCCCGCGCCGCGCGCAATCGCCGGATCGAAGCGTGGATCAAATATGCGATCACTGGCTTTTATCTGTGGCTCGGCGGTGCCTAGTTGGTGACGGGCGCGCCAGTCGTGCTGCCATGGCTTGCGTGGAAGGTGCTGTTGTTCGGGCTCATTTTCGTGGCGGCGATCCTCATTGATCGCGCTTTCAAGCCCGTCGGCCCGCAGCTTGGCCGCCTGATCGCAGAAGGATCATCCGATGCGACTGAAATTCCCTTGTGGCGGACGATGGATCGCACGCGTATTTTCGTGCTGATGGTCTATGCGCTGCTGTTCGTCACGGCCTGGCTTGGCGTCGTGAAGCCCTCATCAGCAGCAGGTTGATCCAATTTCTAACTTGACGCATCAAAGTTGTCCGGACAAATCTGAATTTATGACGGGGCATTCATCAGTCGGCGCGGCCATGGGGCTGACAAGCCTGCTCTTCGTGCCCGGGTCTGCGCCCGCGCGTTTCGCCAAGGCGCTGGCAAGCGACGCGGATATCGTCTGTATCGACTTGGAAGATGCGGTGGCGGCAGACGACAAGGCGGCGGCGCGGGCAGCGGCCATTGCGGCCATAGGGGATCGCGTGGCGATTCGCATCAATGGCGTGACGACGGATGAAGGCCTTGCCGATCTGCGCGCCCTGGCCGCCGCACCGGCGCTGCCCGCGCTGCTCTTGTTGCCCAAGGTAGAGGCGGCGGCAGAGATCGCGGTTGCGCGCCGCCATCTGCCCGACGCGTCTTGCGTGCCGCTGATCGAAACGGCGCGCGGCCTCCGCCTCGCGCACGAGATCGGCCAGGCGCCCGGGGTCGTCGCGATGATGTTCGGCGGCGGCGATCTGTCGGGCGAGCTCGGCGTCGCGCTGGCGTGGGAGCCGCTGGCGGTCGCGCGCGGGTTGTTCATCCTCGCCTGTGCCGAAGCGGGCGTGCCTGCGATCGACGTGCCCTGGATCGTGCTGGATGATGCGGCGGGGCTGGCGGATGAGGCACAGCGCGCGCAGGCAATCGGCTTTCAGGCAAAGGCCGCCATCCACCCTGCGCAGCTGGAGGCGATCCACGCGGCGATGCGCCCATCGCCCGACTTGGTCGAGGAGGCGCATGCTGCCCTCGCGGCATATCAGGCGGCGGGCGGGCGCGTCATTCGGCATCAGGGCCGGATGCTGGAGGCGCCGATCATTCGCCGCTATGGCCGGATCATCAACATGGCAAAAGCCAGGGAGCAGAGCTAATGCGTGACGGCGTGACAGAGGTGGCCCCCGGCCGCTTCCGCGAGAATTACGGGCGGTCCTATGAGGATTTCGTCGTCGGCCATATCTATGAACACCGCCCGGGCCGGACGATCACCGATGCCGACAATGTCTGGTTCACGCTGCTGACGATGAACACCCACCCGGCGCATTTCGATTATGAATTCGCCAAGAAAACGGAATTCGGCAAGCCGCTGATCGCTTCGCCGCTCACCGTCGCGCTGATGGTGGGCATGAGCGTGTCGGACGTCAGCCAGAAGGCGGTGGCCAATCTGGGCTGGGACAATATCCGCCTGACGCACCCCTTGTTTCCCGGCGATACGCTGTATGCCGAAAGCGAAGTGCTCGAGAAACGCGAATCAAGCTCGCGCCCCGAACAGGGCATCGTCACTGTAAGGACGATCGGCAAGAACCAGCACGGCGATGTCGTCTGCACGTTCAGCCGCACCATGTTGATCTGGAAGCGGGGCTTCGGCCCCGTGGACGACTAAGGAACCGATGATGGCAACCGCTCTGGACATGATCCGCCCCCCGATCGACCTCGACGAGGAAGCCGCCCTGCTCGAGGCGGTCGACCGCTGGATCGAGCGCGAGGTGCGCCCGGTGGTGATGAAATTTGACCATGACGATATCTGGCCGGCCGAGCTGGTCGATCAGATGGTCGAGATGGGCCTGTTCGGCGCGACCATCGGCAAGCAATATGGCGGGCTCGGCCTGCCCGCCACCACCTATGCCAAGATCGTCGCGCAAATCTCGTCCTATTGGATGGCGATCACCGGCATCTTCAATTCGCACCTGATCATGGCGGTCGCGGTCGAGAAATTCGGCACCGAAGCGCAAAAGCAGCTCTGGCTCCCCAAATTCGCGAGCGGCGAAATTCGCGGCGGCCTCGCGCTCACCGAGCCCAATGCCGGCACCGATCTGCAGGCGATCCGCACCACGGCGGTCAGGGACGGCGATGACTATATCATCAACGGCACCAAGACCTGGATTTCGAACGGCATCAACGGCAGCTGCTTTGCGCTCCTGGTCAAGACCGATCCCAAGGCCGATCCGCGCTACAAGGGGATGAGCCTGTTTATCGCCCCCAAGCAGGAAGGCTTCACCACTGGCAAGAAGTTCGAAAAGCTCGGCTACAAGTCGATCGACAGCGCCGAGCTCATCTTCGATAACTACCGCCTCCCCGCCGCCAATCTGATCGGCGAGCGTGAGGGGCAGGGCTTCTTCCAGGCGACCAGCGGATTGGAGCTTGGCCGCATCAACGTCGCCGCGCGCGGGGTGGGTCTCGCTGAGGGCGCACTCAGGCTCGCCACCAACTATGCGCAGGTCCGCGAAACCATGGGCAAGCCGATCGCCGAGCACCAGGCGATCCAGCTCAAGATCGGCGAAATGGTCACCCGCGCCCGCGCCGCGCGCCTGCTCACCTTTGATGCCGCAGAGGCCTATGATCGCGGCGAACGCTGCGACATGGAAGCGGGCATGGCCAAGTTCTTTGCGTCAGAAGCAGCGGTCAAGAATGCAGAGGAAGGCATGCGCATCTTCGGTGGCTACGCTTATTCCAAGGAATATGAGATCGAGCGCTATTACCGCGATTCGATGCTGATGTGCATCGGAGAGGGCACCAACGAGATGCAGCGGATCATTATTTCGAAGCAATGGGTAAAGCGGAATCCGGCGTGATGCGCAGCACCCGCTCTTTCTCCCGTCATGCCGGACTTGATCCGGCATCCCGCTGCCTTTGCAGCAACAGAGGAACAGCGGGACCCCGGATCAAGTCCGGGGTGACGGCTGATGCTGAAGGCGATGCGTCATGACCCGCCTCCTCCCCCTCGCCGGCTACCGCATCCTCGCCGCCGAGCAGTACGGCGCGGGGCCCTATGGCACGATGTTCCTCGCGCAGCTGGGCGCAGAGGTCATCAAGATCGAACCGCCAAGGGGCGGCGACAGCGCGCGCCAGGCCGGCCCCTATTATCTCGGCGAGAATGACAGCCTGTTTTATCAGACCTTCAATCTCAACAAGCGCTCGCTGACACTTGATACGCGGACCGAAGCGGGGCGCGCGGTGCTGCACCGGCTGGTCAAGTCGGCCGACGCCGTCACCAATAATGCGCGAGGCGATCTCCCCGCCAGGCTTGGGCTCGATTACAACACGCTGGGTCAGGTCAATCCGGCGATCGTGTGCGTCCATGCCTCTGCTTATGGCCGCACCGGGCCGCGCGCGTCCTGGCCCGGCTATGATTATCTGATGCAGGCCGAAGCCGGCTTCATGGCGATGACCGGCGCGCCGGAGGATCCGCCGACGCGCTTTGGTCTGTCGATGGTCGATTTCATCACTGGCACCATGCTCGCCACCGCGACGCTCGCCGGACTGATCGAGGCACGCGCGACGGGGCAGGGTCGCGATTTCGATCTGTCGTTGCTCGATGCCGCCTTGCACCAGACGAGCTACCCAGCCTTGTGGTATCTGAACGAAGGGTTTGAAACCGGTCGCGCGCCGCGTTCGGCGCATCCCTCGGTCACCCCGTCCCAGGCCGTCCGCACCGCCGCGGGCGGGATTTTCGTGATGGCGCAGCTGCCCAAATTCTGGGCGCTGCTCGCCGATGCGATTGGCGTAAAGCATCTGAAGGACGATCCGCGCTTCGCCACCGTCCCCGCGCGGCTGGAAAACCGCAATGCGCTCACCGTCATCCTTGACGGCGTGTTTTTGCAGCACCCGACCGCCCATTGGGAAGCTGTGCTCGGCGGCGTCGTGCCGGTCGCGCCGATCTATGGGCTGGCCCAGGCGATCGACAATCCGCGCATCGCCGATATGATCGACACCGTGGCGCATCCGGACAAACCCGGCGGTATGCGCGTCCTCGCCAACCCGATCCGCCTCAATGGTGAGCGGCTGCCCAATCGGGCGGCGCCCAAGCTCGGCTCGGATAGCGATGCGCTGCTCGCCGAAGCGGGGTTTGATCAGCAGGAAATCGCCAGGCTGCGCGCCGACGGCGTCATCTGATCGATGGGCAAGCTCAGCGGCATCAAGGTCGTCGACCTGACCCAATTTCTGCCGGGCCCGATGATGACGATGATGCTGGCCGATCAGGGCGCCGAGGTGATCAAGATCGAGCCGCTCGCTGGCGATCCAGCACGCGATCAGGCACCGTTCGAGGCAGGGCAATCGGTCTGGTTCCGAAATCTCAACCGCGGCAAATCCAGCGTGGCGCTCGATTTGAAGAGCGCAAGCGGCAAGGCAGCGCTGTGGGCGCTGATCGATCAGGCCGATGTCGTTGTCGAAGGCTTTCGCCCCGGCGTGATCGATCGGCTCGGTTTCGGCTATACGGCGGTGGCGGCGCGCAACCCGCGCGCGGTTTATTGCTCGATCAGCGCCTTTGGCCAGACCGGGCCGCTGGCGCATCACCCGGCGCACGACATGGCCGTCCAGGCTCTGGCTGGCTTCCTTTCGGTCAATGACGGGCCGGATGGCACGCCGGTCGTCCCGGGCGTCCCCTCTGCTGATATGGCGGCAGGGTTGACGGCATTATCGGCGGTACTGATGGCGCTGATCAGTCGCGAGAAGACGGGAGGCGGCGATTATGTCGATATAGCCATGTATGACGCCATACTGCCGTGGTGCGCGCATATTGCCGGTGAGGCGATTGCCGGGGGCGCACCGCCGCGATCGTCGGCGCAGCGCTCGCTTGGCGGGGCGGCGTTCTACCAAATCTATCGCACCGCCGATGGGGGTCACATTGCGCTGGGCGGGCGCGAGCTAAAGTTCGTCGCCAATTTGCTGACCGCGCTCGATCGTATCGACCTACTCCCGATCGCTGAGGCACCAGCGGGAGAGCAGGGTGCACTGATCGACTTTCTTCGCGACACCTTCAGCCTGCGAACGCGCGACGAATGGATCGACTGGTTTGCCGACAAGGATGTCGCCTTCGCGCCCGTGCTCGATTTTGCCGAAGCGCTTGCCGCGCCGCATATTGCCGATCGCGGCCTGCTGATCGAGCATGACGGTGCCCACCAGATTGCCCCCGCGTTCCGCTTTGCCGATGACGTTTGGCAACCGCGCGCCGCCCCCGAACTGGGTGTGGGCTGAGCGATGACCTCAGCGCTCAACCTCGATATGCATGGCATAGGCGAAGCGGTCGCCGGGGTGGTGGCTGGCGGAAATCTCGATCACACGGCCGCTATCGTCGCAATAGCACCGCAGGATGCGCAAACACGGCGATCGCCGCGCAATGCCCAGCATCTGGGCGATTTCCGCACTCGCCGCGACTGCCTGAATGTCCTGCGTCACTTGCGCGATGTTGATCTTGCCCAGCCGTTCGAGCTGTTGGAACAAGGTCGGCTCGCGGATATCGATCGCGTCCGCAACGGCAGCGAGCGTCGGGTGGATATAGGCCTCGGTAAAGGCAATCGGCTTGTCGACGCCGCTGCCCGATCGCACCCCACGAAACCGCGCCCATCTGCCTGCGGTGTCGCCATCGATCTGTTCGGCGAGCTTGCCCGGCAAGGGGCCGCTGCCGTCCCGTTCGAACGCCACCTTGGTGTCGCGCGCATATTGCAAGATTTCGGCGACGTTCGACAGCGGCTGGTGCAGCGCCCCGCCACGCGCGGCCGCCGGCTGGATGACGGTGCCCGATCCGCGCTTACGCTGAATCAATCCTTCCGTTTGCAAGGTGCGGAGCGCCTCGCGCACCGTAAAGCGGCTGACCCCATAGCGCGAGCACAGCACGCTTTCGGTCGGAAACTGATCGGTCAACGGCAAGTCACCGCCCAGAATTTGTCGGCGCAGGTCGTCGGCGAGTTCGATGTAACGGGGCTTGCGCGGTTCAGCGCGAGGCTTGGTGACGGTTTGCACCGACAAGGTGTCTCTCCAGTTGTCCGGACCGATTATCGTGGCTGAACATAGCCTAATCGAGCGCCTTGCACAGCATTTGCTGCGTCCGGTCAATATGGCCACGCGGGCAAAGGCGCGACTGCATCTGCTTGACTGGATGGGCTGTGTGGCGGGCGCGCGGCATGCGGCAGTGGCGCGGGCGTTGGACGGCATTCAGGGCGCGCCCTTCCTCAAGGCGGCTTTTCTCGGCAATGTGCTGGAGATGGATGACGTGCACCGCGCGGCATTGCTCCATCCCGGACCAGTCATCTGGCCGGTCGCACTCGACAGTCTCGCTCCTAGTTTCGACGACATCCTCGACGTAGCGGTGCGCGGCTATGAAGCGATGATCACCGTCGGCGCGACATTCGATGATCACCATTACGCGCATTATCACCCGACCGCGACCGCCGGTGTGTTCGGCGCGGCTGCGTGCGCGGCAGTCGCCAATGAGGCTGACGCTCTGCAGCTCGCGAACGCGCTGGCGCTGGCCGGATCAGTAAGCGGTGGCGTTTGGCAAACCCGTCATTCCAGCAATTTTGCCAAGCAATGGCATGTCGCCCATGCCGCTGAGACAGGCGAATCCGCCGCCCGTTATGCGTTGAGCGGGATCACCGGCCCGCTCGATATCTTGGAAGGCGCGCAAGGGCTTTATGCTGCAACCTGCAGCGCGCCCCGGCCGATGGCCTTGAAGGCCGGCTGGCGAATCGACGAGGTCAGTTTCAAGCCCTGGGGCGCTTGCCGCCACGCCCACCCGGCGATCGATGCCGCGCTGGCCTTGCGCGCGCGCGGCACCCTGAGGGGACCGATCGAGGTCGAGACCTTTGCCGATGCGCTGACTTTTTGCGATCGGCCCAATCCGACGACGCCGTATCAGGCCAAATTCTCGATCCAGCATGCCGTCGCGGTGGTCGCCCTGCGCGGTGTCCCGACCCTCGCCGATTTCGAACCCGATGCCATCGCCGCGCTTGCCGAAGCGCGTCGGCTTGTAGCTGTGCGCGAGCACACCGCGATCACCGCGCGCTACCCCGCGCATTTCGGGGCGACGGTCCGGGCGGGCGGCGACGAGGAAGCTTTGATCGATACGCTCGGCGATCCCGAACGACCGCTGTCGCGTGACGGCGTCATCGCCAAGGCGCGCGCGCTCTTCGAATGGGGCGGGGTGAGCCGCGAGCAGGCCGGCCGGGGCGTGACACTGGCGCTGACAGGGGATGATCTGAGCGGCATTGTCCGCTGGCTGGACGACATTTTGTGAGCGCTACCGCTGCCCTGCTTGATTTTGTCCGCGCCGACCACCGCCTGCCGGCGGCGGTTCGCGCCAATGCCGAGCGGCTTCTCGCCGATACGCTCGCGGTCGGCGCGGCGGGATCGACCGCGCCGGGCGCAGCCGGGGTGCTGGCAGCGGCGAAGGGCTGGGGCTCGGGCGACGATGCACGGTTGATCGGATCGCCGGGTCGCTTGCCCGCCGCTGGCGCCGCGTTCGTCAACGCCTTTCACATCCACTGCCTTGAATGGGACGCCGTGCATGAGCCCGCAGTGATCCACGCCCTGTCGGTCGTCACCGCAGCCATTGGGGCAAGTATCGACCGAATGGGCGGCTGCTCGCCCGATGCGGCGCTGACGGCGCTCGCGATCGGCGTCGATGTGGCGTGCGGTTTGGGCATTGCGGCCACGTCACCGCTCTCCTTCTTCCGCCCCGCCACTGCCGGTTGCATCGGTGCCGCTCTCGCGGTCGCGCGAATCGAAGGCATTG
Source organism: Sphingomonadales bacterium (assembly GCA_038327465.1). Taxonomy (GTDB): domain Bacteria; phylum Pseudomonadota; class Alphaproteobacteria; order Sphingomonadales; family Sphingomonadaceae; genus Sphingomonas. The sequence continues at coordinate 50,351 of JBBQLB010000013.1, read as the reverse complement.
CGCCGCTCGAGGATGTCCTCGGCCTCGCCTATTCCTTCTGCGCTGGCACGATGCAAGCGCATGTCGAGGGATCGATCGCCTTACCCCTGCAGATCGCGAATGCCGCGCGGTCAGCGATCATGGCAGTCGATCTCGTTAAGGCTGGACTCACCGGACCGCATGATGCTCTGGAAGGGCCGTTCGGCTATCTCCGGCTGATCGACCGGGGCGAGCTGTCTCGCTATGCCGATCATCTCGGCGCGGTCTGGCGGATCAGCGAGATCAGCACAAAGCCTTTCCCGTCGGGCCGGGCAAGCCATGGCGCGCTCGGCCTCTTGCAGGGGCTCTCCCTAGATCCGGCGGACATCGCCTGGATCGAAGTGTTCGTGCCGCCGCTCGTCAAGCGGTTGGTCGGGCGACCGATGCTGGCGGAGATGACGCCGGCTTATGCCCGGCTCTGCCTGCCGCTGCTCACTGCGCTGATACTGCGCGATGGCTGTGTTGATCCGCGCGCCTTTACACCCGCGACCTTTGCCGATCCAGCGGTGCTCGATCTGGCGGGCCGGGTTATCGTCAACGACGATGGAAACCCCGATCCCAACGCGCTGTCGCCGCAGCGCGCGGTGATTACGGCCAGGGACGGCAGCGTGACCGAGCATCTGATTCCCGCCACGCTCGGCAGTCCGGACGCAGCGCTGACGCCCGAGCAGTCCGCCGCCAAGCTGAGCCTCGCCCGTGCGCTGGCGCCCGATGCCGATCCGCGCCTCTTCGACGCCCCCCTCGCCTGGTTTACGGAGCTTGCATGACCTTCCCGACCTATTTCGAAGCCTTTGATGCGAAGCAGATACTCGCCGACTACCCGATCGGCGACGCCTTCACGGCGCGCTATACGGCCATGAGCCGTGACGAATTGCGCAGCATTCAGGAACGGCAATTTGTCCGGCTCATGAAACGTGGCTGGGAAATACCCTTCTATCAGCGGCTGTGGGGCGCAAAGGGCATCGAGCCCGGCGATATCCGCAGCCTCGCCGACATCACCAAGCTGCCCGTCTATGACAAAACCGACCTGATGGCCTCGGTCGCCGCGTCCCCACCTTATGGCGATTTCGCTGGGCGCGGCGTCGATCCCGTCATCTTCCACACCACCAGCGGCACCACCGGTCGGCCGCAGCCCTTGCTGTTTGGCCCCAAGGGACGCGAAATCACCAATCTGCTGGTAGGGCGGATGTACCGCTGGCAGGGGCTCTCCCCGGATGACGTGGTCCAGTCGGTCTATGGCCACGGCATGATCAATGGCGGCCATTATATCCGCGAGGCCGTGACGCACTTCACCAATTCGCTGTTTCTGTCGGCGGGGACGGGTATTGAGACCCGGTCGGCCAATCAGGTCCAACTGATGGCCGATTTCGGCGTGACGGTGCTGGTCGGTTTCGTCGATTATATCCGTAAGCTCGCCGAGGTCGCGCGCGACGCCGGGCTCCTCGAACAGATGAACATCCGCATGATCTGCGGCCATCTCGGCACCGAGGACCGCGCCGCGACTGAAGCGGCATGGGGCGGGGCCAAGGCGTTCGACTGGTACGGCGTCGGCGACACTGGCAGCATCGCCGGCGAAGGGCCCGAGCGCGACGGGCTCTATGTCTGGGAAGATGCGCAATATCTCGAACTGCTCGATGTCGAGAGCGGCGCTCCCCTGGGCGTAGGCGAGACCGGCGATATGGTCGTCACCTGCCTGTTCAAGGATGACATCGCGCCCTGCATCCGCTTCAACACGCATGACATTACGCATGAGCTGACCGGCAGCAACGCGACCGGCATGGCGTTCAAGCGGATCGCCGGGTTCAAGGGGCGCAGCGACAATATGGTCAAGCTGCGCGGTATCAACGTCTTCCCGCACGCGATCGGATCGATCATCGAGAACCGGGCTGATCTGACCGGCGAATATGTCTGCCGCTTGGTGCGCGACCCTGCGACGCAGCGCGACGATATGCTGGTGATCCTGGAAAGCCGGGGCGGCAGCGATGCGGACGAACTTGCCAGCCTCTTGCGCCGGGGGCTGGGGGTCGAAGTAGCGATCGCGCTTGAGGCACCCGGCGGCACGGCAACGCTCACCCAGATCGACGTCCGCCAGAAACCGATCCGCTTGATCGACGAGCGGGGATCATGATCGACTGGAACGATCTCGAAACGCGCAATGCCCCGCTCAACGCCTTTGTCGATTGGGACCGGCGCGCAACCGGCAGCGTGGGGCCACTCGCTGGCGTCACGGTTGGCGTCAAATCGAACATCGCGGTCAAGGGTCTGCCCTGGACTGCCGGCATGGGGACAAGGCGCGGCATCATCGCCGATTTTGACGCGGCTGTGGTCGCCCAACTGCGCGCGGCGGGGGCGATTATACTAGGCAGCCTCAATATGCACGAAGCCGCACTAGGCGCGACTACCGACAACGCCTTTTACGGGCGCACCTACAACCCGCATCGGCACGGCCATACCCCCGGCGGGTCGTCAGGCGGCAGCGGCGCTGCGGTTGCGGCGGGCTTGTGCGATGTGGCGCTTGGCACCGATACGCTCGGTTCGGTGCGAATCCCCGCCGCTTACTGCGGCATTTGGGGCCTGAAGCCGACATTGGGCGCGGTCAGCGATGACGGGCTCGTCCATCTCGGCACCGCCTTTGATTGCATCGGCCCGCTCGCGCGCGACCTCGATTTACTGCAGCGGGTTTGGGCAGTGATGGCCCCCGCCCAGACCGACGAGAGACCCTTCACTCGCCTGCTGACGCTCGCCGATATCGATCAGGTGTCGATCCAGCCTTCGGTCGAGGCAGGCTATCAGCGCGTGCTGAGCACCATCGGCCTGCCCGCCGACCCCTTCCGGCTCGACGACCCGCTGTCAGCGATTCGGATGGCCGGGTTGATCGACTCGGTCAACGAGCTGATCGGTGATCTAGCAGACGCCCGCCACGGACCGCTGGTGTCGGACGAGCTGAAGTTCGTGATGACCGCCGTCGGCGCGCTACCGCCCGCGCCCGATGTCATCGCCCGCACCCGCGCCACCCTGGTCGCAGCCCTCGGCGATGACACCGTCCTCGTCCTGCCCACCGCCCCCCAATCGGCCTTCCCGCACGGCGAGCGAGCGCCTGTTACGCAAGCCGATTTCACCAGCATCGCCAGCGTCGCCGGGCTGCCCGCGCTCGCCCTCCCGGCGGGTGTCGATGCCGATCATCTGCCGGTCAGCGTCCAACTCGTCGGTCCCGCCGGCAGCGAAACGCGCCTCATCGCGCTTGCCCGCCGGATCGAAGCGACGAACCCTAGCAATGCCCCACCCCGACCCTGAGGAGACCCGCGATGCGAATCATCTGCCTGTTCAATCTGAAGCCCGGCGTCGATCCGGCCAGCTATGAAGCCTGGGCCCGCAGCGGCGACATTCCCGCCGTCAACGCGCTCGGATCGGTGACCAGCTTCACCATCCACAAAGCAACCGGCCTGTTCGGGTCGGACGCCAAGCCGCCATATGACTATGTCGAGGTGATCGACATCGGCGGCATCGATGCCTTTGTCGCCGATGTGACCACGCCCGAGTTCCAGGCGCTCGCTGCCCCGTTCCAGGATTTTGCCGACAACCCACAATTCCTCCTGACCGAGGATCTATGATGCGCTTCGCTGGCAAGACCATCGTCGTAACCGGATCGGGCCGCAAAATGGGGCTTGGCCAGGCCATCCTGCAGCGCTTCGCGGATGAAGGCGCGAACTGCGTCGTCAGCGACCGCGCGATCGACGATGCGGCGCAGACCGTCGCTAGGGAATTGAGCGATCGCGGCGCGCCGGTTGCAACCATCGCGTGCGACGTATCCTCCGCCGTTCAATGCCGGGCGCTGGTGCAAAGCGCCGTCGATGCGTTTGGCGGCATCGACATTTTCGTCAACAACGCCGGGATCGGCTTCATGATGAAGCCCTTTCTGGAGGTGGTGCCTGAAGATTGGGACACGGTCATTTCGGTCAATCTGTCCGGCGCCTTTTACTGCACCCAGGCCGCGGCAAGGGCGATGGTTGCGCAAGGGAAAGGCGGCCGCATCATTAATATCGCGTCGCAAGCCGCCAAGACCGGCTTCCCGCATCTGCCCGCTTATGTGTCGTCGAAGCACGGCATGGTCGGCCTAACCCGCGCCAGTGCGGTCGAGCTCGGCGCGCACGGCATCACCGTCAACGCGGTTTGCCCCAATCACGTCACCACCGGGCTTGGGGCCGAACAGAACGCCTATTTCTCCAAACTGCTCGGGTTCGAAAGCGTCGAAGCGTATCTCAAGAACATGGCCGCCAAGAACCCGATGGGTCGGCCCGGCCTAGCCAGCGACACCGCCGCTGCCTGCGCCTGGCTGGCGAGCGATGATGCCTGTTATGTCACTGGCGAGGCGATCAACGTCAGCGGTGGCGAGGAAATGCATTGATGCGCGAAGAACGGATCGATTGGCCCAACGACGCGAAGATCGCACTCAGCATCGTCGTCAATGTCGAGGAAGGCAGCGAGATGACGGTTGCTCGCGGCGACCGGGGAATGGAGCCCGTCGATGAGCTCGGCATCCACATCAAGTCGCCGATCCGAAATTACGGCAATGAGAGCAATTACCTCTATGGGATCAAGGCGGGCGGGCCGCGCATCGTCAAGCTGCTGCGGGCGCATGACATCAAGGCCAGCTGGACCGTTGCGGCCCTCAGCCTAGAGAACCACCCGGGGATCGCGGCCGCCATCCGCGATCTGGGCCATGAACCCGTCAGCCACGGCTATCGCTGGGTCCACCAGTTCAAGATGGATGAGGCCGCCGAGCGCGCTTTCATCGCCAAGGCGGTGACCTCGATCGAAGCGACCACCGGCACGCGGCCCTATGGCTGGCTCAGCCGCTACTTCCACACCGACAATACCCGCCGCCTCCTGATCGAGGCGGGGTTTGACTATCACATGGACGATTATTCGGGCGATATTCCCTTTTGGGATCGCACCACCGTCCCAGGCAGGCCAATCGCCATCGTGCCCTATCAGCTCGACGATAACGACATGAAGATGTGGACCGATCCCGCTTACACTCCCGCCAATTGGCTCGATTACGCCAAGGCGTGCTTCGATCAGCTTTATCGCGAGGGCGTCGAGGGCAATCCCAAGATGATGTCGCTCGGCCTGCACCTGCGCATCATCGGCCGGCCCGGTCGCATCTGGGCGTTCGAGCAGTTTCTTAAGCACGTCCGCGCGCATGACGGGGTCTGGGTCGCCACCCGACGCGAGATCGCGCAGCATCTCGCCAGGGTGGAACCGGCATGACCCTCCGCCTCGAAACAACCGGCGCGGTCGCCCATCTGATCATTGACCGCGCGGCAAAGCGTAACGCGATCACCCAGGCGATGTGGGAGCAATTCCCGCCGCTGATAGGGCAGGCGATGGCCGACCCGGCGGTGCGCGTGCTCATCCTGCGCGCGGCCGAGCCTGGTGCCCTTTCCGCCGGAGCCGACATTGCCGAATTCGCCACCGGCGCGACCGATCCCGTCTGGCGCGCCGCCAATCAGGCCGCCATCGCCCGCGCCCAGATCGAGCTCACCCGCGCGCCCAAGCCGGTCATTGCCTTTATCGAGGGTGATTGCGTCGGCGGCGGCTGCGGGCTGGCGCTCGCCTGCGACCTGCGCATCGCGACCACCAACGCGCGGCTGGGGATCACGCCTGCGAAACTCGGGCTCGTCTATTCGCTGCATGATACCAAGCTGCTCGTCGACGCGGTTGGCCCGTCGCAGGCCAAGCGAATCCTGTTCACCGCCGGAATGATCGATGCAGACGAAGCGTTGCGGATCGGCCTTGTCGACCTGCTCGGCGATGATCCGGTCGCGCTTGCAGAGACGATCGCCGCCAATTCGCCGCACACCGCTCGCGAGGCCAAGGCGATGGTCCTGCGCATTCTAAACGGCCAGGCGCATGACGACGCGACGACGAGCGCGCTGTTCGCCGATGCCTTTACGCAGCCCGATTTCGAAGAAGGGGTCAGTGCCTTCCTTGCCAAACGAAAGCCGGTGTTCCGATGAGCGCTTTCGTGACGCATGGCCGGATCATCGGCGGGCTCGCTACCGTCCCGGATGTCGAGGCAAGCCTGTGCGATTATTGCGACCGGCTCGGGCTCTCAGTCGTCGAGCACGGCACGCTCTCTGCCGATCTCGCCGCGAGCTGGGGCAGCTCTGCCAACGCGGCGGCGCCCTTTGCCACGCTTGCCCCCACCAGCGGGGCACCCTGCTATCTTCGCCTTGTGCAACAGCCGCTCGACGGCGGCTTCGTGCCGACCCGCACCTATGGCTGGGCGGCGTTCGAGATCACCGTGCAGGATGTATTCGGCTGGCCCGCCAAGCTCGCGGGCAGCGGCTTCGACATCATCGGACCGCCCAAGGAAATCCCCGGTCTCCCCTATTTCGTCGCGATGCAGATGCTCGGGCGGGGCCGTGAGATGATCTATCTCAACGAGGTGCGGGAAAACACACCGACGTCAGACTTGCCGCCGGCCAATTCACCGGTCGATCACCTGTTCATCGTTATCCTGGCCACGCCGAACCGGGCCGCGACCATGGCCTGGTATGCACAGCATCTCGGGCTTGAGGAGGGCGGCGGCTATACGATCCCCTATTCCATGATCAACAAGGCGTTCGGCCTGCCCGATGACCATCTGACGTCGCTCAGCATGGCACAGAAGGGGCGGATGCCGATTGTCGAGATCGATGACTATCCGGGCATCGCGACGGTACGGACGAAGGGGGAGGGGATGCTACCCCCGGGCAATGCGATGGTGACGCTAGCGGTGAAATCGCTTGATCGCGCTGGCCTCGATTTCATCACGCCGCCGGTGGAACGGGACGGTCCATTCTATGCCGGGCGTCGGGCGGCAACGGCGGTTGGTTCGGCAGGTGAGCTTATTGAACTGGTGGAGATCGGCTAGGCCTTTGCGCGCCTCGGGTCCACCCGTCCGGGAAAAAGTCGCCGCGCGAGCCATCAATCCGTCCTCGCCAGCTGCGCCCGGTAAGCCTGCGCGATCAGCGGCAGCAGCAATAGCGGGATGACACCATAGAGCAACGGCACTGCCCCGACAGCCGCGCGTAGATTGGCTTCACCGAATACGCGGGTCGACAGCAGCCCGACCGTCGTTGGCCCAAGCCCGAGTCCGGCGACGCTGATCATCATGTAATAAAGCGATACGATCGTCGCGCGCGAGGCACCCGGCGTGATGTCGAGCAGTGCAATGATCCCCGCTGCCGTAACGGTGCCTATCGCCATCGAACTGATCGCGAGCATCACGAACGCCAGCACCGGCGTTGGCATAAACAGCGGGACTGCGCTTGCCGGCAGCATCACCATGAAGCCAATCGTAAGCGCTCGGAACGCGGCATCGGGTATTCCGCTTTTGCGCCACCGATCAATGATCGCTCCTGCCGAATAGACCGTCGTTGGTCCGACAACCAGGATGATCAGGCCGTTGACCAGCGCATAATCCTTCGCCTCCCAGCCATAGGTGCGGGCAAAGGCGGCGGGGTTGAAGCCTTGCGAATAAGCGATGATCGTCATCACCGCGACCAAGGCAGTCATCCCGCCAAACGCGCCGAAACGGCTGATGACCAGAGCGATGGTCGCGCCGAAGCCCGCTGCTTGCGCATTGCCGGGACCGCGTCGGCGCGGTGGCTCGGGCAGCAGCAGGAAGCCGATCGCGATCAGCAATCCGGGCAACCCCACCGCGAAAAAGGCGAACTGCCACGGCTTCAGCGCGCCCAGAATTGGCAATGTTATCCCTGCCGACACCTTGGCCCAGCCGAGCACCGCCGCGCCGATCAGCGAGGCGATGCCGGCGCCCAGCGACAAAGCGGCGGAATAGACGCCGATCGGCGTCCCGCGCTTTTCGGGCGGAAAGCTGTCGCTGATCATCGACATGGCAGAGGGGCTGAGCGTCGCCTCCCCCACGCCGACGCTCATCCGCGCTACGAACAGCCCGCCAAAGCCGCGCGCGAGGCCAGACGCAGCGGTGGCGAGGCTCCACAGCGCAATGCCGGCCGCCACGATCCACGTCCGCCGCGCCCGGTCCGCCAGCCAGCCCAACGGCACACCGATCGTGGCATAGAACAGGGCAAAGGCTGGCCCGAGCAAATAGCCGATCTTCTCGTCGCTGAAATGCAGGTCGGCCTTGATCGGTTCGATCAACAGGCCGAGGATGTAGCGATCGACGAACGAGAACACATAGGCGAGCGTCAGCAGCGCGACCATCGTCCAAGCGGTCCGCGTGCTGGGGTAGGGGGCCTCGCTCATGCTTCCCCCGTAATCTTGTAGATGACGATCAGATTGTCGTCGAAATCGACGATGCCGATCTCGCGACCGACACGCCCGTCCTTGGTTTTCAGCACTTCCTCGTCATAAACGGTCAGCCCCAGTGCGCGAGCGGCCGCCATCACCGTATCGGGCTCGTCGATCTCCAGCACGATCGCCGATCGGCGCGGATGGGGCAGGGGGACGATGTCGACGCCCTTTACTTCGGTCAGCGCCATCACCCGTTCCTGCGTGTCTGTGGAAAGCACGCAAAAGCGCATCACCGCCTCACGCGGAATATCGAACACGGCATAGGAGTAGCTCGCAGGATTGGGCGGCAGCGTGAAGGTCACGTCGACGCCGAGCACGCCCTGATAAAATGTCAGGGCGCGGTCGAGATCCGCCACCACATGGTTGCTGCGCTGAAATCGCACCCCGCTCATCGCCATTCCCCCGGTTCGCCGCGCACGCTGCAGAGTTGCGTGCCGATATTGCCGCCTGTGTATAGTTTGGCGAGAGCCAGCGGCATCCGCCCGAACCCTTGCTCGATATCCTGTACCGGACGCAGCCGTCCATCGTGAACATAGCTGGCCAGTTCGTCCATCACCGCGTCCCAGCGAGCGAGGTGATTATAGACGAAAAAGCCCTGCATCCGGCTGTCGGTCCGGCGCAGCCGAGCATAGTTGATCAGCGCATAGGGGGCGTCAGCGGCATATTCGCTGATCGATCCGCACAGCACGATCCGGGCGCGCATCGCCAACCGCTCAAGCACCGCGGACAAGATATCGCCGCCGACATTGTCGAAATACAGGTCGATTCCGTCGGGGCGGAGCGCAGCAAGCCGGGCGGTCAGGTCATCCGCCTGATAGTCGATCGCTGCTGTGCAACCGAGATCGAGGATTGCGGCAGATTTTCGCGCGCCGCCAGCGATGCCGACCACATCGCACCCGGCAACATTGGCGGCCAGTTGCGACACGATTGAACCTACGCCGCCAGCAGCACCCGATAGCACCATTGCGTCGCCCGCGCGCGGCTCGCCACAAGCGAACAGCCCAGCATATGCGGAAAGACCAGTCATCCCCAATATCTTGCAACTGAGCATCGCGGGCAGGCCCAGGTCGCGACAGCGGAACATCTTCTCCCCCGTGGTCATCGCTGAGACTTTATAGGTCTGCCAGCCAATCTGCCCCTGGACGATATCGCCCTCGTGCCAGTCGGGATGGCGCGATTCGATGACTTGGGCGACGCCGCGCCCGTGAATGACGTCACCCGGATTTAGCACCGCCTCGCCAGCCGCCCCGGCGCCTTGCATATACATGCGCATCACCGGTGCGAGCCCCAGGTAGAGCGTCTTGAGCAGCACTTCGCCGGGTGCAGGGCGGGGGATATCGGTCACACCCCAGGCAAAATCCTCAGGCGTCGGCAACCCGGTCGGCGCGCGGGCGACTCGCCATTGATAATTGCCTTGGTCGTCGATCGCCTTGCCCGCAGCCAGCGCCTCGAACCCGGCAAGCGCATTCACGAAACGCGCTCGTTCACTTCGAAGAAATAGCCGTCGAGATCGAAGAGGCTTGCCCCAACCATCGCCTGTTCCGTGCCGTCGAACCCGGTGACGGTCCAATCGCGGGGTTCGCAGTGGATGCGGCTGCCGACCGCGCGCGCGCGATCGGTCGTCGCGCGGCAGTTCTTGGAGGCTACCACGAAGATCGGCGCCCCGAATTCTATCCGCGTTGGCAAGTCGGCGGGCGCATCCATCGGCGGGTCTACCCATTGCAGCAGGCCGATCATGCCGATCAGGTCGTCGGCGCATTTCAGGATGATCAGCCTTGTCTGGTCGCCCTTCTTCCCCGCCGCCAGCTGCGTGCCGGAAAGCGTGAAGGGGGTGTCCATCACCCGCGTCATGCCGAACACGGCCTCGTACCAGCGCGCCGCCGCTTCCGCATCTCGCACCATCAGCGTGGTGCGCTTGATGATGTCGGCCCCCATCATTGAATCAGCCATTGATTTTTGCTGCCTCGATCAACAACACTTGGCAATCGGCGATGCCCTCACGCAGCTTTTTCACCTCGGCATAATCGGCGGAATTCCAGAACGCCTCCGCCGCTGCCCTGTCGGGCCATTCGGAAATGACCATGGACGCGCCATCTCCGAAATCACCCTCGAGCAAGGTCGCGCCGGGCCCGCGCAGCACATAGTTACCACCGAACTGCTCGACCAGCTTGGCTGCAGCCATGCCATAGCCGTTGATAAAGGTGTCGCGGTCGGCAATCTTGGCGGTGACGATCATATAGGCGGGCATCGGCAGGCTCCTTCGACGTCGGGTTATTTTGGCCAGCGCGCCTTGTCGGCCAGATATTTTCCCGCATCCTCGATGCTGGTCGGCTGATATGTGCTGAACAGGCCGGGCGGATATTTGGAGCGATAGGCCTCGTACACCGGCATCACCAATTCGCTGTGAACGATAGGCTGGCGGTGCCGCGCCCGGAAATCCTTGATCGGGATGCGGTGGGTGACAAGGGTCTCGAACGCGGTCGGGGCGCTCGCCACCATCTCGCCCAGCGGATCATAAACGGCGCTACCGCCGCCGCCGGCATCCTCGAAATATAGGCCATTATTGGGCGAGGCGGCGTTATTAGCGATGGCGGTGTAAACGCCATTATACATCGCCGTCGCCTGAATGTCGGCAGGGGTAAAGCCACCGGTCGCGGTGCGCAATATCACCTCCGCGCCCTTCATCGCCATTGCGCGGAACAGCTCGGGCTCGCGCTGAACTTGGCTGGTCGAAAAATTGCCCAGCGGCGTGCGCGCCACCGGCACCACCGCATCCCGGCCGTACATATCTACGAAGCGGTCTAGCACGTCATAAATCGTCGTCGTGAAAAGCTCGAAGCCGAAGAACACGCCCTTGATGTTGCGCGCCTTCCAATGCCGATCGACGATGCGGCCCTGATCGTCCATGATCGTGGTAATCGACAGCAGATTGTCGGGCCAGGCAGGATCGCGAACGTAACTGCCAAACACCAACCAGGTGCCATATTGGCGCGCTTTCTTGGCTAGGGCTTCGGTCTCTTCCCCCGGCAACTCGATCGCCACCCGCCGCGCCTCGGCCAGCGACCACCTATAGTTATAGCCGGTGATCGGAAATTCGTGGAATAACAAGAGGTCCTTCTTGCCCGAAAAGCCGGACGCATAGTCGATCAGGTCGCACATATGCTGCACATTGGCGCGGCGGCCTTTTTCAGGCGAGGCGGCATCGACGGCGATGACGCGTGATTGCACGACGCCGAGCGTCCAGGCATCCTTGGCCAACGGCACCGTCGCATAGCGCCCGTCGCTTGTGAGCGAGACCGGCCCGACGACAGGCGCGGCACCCACTTTCGCCAGTGCGGGAGCGGCGGCTGCGGTCACACCCGCTGCCAGCCCAGCGCCCGCCGCTAGGAGCGATCGTCGGGATAGTTTGTGGGTCTCGTCCATGTCCACCTGCCCCCCCAAGGTCGGTGTGTCGCCCGGGCAACACATCCCGACTCGTTACGTCGTACCGATAATTTGTCTGGACAAATTATCTCACAAATGGAAGTCTCATGCGAATAAATCGTTTTGGGGGAAACATTCATGCGTCTTGTGTTCCGCGCCGGTCTCCTGGCCGCAACCATCCTGAGCCCGGTCGCCGCCTTTGCGCAGGCCGCTCCCGCCGAAAAGCCGGCAACGACCGCGTCGGAAGACATCATCGTCACCGCCCGCAAGACCGCAGAGCGGTTGCAGGACGTGCCCGTCGCAATCACCGCCTTCAGCGCGGATGAGCTTAAGGCCGCCAAGATCGAGCGCCTCTCGGACATCGCCAAGCTCACGCCGGGCCTCAACTACACACCGCTGTTTGGCGCTCAGAACCAGCTGCCGATCATCCGCGGCGCAGCACAGACCTTCGGTCAATTGAATGTCGGCGTTTTCCTCGACGGCATCTATCTGTCGGGCAAGGCGGGCGTCGATCTCGAGCTCAATGATCTGGCGCGGGTTGAGGTCGTCAAGGGCCCGCAATCAGCGCTTTATGGTCGCAACACCTTTGCCGGCGCGATCAACTATGTAACCAAGCGCCCGTCTGCCGCCCTTACCGGTAATGCCGAATTCACCGCTGGCGATAACGGCCTTGTTAAGGGACTTGCCAGCATTAGCGGTCCGCTGAGCGACACGCTGCGCTTCCGGGTAGGTGGCTTTTTCCGCCAGTCCGATGGCTTCTATCGCAGCGCGATCGACAATGGACGGGTTGATTTCGCGCAGAATTACGGTGGCATCGGCACGCTCGAATGGAAACCGGACGAGGCCTTCACGGCAACGCTGCGGTTCAGCTATTCGAAAGAAAATAACGGTCAGCCGCCATCGAGCATCATCCGCACCAATGCCGGGCTTGGCACGCCCGCCGGCGGTTCGGCGTCGCAGCAGCGCAACCTGCTTTATATCGGTGAAGTCCCGTCGATCCCGGAGAATGGCGTGTTCGTCAACACGCTCAGCTCTCCCGGCTTGCCCGGTGGCAGCTATGGCGACCGCGAAGAGTCGATCCGTGGCAGCGTCGATCTCGCATATGATTTCGGCTCCGTCACGCTCGAGTCGATCACGGCTTATGCTAAGCGCAACGCCGAATATACCTTTGATGGCGACAACACGATCTGCGACCGCACCGGCGGCTGCCCCAGCTTCGGCTTTCCGTTTGCGCCAGCGATTCCAATCGGATCGAGCGCGTTCAGCCTGTCTAGCAACAAAGGTTACTTTCGCGACGTCAGCCAGGAAGTCCGGCTGCGCTCCTCGGGCAAGCAGACGATCGATTGGCTGGTCGGCTTCTATTATTACGACAATATCAATGTCGGAGTTGATCGCGGGCTTAGCCCAACGACCACCTCGGGAGCGACTGCCTATTCGGCGTTCAACACCAATTATGCCTATCCGCAGATCCGATTGACCACCAAGAGCTATTCGGGCTTCGGATCGGCCTCCTGGCATACGACAGACAAGTTCACAATTACGGGTGAACTCCGCTACGAGTATGAAAAGCAGACCTTTGGTCAGACGCCGAGCTATGTCACCAGCGCTGCGCGAAGCACGCTTGTGTTCGCCGTTCCGACGGCTGCGCAAGCCCTAGCGCTCGCGCAATATGATGCGGCGGTTGCCGCTGGTGTGCCAATCTCCCCAACCGCAACGACCGCCACGGTTCCGTTTTCGGGATCGATCGTGATCTTCCCGACTCCTGCGGCTTTGGCTGCCGATCCGATAGCCTCGGCAACAGCGTTCACTGCGACAAACCAATCGTTTAGCTTTGTCACCCCGCGCGTGATTTTGAGCTACAAATTGGATCCCGATGCGCTGGTCTATGCGAGCTACTCGCGGGGCGCGAAGACCGGGGGCTTCAACACTGGGCTCAACGTGTTCCCCAACCAGCGCACCTATCAGCCGGAAACGAGCAACAACTATGAAATCGGCCTGAAATCGCAGCTGCTCGATCGCAAATTGTTGTTCAACGTGGCCGGCTATTATACCGATTGGAACAACCAGCAGGCCGTCTGCCAGAACCCGATCTCGGCGGGTGGATCGTCAACCAATCGCTCCTATACGTGCAACGTCGCCGCCGCGACGATCTACGGTGTCGAGGTAGAGACATCCTATCGCTTCAACGACGTCTTCTCAATTGTCGGTAACTATGCCTGGACTCACGCCCGTTATGACCGATTTGTCGATGATTCAGGCGCGCAAAACCTCGCATTGGCTGGCTTTCCGGCAATCGATTTCAACGGAAAATCGCTTCCGTACGTGCCTGATCATAAATTTCTGATCAGCCCGCGCATCGATGTTCCAATCTCCGGTGCCATCAAGCTGCAGGCGCGTGCAGATCTTGTCTACCAGTCGAAAACCTATGTCCGCGCCGACAATTTTCAAAGCTTTAGCGATAAAACAACGGTTGATTTCCGTGTAACTGCGACAGATGGCAAATGGAGACTTCAGTTTTTTGTCGATAATGCGTTCGATAATTCTTCGCCGATTGCGGCCGTGCGATTCTTCGATACGACGAATTACTTTGTCTCAGCACCATTAGTTACCGGAGCTCCGCGCCGCCAGTTCGGCGTTTCACTCGGCTATAACTTCTAACCAGTAAACCGACATCACAACGAAAAGCCCCGCCGGTTACCGGCGGGGCTTTTGCGACAGTAACGGATATGTCAATTATTTTGGCGCGGCTGCCTTTTTTGCCGCGTCCAGCCGTTTCTTGAATACCGTCCAGGTCGTCTCATTCGGCCGCGCATCATCCACGGACGGCGGCGCGACATAGGCCGGGTAGCGGGCCGCGATCTCGTCGCGGATAACGGCGGGCAGCTCGGCATAGCTTTTCAGTTTCGCCCCCATCGCGTTGAATACGATATTGCCGTGCCGCCCCCGCATCTTCATCCACGGCATCCAATCCGAAATCCGCACCCAGGAGACCGACGGATAGGCGGTTGGAAATTTCGTATCGAGCAGTTCATCTGCACGCGCCGCGAAATCGAAGATCTCCATCGCGTGATACTTATTGCCGACATAGTCCTGATAATCGCCGCCCAGAGGATTTTCATAGAAGAGCGGCACTTCCACCGGCATCTGCACCCATTGCCCCATCCGCTGCATTTTCAGCGCATAGGGCTTGTTGTCGGCCCCCATCGGGAAGCTCGGGCGCCCGTTGACCGGGTCATTGGCGATGTGCATCACCTCTACCTTTTCGCCGGTCCAGGGATTATCCCATGTGCGCACGATCGCACCGGTTTGCGGATCGGTGAAGAACATTACCTCGCGGCTCACCTGGCGAAAACCGGTCCCACGCTTGGGATCGGTAATCGCGACGCATTGGCGGATATTCATTCCTTCGCCGCCGAACAACAACTTATCGGGCTCCCCATCGATCCGCGAATAAATCCGCCCCGACCAGTAATAGACCGCCGGTTCATTGTCCCTGGCACCGCACTGGGTGCGCTTCATGATCTCGACAGCATCGGTCGGATTGCCGGGGTCAAGCTGCCTCGCGCTGGCTGCGGTTCCCACCGATATTGCGATGATGGCAGTGGCCACCGTCACCCTGATGTTCATCTTGTCCTCCCGGTCATGGCTCTGGAACTCTCCATAACCGATAAACCTCCTGAATAGAATATGTCCGGACAAATTAGAGCATTTTGAGATTGCACAGATTCGCGGTTCCTGATTCGAGGCTTCCGGTTACGACGGGGGCGGCGATGACTGTGGATCGGCGTCCGAAGCAGGAACCCACAAACTTTTGCTAAAGCATTGATCTACAATGAGCTGTAAGAATTTGCAGTCATGCGATCGGCCCCTTCTTGGGAGCCATTCGATCGTGTCTTTCTTCTGTCTTCTCAGTTGCTTATCGGCGAATTCAGGGAAGTCTCGATTTAGACGCCGATTCACACCTCGATTCGTCGTTCCAACGCGGTCGGGCCGTTCTCCACCCTTCCCGGCATAAGCGCTTTGGCGAGGCCGCTGCCGGGGTTCCTGAAGAAACAGCAGCTCCCAGGTTAGCAAAGATCAGTCTGGGCTATGTGACAGTGGGAATCGGCACTTCTTGAAATATCTTATTGATCATTGAAACCGCGGACGGTCAGCAATGCCGCTCAAACCAAGTTACTTGTTCAAACGTGGGTTCAATGCGTGTCGAGATTTGTCGCAACCAGGCAGCTTCGTTTGCAATTCGCTCTGGGTCACCTTCAATCCACCAGGCACGACGGTCAGGCGACCACCGATAGTTGGCCGCTTTTAACACGTCCTTGCACTCATATGGCGCGCGCATCGCGTAAAGCCGATGTGTTGTGCGGCGAGCGGTTTCGACGAGGTGCGCGGCGACCGCCCGCCCGCCTCCCGGAGCCGACGCAAGCAGGCAAGTGGTCGCCCAAACGTCGGCGGCCGCACGATGGGCATCGGGCAGGAAAAATCCCCGCTGCGTCAACAGACTGGCGATACCGCGGCCACCGCTCCATCCAAGCGCTGACCAATCGACCTCGTTCATCGAGCAAGCCCATGGCAGTTTCGCGAGGCCGGGGAAGCGCCGGGTCACGAAGCTGCGGTCGAACTTCGCATTATGCGCCACGAGCACATCCACTCCTTGAAGCGCCGCCATAATTTCGGGGTCGGGGATCCACCTGCCGATCAGCATGTCCGACGTGATGTGCGTCAGACGCTCGATTTCAATCGGCAGATCCTCGGCAGGATCTTCCAGCCACGATTGCGGTGGAATGACGTTGAGCACATCGCCCGCGTCGGGATCGATCGTCAGCTTCCCCACCGCGAATTCGATCATTTTGTGTCGCTCGGGGTCCAGCCCGGTCGTTTCGCAATCGACAATCGCAAGCGTGAGCGCATTGTCGGGCAGCGGCATCGAGCGGCACCAAATTTCTTCAGGCTGCGGCAGGCGCCGAAGTACCCGGTATTCGCCAAGCCGTTCGAGTCGGCGGGCCAGCCGCTCACCGCGACTGTTCGGATTGAGATGGTAAAAGGACATATTTCTTCCTTGAAAAATACGAACGCCCGCCGCCTTGCAGGGCGACGGGCGTCGAGATTGATGAGGATAGGGCGCTTCAGGCGACGACGGTGGGGCGCAGCCCAATCAGCTGGAGCCAGGCCACTTCAACGCTGCGGATCTGATCGGCATTGGCGAGCCATTGCCAATGCCGCGCGCCACGACGCCCATTCGGTCGCCAGAACCGCGCGGTTGTGAGGAAATGCACGTGCGGTGTCCCTAGCCGGACGCCGTCCGCATTCTGCCGGTTGTGGATCGCCCAATCGACAATCATCCCCTTGTCGACGAGGTGACGATAAGCAAAATGCTCGACCAGCCAGGTCCAGCGCGCGGGGTCGGCGTCGGCGGGCAGGTCGGCTACGATATGGGTCGCGGCGACTGCCTGCGGGCCTTCGAGCGCGGCTGCCTCGTCGGCCTCGCGCCACAGCGCATCGCCCGATTTCAGATGCGGCGGCAGTTTTTGCGGGTGACAGCGCCCGGCGGCGAGCAAATCACCGCGATCGACATAGGCGTCGGGTACTTTGCCGAATCTGTCGCTACCGCTTAGGCGATTGATGTAAAAGTACGACGCCGTAGCCGTATAATGCGTCGAGTAAGGACCTTTGGTCGACCTTGTTTCGCGCCCGGCAGCGCATACGGGCCGTGCGTTGAACGGCGGGCGCGGGCGAGCGCCTGCCTCCCTTACACCGCGCGTACTCAGGGTGGTCACGGTATCTGACATGTCTGTTTCCTTGGAGAAAGCCGCATTGCGGCACTTCACGTGTCGCCGACGCGACACGTGGAGCCGTCAGGCTCGGTTCCATGCTTCAAAGCATTTTCCCCTCTGCCTTCTGGCTCACTATTTTCTTCCTGGTTCTCCCTGCTCAGGCTTGCGCGGCGCCGCCCGCGCTTTTCCATGCTGGCCCCATGCAAGTGCCATTCAGCGCGAAAGGCCGACTTCGAGCGGCGACCAGGACGGCTGTGGATTGTGGGCAACCGTTGCACGGATGTCCCGCGCGATTTCGGGCGACCAGACAGGTCGTCCCGTTTGGCGGCTTGCCTTGACCGTGGTAGCGACAAGCGATCTTACCCAATCATTGCGGCGCCATCCGTCAACTCAGCGGCTTGGACCAGAATCGCGATGCGATGGCGGTGCTCGGCTCGGCTCGGTTGCTGGCGATAGCGCTCTGATCGCGGCGGCATGCTCCTGCGGCCAAACTGGTCGTCCCGCCTTGCGGCTGGCGCTGACCGTCTCGACGACAAGCGCCTGAACGCGGTCATCGCGCCGCCACATGTGGATGAGCGGATCGATGAGCTTGGGTATGTCATCAAGGGCCGTCAGCCGTTCGTCATCGGCGAACGCGATACTATGCGGATGCTCGCCGCAGTGGCGAAGCAGCATCAGGAGCGACTTTCCCGGACGCCCGGTCGCCTTGTCGAACGGCAGGAGTTTCACTCCTACCTCCTTCAACCTGTACGCTGGCGGTGGCGTGTCACGCATCCCGCCGAACCCGTCGGGAACAGGTCTTGCAAGCTTGCGCGGTGCCATGCCTATCGGCGTTGGTGATGCTGCAATCGGGGTTGCCCGCTGCGCATCGCGTACTTTATGTGCAGCCTGCACGGTCCGTTCGACGACGGCGACGTCGTTCTGGAAACCGTCATCCGCTGCCCAGCGGTCGAGACGCCCCAGCATCGCCGGGATCAGGTCGCGCGGCCAGAATCGCTTGCTGTGGCGTGCGAAATCGAGCGGCCGCCGGCGCGCCTCCTCCGCGAGGTTGGCAACAATCTGTTGTTGCTCGGTGCGGATACTTGCGAGCGCCACCTGTTCGATCTCCTGATCAAGCTGAGCATCGATGAGGCCGAGCGCGACCATCGCACGCGGATCCAGTTCGAGCCTGCCGGTGCCATCGTTATGCACATAAAAGTCTGCGGCACGGATGCGCTCGGCGATGGCAGTCGTTGGCGCAGGTGTCAGCGGCTCGGTCTGATCGAGCGCGTCGAGCTGGTCGAGCGTCGCATCTGGATCGGTCGGGATATAGCCCCAGTCAAGGCTTGCGACCAACGCCAGCACAGCCCGCGGCGCACCGGCCTTGGCCCTGGCGCGACGACGCGCAGCGCGCTCGCCAAATGCAGCATGCAGCAGGTCCATATCGATTCGGCTCGCGGCTGGCGGCGGCCGATCGGCTTGCGATATGACAGCGTCACGCTTGGGCGAACGTTGGGTATTCGTCGACCGGCTGACAACGAGAGCGGGCGTCGTGAGCGTGACCTCTGGTCGATCAAGCCGATCAGCGGCCGATACCGGCCGTGCGGCACCCGACATTGCCCACGGTTCCTCCACCGGGTGGATGACTGCCGGGCCTACCATTCGAGACCCCGTGCGCACCTGCTGGCGGAGAGCCAATGGTCTCACGGCGATTCTGTCCGTAGCCGCTGGGCGTTGCGGCCTCGGCGACGGTATCGGCGGATCGAGAAGCACTTGGGCGCGCATCGGGCGCTGGACGTCGAGCAGTGTGACCGGGGTCGGACCGGTCGATACAACAGGTCTGATTGGCGCGACGATTACCGAGATTGGCAGGGAGGGTACCGCAGTGGGACGCGCGGCTGCAATCATGGCATGTGAGTTCAGTATCGGGCGGCTGACGTCGCGAACGGCGACGCGGGGCATCGCTGCCACGCGCTCGTCCAACTTGTTCGGTGGCGAAGCGGTTGCGGGTTTGCGCAACGACTGACCTACTGCGGTATCGCGAGCGACCGCTTCAGGGCGAGCAACGGTCGGCCGTTTCCATCCTGTCTGCGGCATTGCTGCCGCCCGACCGACCTTGGTGGCGACTGGGCGCGTTGGGCGCGCAGCCCGATGCAACAGACCAATCGAGCGTGCCTCGATTCGTCGCACGCGCGCCAGGCGCCGCTCCATCGCTGCACGACGACGCTTCAGCCGCTCGATCTTGAGCATCGCCTCATTGCGCTTGATCTTCACGCGGTTGCGGGCATCGGCTGACACATATTCGCCTTGGCGCACCAGCCGCGTCTTGTGGGCATTCAGGTGCTCGGTGGGCTTGATCTTCATTCCGCGTGCGGCGTGCGATAGCGCCGTATATTTGCGATTCTTGCCAGCCTCCTGCGCGACCTCGGTCATGGTTCGGGCGAACCGCTCGCGCATGACGCGGAACTGCTCGGGATTGTCGAGTTCGGCTTTGAGCTCGCGACCGGCGTCCCAGGCAAACGGCGCAAACCGTACCAGCGGCCGGAAGCTGACCGCAACGTGACCATGATAGTTCCGCGCGTCGCCGTCTGCGTCGGGCGTGTGCACCGCCCAGACATAGGGCAGGTTGCGCAGCCCGAACTGGTCCTTGCACCAGCGGTGCATGATCTCTGCGCGCTGGGCTGGTGTGACATCGTGCGGTAGCTGGACGATCAGGTGAAACACCACCTTCGCATTCGCGCGCGCAGCGCGATTGAGATCCTCGACCAGCCCGAATGCGGCGCTCATCTCGCTGCGGGTGTCGCCGACGTTCGAGCCGCATAGCGCCATGCCGTCGAGCCATTCGACATGATCGAAATCGGTGACATAGCGGACAAGTCGGCGAGCGCAGCCGTAAGTCGCGGTCTTCGAGCTGAGGTAGCTAGCGGCAAGATACACGCCGCGTCGCCCCTTCCGGTCGAGCACCGGCCCGCTGTAGCTGGCAAGCTGGATTGCGCCCGATGGCGGACCGCTCGGGCTGCTCGGCGCCCGGCTTGCGACTCCTTTGGACGAGCGATGCCGATCGGATGCGCGGTGATGCTCGGCGCTCTGGGCCGCCCCGTCGCGTTGTTTGCGGATTTTTCGGAAGAACCTGCGCCAGAAGTCGGCGATGGCGCGCTCGTGGTCGGCTTCGGCCTTTAGGAAGGCACGCCGGATTCGGTTGTCCGCGATGCCATCGGCGATGCGCAGCGAGCGCTCGCGCTGCTCGCGGATATCGCGGGCGATGTCGTCCTTGCGCTGCCGGACGAAGTCGGCATAGTCGAGTTGAGCGACCGGCGCGGCAGCCGGTTCGTGATCGGCGAGCACCGCCGATCCCCGCGACCGCACAGGTCGCGGCCCCGGAGCGCCCCGCCG
This sequence comes from Sphingomonadales bacterium, assembly GCA_038327465.1. GTDB lineage: Bacteria > Pseudomonadota > Alphaproteobacteria > Sphingomonadales > Sphingomonadaceae > Sphingomonas. The sequence continues at coordinate 29,445 of JBBQLB010000013.1, read as the reverse complement.
CCCGGCCGTCTTGGCATTCGCCAAGACATTTCTTTCGCCTCTCTTCATGAAGCCAAGTCTGCCCCGCCGGGTCGGGGTCAGTCACAACTGGCTAGGGTCACTTTTCCACGCTGATCACATGAATGATACTTAAGGGTCGGGTTTTCGCCGGATTACGAAAAAAGTGCTCCTAGTCAGATTATTCACAAATTTGACGACGCGATATCGCTCGGGAATTCCCAAGAAGGAGATTCCGATGCCAAGTGTTTCCACCCGTCAGATCCGCCGCGCTGACGCCCGCGCCGATACCAAGGAGCGCGCACAAGCGCTCGCCGCCAGGCTCGAGCACAATATCGCCGCTACCGCCGATCAGCGCGCTGTACTGACCAAGGCGTTCGAGCATCCGATCGTGGTGGAACCGCACCGCGATCACCACGCATACGTTTTGGGTGCCGATGCCTTTTATTGCGGGCTCGCAACGGGCGACGCCCATGCGATGATGGGACTGATGTCGACCGGCCCCGCCAATGTTGCGCGATTGCTACTTGAGGCCGCGAAATCCGCTCCCAATATCTACGTGGCTAGGCTGTGGCCGCGGATCATCGATGCCAATCGTGACGAATATGAAGCGCGGGGCCGCTATGTCAGCTGGCAGCGACGATGGGCGCGGTACAAGGAAGACCATGATGATTTCGTGGATCGGATCAATTCGGACGACGGCAGCTGGCGCGATCTTAACATGACGAGCGGCCAACGCCATCTCGTCCAGGACAGCGCGGTCATGCTCGACATCGACATCCCCGAGGCGATGACCCGTGGCCGGGCGCATGACTGGCTGATGCGGCACGGCGCCAATGTTGTCTATCGCAAGGGGGCAGTGTCATGATCGACGCCAAGATCATGGATCATGCCGGGCTGGAGCACGTCATCCGAACCGCAGATGACCTCAACCGCCTTGTCGCCGAACTCGAGCGCCGTCGCATCGCGCTGGCCGAACTGATGCTCGGGGCCGATCGTGGTGCGGCAATTTCGGCCGAGCGCGAGTCCGATCGCATCGAGGATGTCTTTCTGCCGAAGTTCCAGGCAGAGTTCGATCGCGTGAGCGCATTGCTCGATACCGACGCCGCCGACGAGCACCGCCGCGCCAAGGCGCGCGCGATCAAGGAACGGCTGCGGATGACGGTGTCGTGAGCGCTCGCAGCCTTATCGGCGCGAATGGTGAGCCGCTGTTCCCGCCGCTCGACGCGACCGACACAGTTGTGCGCGAAGGCATGGCCTTGGTCCAGCGCTATCGACTGATGCGGCTGCTCGAGGACGAGCGGGGCGTCAGGCGCGATCTTCGCGGCGATGCGCCCGAGCCGGCGCTGGTAGCCGAGATGGTGCGTCAGCTCGTGCCCGGAGTCGATGCTCCCTTCAAAACCGACACGATCGACTGGCCGATCCGTGCAGGTGTCAGGCTTGAGGTGCTCGGCTTCTCGCCTTGGCTCGCTGATTTCGTGAACCAGAAGCAGCTCTATCGTCTGCCGGAAACCGCCGACGAGTTTGCCGCGCTGTTCGAGGCCAGAACCGGCATCGCTCCCGATAGCCATGCTATGGACCGCAACTATCGCGTGACGCCCGCCGAGCTGGCGACGATCGCAATGGAGGTGCGCGGCTCCGGCGACAAGCCTAGCACAGCCTATCTGCTGTTGTGCTCGCGGCACTTCGACGCGGGGGCCAAAATCGAACCCATGCTGAATAAACTGCGCACCGGTGGGCGGTTCCGCTATCGGCCGATCCACGGATTCAGGCTGCTCACCGAGCTCGAACGCGAGGCGCTGATGGTCGAGGAACTCGGCTGGCTCAACCTTCTATCGACTCGCGAAATCCGCCGGTTGCTCGACGGCAAGCCTGCTACCCTCATTCGCAAGCTAAGGCAGTATCCGCAGCTCAAGCGTTTGTTCGACTATGCCATGATCGGCAGCGATGTAATCGGTGCGTTCGACAATGCCGACCGCGGTAGCCCGAACGAGGGCGACCTCGGCTGCGTGCCATCCGATCCCAACCTGCGGGTAGTCGCCGCCGCGAAGGGGGCGGTCGATACCGACGTGATAAAGGCTCTTACCGTCGACGGCGAGCTTGCGCGCATTATGCTACGGGCGGCGTTCCCCGATCCAGAGCCCGGCACGCGCGCCGAGCCGCTCAGCAACGATGAGCCCGTTATCTTTTATGGTATCAACTCAATGCTAGCCGGCGCGATGCAGGCCGACCTCGGTCGAGCGTTCGCACATGGCGACGACCGCAACGCCACCGGCGCCGACCATGAGCGCCAAGCGATGCTCGCAGACGCCATTGTCGCCCGCGCCGATCCTGTCCTTCATGCTCGCCATAAAAGCCGCACTGCGAACCTGAAGGGCAAGGAACCCAACGGCACCAACCGGCAGCGCGATGCCCAGGCCTATGGCGAGCTGATATTGCCCAAACTCGGGGTCTATGGTTCGGCGCCCCGCGCGTCGGTTGAGCTTTGGGACGAAGCGCGCTGGGGCGATGCGCCGTTCTGGGCGGTGTTCTTCCATCGGCAGCTCGGCGAGCTGCAGCTTGGACTATCATCGGTCGAGCGTGATGAGATCGCGGCAGCTTTCAGCCGCCTAGAGGTGCTTTTCCAGCGAACGTTTGAGGCCGGCACCGCCGTTGCCGACGCGCAAGCGCGTGAGGACGCATTGTGTGCCATCTGCGACATGGCCTCCGCGATCAGCGCGATCAGCACCAACCGCTTATTTCCGTACGCGATCCAGGCTTGGATTGCGAAGTTCGCGGTCGGAGCCATAGTTAAGAAGATAGGCAAAACCCATGGGGCGCGATGGTTGCCCGCAATCGCGCATGTGCTGAGAATTCGCACCCGCAAGGGTGTTCCCCCGGTGGGCAAGAAAATGAAAGACGGCACTCCACGCAACCAGCGCGCATCCACGCGCAAGCTGAATACCCTGCGGCGTCAGCGCCTGGCTGCCTCAGAGACTTCGAATGACCATGGGGGCGGTAAGTGATAGACGGAGGTGCCCTGTGGCGGGTAGATTTACACAACCAGCGGTCCTGCCGTCTGATGCCAGAGGTTCGGCTGAGCCGCACGGAGCCAAGTTCCGAACCCCATGATTGTGTCTGACGAAGAGGATAGGGCGCTCGCAAACTTTACGAAGGAAATCTTGCCTTGAAGAGCTTGCCAAAGCGATACGTATCGGTGCCTCTGCTTAGGATGTTGCAGGCGAGTGCCGTGGCGCCATCGACAATTCAAAAGGCATTAGCCCGCCATACGGAGAAGTTCGGTTACCCTGTGCTCCGCGTCGGACATCCTTATATCAGCCGCATCCGCAGCGCGACCGGCTTGGATGTAACCGACATCGCATGGCGCTATGGTCGACTGCTAGTATCGATAGAGCAGATCAAGGATGGGCGCATTCACTGGTTCTACCGGGAGTTTAAGAGCAGCCACTGCTCGTTTCGCTGCCCGGGGGAGTTGCCGGATGCCATTTTGATCGGGCTACGCGGCAGGCCACTCGCTGCCGTCACCGACGCCATTGAACCTTTGGCCGACGTGTCGATTGTCAGCGAGGACGAGGAACATGTTTCGGCAGGGTGGCTGAGCCTGAAGCTGGCACCCAAATGGATCCCGTTCTAAGCAGCAAGACGTATCCGTTACAGGGAACAGCGCCTAACTACCCCAATGCACGACTCACCTCCACAGCGCCTCGGCTCCTTTCACCTGGAGGATCTGGCCATCGTCGCGCTTACGGCGTCGGCCGATCGGGACAAGCTCGCCCTTCATCCTGACCTCGACGGCCAGCGCCGCGTCCGATTGCGCTCTCGGCTCAAGCAGGTTGGCCGACATGACTGGCCGTCCAGTCTTCGTGAAGACCCGCTGCTGCGGCGAGGCTATACTCTTCGTCAGTGTTACCGCCTGATTTCGGCGCTGATGCTCATCGATGCGCACCTGGCGCCGAGCGATGCCATTGCGCTTGCCATGGCGAACGAGCTCAACGTCCTGCGTGTGATCGCATTGAAGCTAGCGGCGGTAGGGCATGAGCCGTTGGCCGCTAAGCCGGACGATCTTCTCGTCGTAGTGCCTTTGGGCGAGTTGGTAGGCTTGGTCGCTGACCAGCAGTGGCGCAGCGCACGCGCGCAGTCGATGCGCCTGGTCCGCCGCAGCGACCTGCCGCTCCTGTGGTCGAGCGAAGCCGAACTGAGATTCCCGGGTCAGCGGCTGGTCCTCGATGTTGGCCTCGCCGCAGCGGCGGTTTGGCATTGGCTTTCAGAGCGCAGCCTGATGACCGACATCGCACGGGTGTCGCTGCTGGCAGAGATCAAGGCCGATCACGGGAAACTTGGGTTTGCCGGCAGCGAAGCACCAATCCTCAGGCGACGATAGTTCAGTGACATCCGTCCCCGAACATTGACAGGCAGGTTGCAGTCGGCTATTGAGGGCTTTCAAAGGAGGCCTGACCATATGTCGACTGATCTCACGCTGGCGCAGGTGCAGCCCTGGGGCGCAAGCCTGCGCACCGTTACCGTCGGGCGCGCCCACACCGTATTGCAGGCGCCGGATGGGGGCCTGTGGGACAGCGTGCGGGACGCGTTCTGGGGTCAAGCGCTCGACATGTGCATGTGCGAGAATCAGGCCGATCAGCTCGAACTCATGCGCGCCACGCTCAGGTGCATCGCGGAAGAAATGCACCGCATCGATCCGGACGCGATGACGAAAGAGCTGTTCGCGGGCAGCACGCTCTTCTTCCGGCACTATCTTCTCCACCTCTCGCATCTCGACTTGGTCGAGCACCAGGCCACACCGTTCAAGCACGGGCGGCTCTCCAGCTTCGGCTGGTCAGTCCTGGCAATGCTGGAAGCGACCAAGCCGGTGATCATTGACGCAACCGACGCGGCGAACATGCGCGCTGGTGTTATCCAGCGCGGCGAAGCCCGCGTCCTTACTGCTTGAAGGAGAGCGCCATGCCTGATCCCCGCTTCAACTTCCCCGACGGCTCGCGTCAGCGTGGCGGCACGCTTTTCGAGCGCCTGCAGCGCACTAGCAACGCGCCGTCTTCTCCGCACGCCGTCGCTGACCCGGTCGTTTCGGTACGCACGCCGATCACGGCCAATCAGGACCTGGTCGTGACCGAGCAACCGCCGGGCAATCCCGATGGTGATGTCCGGTTCGCCAGAGCTGAGGTCGATGGTCTGCCAGGCATCGTCATGCAGCAGAGGCAGGCCGACGGTTCCTGGCAAGAGATCTGGTCGCTGCCCACTCAGTCGCCTGACGCGCGCGAGGGCATGTTCGGCTGGCTTAACACCCAGAGCCACCGCTGGGACAGGTTTGCCCGCATGCTCCAGCGCCGCGGCTCTGATGAGCTCACCAACTGGATCTTCGAACTGATGGTTCAGCCGACTACGGCAGCGGCACGGCCAGCCCGTGTGCAATCGCAAGCCTGGGCGACGATCGACCAGTATTGCAGCCCGCACGCTGCCGATGCCGTCCGATACATGAGCAACGCCCGCATCGACAACTGCGTCTGTCGGCGCAATCCGCGCGACTTCTGAGCCAGACGATGCCTGCTTACAATGATCAGAACTGGTTTTTCACAGACGAACCCACTGTAATGTGGGGTCGCCAGCTCACCTATTTCGAACGGAAGCCAGGCGAAGAGTATGTGGTCACGCCCGACAAACGGAGATTCACGTCGCTCCGCCGGGCGTTTGCGCTTTACCGGGTCGGTACGGGCGAGCGCGGCCCCGGCGACGAACAGCTCGAGATCATGCGTCGCACCATGGCGTGGATCCACTGCGGAAAATACGAGCAGCCGATTATCGGCGAAAGTGCGAAGTGCCCGGCGGTCCCGCGCGGTGCCAGGCTCAACGAGCTCAGGATCATCTGCGACGTGTTTGGCGGCAGTCGGCCATTGTTCGAGCACCATCTCCTGCACCTCGAGATGCTGCGCTTCACCACCATGGCAGACCCGGGGGCATATGTGCTTACGCGCGAAGGGCAAGCGGCACTCATAATGCTGGAGGTGACCCGCAAAGGGTCGGGCATCTCGACAGGCATTGGCATGCTGGAATGGATTCATCGGCAAGGCCGTTGGATCACGGTCGACTCCAACCGCTGGGCGACCGGTCTCATCGTTGCTGGCGAAAGCGAAATGCACGAGGCGCGGGTCTGATGCCGTGCAACCCCTTCAATGTCGACGGAGCATTCCAGATCCGACGCGTGAGCGACACGATGCTCGCCTCCGAGAGCGGCGCGTTCAGCAACGCCGAGCGGATCACGGGTGCTTTCGTAAGCCGACCCGATTGGCTGCCTGAAGGCACGCCAGCATCGGTGAGGCGATCGTACGCCTTGGGACGGAGATCCGCGACGGCATCGTTGAAGTCTGGACCAGTAACTCCAATGGGCGGTGGTGAGCAGCAATGGCACTGATCTCGAAAGCTGGCCGGGCATGGCTGGGCAGGCACGGCGTTTCGCTCACGGGAGTCGATCTCGCGTCGATCGCTGTGGGACGATACGGCAGGTATGTCAGCTTCGCACGTGAGCCGCACCGTCCGAAGCAACGCGGCTTCTATCGCGACATCCTTCTCGAGCGCGAAGGCCGCTGGTTGCTGCAGACCGAGATCGGGTCCGGCATGTATCGGGAGCATCGCAATGGGCGCGCGGTGCTGATGGTGCGCAACCTCGCGCTTCCCGAGACCGTGCTCACCGCTCTATATCGCTCCAATACGGCTCTTCAACGGGTTGTTGATCTTCCTGAGGACTCGGTGATCCTGGCGGGCGCTCCGAAGATAATTCGCGGGGATTTGAAGCGGAATGCAACCCGTCTATTGCTGCGCGTCGAACGTGAATACCTGCCTGCTCAGGAGCGTCGGCCGCGGCCAGGGGAGTCAACATGAGCGACGTCGGCGAGATGCGAACCGCAGAGGCAGATGAACGCGCCGCCCGGGAGCGAGGAATCGGCATATACCAGATCATCCAGCCTCTCACGATCGAGTTGGACGTCTTCGATCGCTATCGCCAAGCAGCGAAACAGGGCGCAGAAGCGTTCCGCGAATTCTGCAGACGGGAGGGCAACATCTCCGCGGACGACGAAGATTGCACCTACGGCCAACTCACCATCTTGTATGACGAACACGTCGACATCACCGTCACTTTTCCGACCAAGGGCTTCCACGGCGGCGACCTTGGTATGCTCTGGGATCCGGATCAGGACTTCTGAACGCTATCCGGCACCGTTAGCAATTTAACGGATCGGAGGGCCGGAAGGCGTGCCTACGGCCAGAACTTCTTGCGCTTGATGGCAAAGGCCCCTGAATTCCCGCTACCCCTCGGATGTCGCGGTCTGGTCGGATTGACGACGAGTACGTCCGGCGGGCCAAGCTCTTGTACACCTGCCAGCGGCCTGGTGATACGAATCGACAACATCGATAAACCGTCTGGAAGACGCATCGTGGTAGCACCCGGGAATTGCTATGAAAGTGCGCCTGCTTCGTGCCAAATTTCCTCAGACGTGATCCTGCTGCCCCTGGTCTGTAACGCTCTTCGGTTTCCAGCATGTGGTTATTCCAGCAACCACGTCGATTGGACCCAAAATTCGCTTCTGGCTGTAGCGCGTCCGCTTCCAAACCGTGGACACTCGTTAAGCTGCCGTAGAGACGGGCGTCGTCGCCTGGAAAGGCACCTATTTAGGCATGCCGCCCATGCCGCTCGCCGTGCGTAAGGCCCCGCCATCAAGACGATAGCCGTCCAGGAACACGGTGCGCACATGGCGAAGATTTGTGATGTCGGCGGATACGTCGCCATCGACCAGGATGACATCGGCCGTTTTGCCCGGCGCGATCGACCCGGTGCGATCCGCCATGCCGGTCATCCGGGCAGGAACGATCGTCGCCGTCTGCAGCGCCTCTGCGTTGCTGAGCCCGGCTTGTTGATACAATTCGAGTTCGCGGACCAGTTCGAGCCCGGAACCATCGGTGCCCGCCACGATTCGAACCCCCGCCTGATGCAGCTTGCCGACCAGGCCAACCATCTTGGCGAAACTCTTGCGGAAATCATCGCGTGTGACGCCGTCGAACAGCGGATAGCCGGCGATCTTCCATCCGCGGACGACCGAAGGCGGCGCGACATTCGCGAACGGCGCATATTCGGGCGAGATCGCGCTGCCGTCCGATGTCATCAGCGGCTCCCAGACGGTGAGCGTGGGATCGATGATCGTCTTGCGCTGCGACAATTCCTGGTAAAATGCCTTCATCGCGGGAGAGTCGAGATCGACATCCTTGCCATATTTGGCGGGCCCTTCGAGCCGGGCGGCGGTGTTCGCCTTGTCGACCACGTCCTGCGGCATCGCCTGCATCATGATGAAGTTGATGTGCGTGATCTCGTCATAACCGGCGCGCACCGCATCGAGCGGGCGCATGCCTGCAGGCACATGGCCGTGAACGTGCAGGCCGAGCTTATGTGCCTGCGCCGCTGCGGGTGCGATCCAAGCTGGGTTCATCGACGTGTAGAATTTGACGCCCCACAAACCCGCCGCCTTGATCTTGTCGACGGCGGCGATCGCTTCCGCCGCAGATGATACGGTCAGCGCGCCTTGCGCCGCCAGCGGGTCCTTGCGGTCGATAATGACCGATACCTTGCCATCCGGTGCGATCAGGTCTCCGGCCGCGCGGCGCTTGAAAATATCGAGCGATTCATCGATCATCGAGCCTGGACTACGATAGTTGGTCATGCCCGTCGCGACGTTCTGCAGCAGGTTCCAGTCGTCACCGCCGATGTGCTGATGCGAATCCCACAGTCCCGGCGACAGCGTCTTGCCGCGCCCGTCGAGTACGACGCCGCCCGCCGGTGCCGGGATGGTGCCGCCCGCGCCGACCGCCGCGATCTTTCCATCGGCGATCAGCACTGCGCGATCGGGCAGATATTTCCCATCGACCGAATCGAACAGCAGGACATGATCGATCAGCGTCGGCGTGCGGTTGGCGGGTTTCAGGAAGGCGTGGGCGACCTCGCGCACCATCTCGGCGGTCGCCTTGTCCTGAAGGTCCTTCAACTTCGGACCGCTCGCCTCAAACCCTTCGGGCAAAAAGGAGATGATCCCGACCGCCCCGAACAGGCGGTTGTCGCCGTCGAGCCAGATCGGGGACGGGGAAAAACCATATCCCTTGATGAAAGCGAGCTTGACCGTGCGAGGGCCGGTTGGCCCGTCGATTTGAACCGATTGCCGAATCTCGATCGACGCGTGCCCGGTGGGCAGCAAATCCACGCCAGCGTCCCCCGCGGCAACCAGCGCGGCGATATCGCTTTCGTTGGCGAGCGGGGGACCGCCATAGGTGTTGTAGCGCTTGGTGCCGAACGGCGCGGTGCCTTCGTCGACCGCCGTTTTCCACCGCGCGATGCCCTCTGCATCGACACTGAAATTTTCGGTGGCATCGCCAGAATCGGTAAACCCGCGAATGGCGATCGTCGTCGGCCGCTTGTCGGCGGCCAAGGTCACGATCTCGTCGGTCTCGGTAACCCATCCGCGCAGCGACATCGACATGCGATACGCCACGCGCCCGTCCGGCATGGTCCACGACCAAATGTCACCATGCTTTCCCGCGACCGAACTGATCGTGTAGTGCCGCGCACCCGCCGGGGGCGTCATCAATTGTTCCTTCTTGATCGGCTCTGCGGCGGCCGGAATTGCGGCGGCAGCCGTGGCGAGAAGCAAGGCGCAGATCGTCGAACGCATGGTCAAGAACCCCTTTTGCACGTCCAACAGACTGGCAAATTCGGCTGCGCTTCACAACGTCCTATATATCGCGTGCCCGAGCAGCGAACCTTCCCCGCGCTATTCAGCGGCAGGAAGTGCGCGATGTTCACCGCAACTCTGGGATTTCTGTCGGTGCTAGCGCCGACGCTAAGGCCGAATGTTTGGGGATGGATCACCGATGCACCCAGCTGGTGGTGGGCGTTCTTGATCAATGTCGCGCCAGACCCAATCGTCGCCGTTCGACCCGCAAATTGGCGATTCCTAAACTTGCCTTTCATTCAGGAATGCAGCCATTCCTAGTTGAAGCTTCCCGCTTGGCAATCACCGGTATCGCTCCCGGGATAACCCAAAAAGGCCAATGCAACAGCCCGATCGCACGGACCGCGCCGTCTAGCGTTGGCGGCACAAAAACGAGACCCTGTTCGGCAAGCTCCCGGGCTGGCGGCGCATCCAAATTCGAACTGGGAATGCGAAGAAATAAGCGCTCATACCAATGCCCCTTACCGATACCGCTGGAGTTTCCATGAAAGACTGGGCAGTCATGGCAACATGCAAAAATCGCCTGAAAGTGCTGACCCAGTAGCGGCGGTTCGTTCCGGACCATCGACGTCCTATGACGTGGCGCAACGCGCCGGTGTCTCGCAGTCGGCGGTGTCGCGCTGCTTTCGGCCGGGCTCGAGCATATCGCCGAAAATGCGGGCGCGTGTTCTGGCGGCGGCGCGCGAGCTTGGCTACCACCCCAATGCCATGGCCTCCGGCCTCATCACCAAGCGGTCGAACCTTGTCGCAGTCCTGATCTCGAGCTTGACCAATCTTTACTATCCTGAGGTGTTGGCCGAGATCACCAGGCGACTGTCCGACCACGGGATACGCGTCCTCCTGTTCGCTCTTCAGGCCGAAAGCGACGTCGATGCCACGCTAGACCAAGTCTGGCGCTACCGCGTCGATGGCGCAATCGTGGCTGCACGCCTCTCCGCTGCTCAACTCGCTGAATTCGCGCACAGACACGTCCCTGTCGTTCTCTACAACCGGTTCGGGGAGGGCGAGGCCGTGCCGAGCGTGTGCTGTGACTCTGTCGGCGGCGAGCGCCAACTGGTCGAGCAACTAGTGGCGGCCGGACATTCGGTGTTCGGATTCATCGCAGGCCCTGACGATAGCTATGTCAGCCAGGAACGCCTGCGAGGCGCGCAACAGCGTTTGCAAGAGCTTGGGCGCGAAATGCTCATTGTCAAAGGCGCATTCGATTATGAGAGCGGGGATGCGGGGCTGCGGTCGCTGATGGCAATGACCGACCGCAAACTCGACGCGCTGATCTGCGCCAACGACCTGATGGCCATTGGTGCGATAGATTGCGCGCGCGTAAATTTCGAGATCGACGTGCCGACCGATCTATCGATCGTTGGCTTCGACGGAGTCGCGCCTGCAACCTGGGCGAGCTATCGCCTGTCGACCGTCCGCCAGCCGGTACGCCGCATGACTGAGGCTGCGGTCTCGATGATCCTGGAGCGCATCGAGGATCCGGAGCTCCCACCCGAAGTTCGGACGTTTGCGGGCAAGTTGATTGAGGGCGCGTCGGCGCGGCTGGGACCCGCACCATCCTGACCGCCGTCTGGCATCCGTACTTGCATTCGGATGCAAGGCTCTGCATTCTTCTTGAAACGGGGAGTTGATGCATTGGCCACCAAAACGGCACTATCCGGAAGGACCAATGCCGAAGAGCGATCCCGGACCCGCTTGAATCCGTATTGCAAGGCCAGCCAAAAGCTCGCCCGGATTGAACCGGGATCGCTTCACCCGATCCCGTTGCTGGGCGCGGTTCTGGAGACCGTGCCGGTGGCTCAGGTCGCCGGTGCATGACGCCGGTCCTGATCCCCGGCAATATGTGCGACGCGCGGCTGTGGACGCGCGACGTTCGCGACGTGCTGCGGTTTGCGGTTGGCGCCGATACGACCCGAGACGACAGCATATCGGCCATGGCGGCGCGTGCACTGAATGCCACGCAAGGCCGCTTGCTACCGGTCGGTTTTTCGATGGGCGCCATCGTCGCTACCGAAATGTGGCTGCTCGACCCTGCGCGCATCGTCGGCCTTGTGCTGCTCGGTTACAACGCAACCGCCGACCTGGCCGAACGCGCGGCACATCGGCCCATCCAGCAAGCCGAAGTGCGCGCGGGCGGTCTTGAACGTGTCCTCATCGAGGAGCTGAAGCCCAATTATCTTTCCGGGGCTCGGCGCGGCGACAAGCCTCTGCTCGAACTGTTGCGCGATATGGGGATGGCGCTCGGGCCGGATGTGTTCGTCGCGCAAAGCGAAGCGCTACGCCTGCGCGAGGACCGCGTCGCAACGCTCAGTCGGATCGACGTGCCCGTCTTCTATGGCTGTGGCGCGGAGGACGCGCTCTGCCCGCCCGCCTGGCATCGGCGCTGGGAGGGTCTCACGGCCGATGCAACGCTGCGCGTTTTCGAAGGCGCAGGGCACATGCTGCCGCTCGAAAACCCTAATGCGGTTGCGCACGCGCTCGCTAGCTGGATTTCGTCGAAGGAGCTGACATGACAGACCGTATCCTCACCACGCACGTCGGCAGCCTGCCGCGGTCAAAGGCAGTGACCGATCTGGTCTTTGCTGCGGAACGCGGCGACCCCATTGACGCGGATGAATTCAACCGCGTCATCGGGGCAGCGGTCGACGAGACAGTCGCGAAACAGGTGGCGGCGGGTATCGATCTGGTAAGCGATGGCGAGATGTCCAAAATCTCCTATGCGACCTACATCAAGGACCGCATCACCGGCTTCGATGGGGACAGCCCGCGCACCCCGCCCGCCGACCTCGAAGATTTCCCCTCGTTTCTCCAGCGGCAGGCGAGTGGGGGCGGTACGCCGACCTACCGCCGACCGAAATGTGTCGGGCCGGTTGCGCCCAAGACTCTAGCACCCCTTGAGGACGATCTGAAACACATGGCTGCCGGGTTGGCGAAGCACCGGCCCGCAGGCGGCTTCATGAACGCAGCGTCGCCCGGCGTGATCGCGCTGTTTCAGCCCAATGAGCACTATCCCACGCAGGACGCCTATCTGGAAGCGCTCGCGGAGGCGATGCGTCCTGAATATGAGGCGATCGTGGGAGCGGGCCTGATCCTCCAGCTCGACAGCCCCGATCTGGGGCTTGGGCGGCACATGATGTATAAGGGACGTCCGGACGCCGAATACCTCGAGCTGATCGGCGTCCACGTCGCGGTTCTCAACCACGCGCTGCGCAACATCCCCGCCGACCGTGTCCGAATGCACGTTTGCTGGGGCAATTACGAAGGGCCGCATACACATGACGTCGAAATGGGAGTCATCCTGCCGACGCTGATGACAGCGAAGCCTGTCGGATTGCTGTTCGAAACCAGCAATCCTCGCCACCAGCACGACTGGAACTACTTCGCCGAAATGATCGACCTCGTTCCGGAAGAAAAGGTGCTGATTCCCGGTGTGATCGATTCGACAACGAATTTCGTAGAACACCCCCGTGTCGTGCAGGAGCGTATCGAGCGGTTCGCGAACATTGTCGGCCGCGAAAGGGTGATTGCGGGGACCGATTGCGGATTTTCGACTTTTGCCGGCTTCGGCGCTGTCGACCCTGACATCGTTTACGCCAAGCTCGGTGCCCTCGCTGAAGGCGCGGCACTCGCAAGTGCACGGTTGTGGAGGGCTGCGGCATGACCAATTTTCGCGACCGGCTCCGCGCAGGAGACATCCTGACTGGGACTTGGGTCAAGACGCCGCACCCGAATGTCGTCGAGGTACTGGCGCTGTCGGCACTCGACGTGTTGGTTCTGGACGCCGAACACGCGCCATTCGACCGCGGCAGCCTCGACCTGTGCATTCTGGCTGCGCGCGGTGGCGGAAAGCCTGTGCTTGTCCGACCGGCGTCCGCGAACCACGAGCAAATATTGCAGGCTCTCGACTCCGGCGCTGACGGCGTGATCGTGCCCCATGTCCGCTCGGCAGCGGAGGCCCGAGAGGTAGTGCGCGCCTGCAACTATGGCCCCGGCGGGCGGGGCTTTGCAGGGTCCACCCGGGCTGCGGCCTACACGACGCTCGGCATGGCAAAGCATCGAACGGCGGCGAAAGGCGTGGTGGTCGTGGCGCAGATCGAGGACGCTGAGGCGCTAGATGAGATCGAGGCCATTGCTGCCGTCGAGGGCGTCGACGCCCTGTTCATCGGCCGCGCCGATCTGACCATCGCTCTTGGTGCCGAATCGTCGGACGACCCTCAGGTCATCTCAGCGGTTGAGCGCATCTGCTCGGCGGGCATTGCGTCCGGGCGCACAATAGGCATGTTTCTGGCGCAAGCCACCAACGTGCCCGAGTGGCGGCCCAAGGGCGCAAGCCTGTTCATTCTTCAGTCGGACCAGGAATTCATGCTGAAGGGTGCGGCTGCGCTTGTGGATGCAGTACGGAGCTAGCTATTCATCCCGGAAACGCGGTAGACGATTGCATTCCCTGACACCGTCCGTTCGACGCCAACAGGGACGGTCATTGTGTCTCCTTCGCCCAGCGTCAACGCACCGCCATCCCAAGAAACGTCCACTTTGCCCTTGTGGATGAACAGAACCTCCGGCGCACGCGGTGTCGCATGGTCTTTTGGATCTTGGAACCGATCGACGCTGAAGGGATGCGGCCAGTCGAGCGGCGCACCGGGGCCGATGATCATGCCAGGTCCATAGGCATTGCGGACAACCAGCTTCTCGGCGTCTGCCTGACTTAGCACCTTCAGCGCCGATACCTGATCGGCTGTCGTGCGCGGCATCAGGCGCTCGCCCGGCGGAACAACCTGTCCGGCGGCAGTATCGACCAGCGATCCGTTTTCGAGCAGGACGAGCCCATAGTCCTTCGCCATGTCGAAGACCTGCGGCGCCCAGAGCACGCGGCCTGGATCATCGCCGCCCAACACAGCGAACAAATAGCCCGGCGATCCATCGGCGGCAGGCTCCGTGGCGGTAAACCCGCGGAACATGCCGGTCGGAAGCGAGATGGTGTCACCTGGTTGCAGATGAACCTGCGCGTCATCGCGACGCTCGCCGAGGTCGAAGCGCCACTCACCCGAGTGGACGACGAAGACTTCGGCAGTCTCATGGCTATGCTGCGAATTGACGCAGCCGACCGGCTGGCGCGCGCCGCCGATGTTGAAACCGTGGGGCTCGGCGATGTGGACGTGTTGTTCCAGATTTTCGGACACGCCCGGTCCAATGATTGTGAAATTCTCTTTCGCCTCACTGCCCGGCGACCGCGTGTCGATGAAGGCGTTGTAGCACGGTTTCAGATCGGCATACCGCACCACACGGGCCTCCATCGCGGCCTGCGTCCACCTGCTTTGCGTGATTGCTTCACCATTCATAGATTGGGGGGTTGCGACAATTTGCATTCGCAGTCAATATAAAGAAATCATGGTTGGGCAAATCAACTCCACTACCGCTAGTTTCAGCCGAGCATTAGTGCTGCGGATCAGGCCTCCTGCAGGCGTGGGACCGACTCGCCCGTCGCCGCCACAACAACGCGTGTCATGGATGTCCTCCACGCCACCGATAGTCCGCGCGACGAGATTCGGGCTATGATCGAAATCGCCCACGTCCTCAACCAGATCGGCATCGACGCGTTCGCTGCCCCCAACAACGGGAGTTAGGCATGGCGGAATGGCTCAAGCGCGGCGCAATGGCGGACCAGAAGGCGGCGCTCGACGCGAAGGTACGTGAGACCGTCGAGGCCACGCTCGCCGACATCGAGGGGCGCGGCGATGCTGCGGTCCGCGAACTCAGCATCAAGTTCGATGGTTTGGATCGTGAGAGTTACCGTCTAACGCAGGCCGAGATCGACCAGTGCATCGACAGCCTGAACCGGCAGGACATCATCGATATCGAGTTCGCACAAGCGCAGGTGCGAAACTTCGCGCAGATCCAGCGCGCGACCATCACCGACACCGAACAGGAAACGCTGCCCGGCGTGATTCTGGGCCACAAGACCATCCCGATACAGAATGCCGGATGCTACGTGCCCGGTGGCAAATATCCGCTGCTTGCTTCGGCACATATGAGCGTGGTGACGGCAAAGGTAGCGGGCGTGCCGCGCGTCATAACCTGCGCGCCGCCGTTCGAAGGTAAGCTTGCATCTGCAATCGTCGCAGCACAGGCGATGGCGGGTGCCGACGAAATCTACTGCCTTGGCGGCATTCAGGCGGTCGGCGCGATGGCGCTGGGGACGGCCAGCATACGCCCGGTGGATATGCTGGTCGGGCCAGGCAATGCTTTCGTCGCAGAGGCCAAGCGCCAGTTGTTCGGGCGCGTCGGCATCGACCTGTTCGCAGGTCCGACCGAGACGATGGTCATCGCCGATGAGACGGTGGACGGCGAGATGTGCGCGACCGACCTGCTGGGCCAGGCAGAGCATGGGCCAGACAGCCCTGCGATCCTAATCACGACTAGCCGCAAGCTTGCCGAGGAGACGATGCGCGAAGTGACGCGGCTTCTTGAAATCCTCCCGACCGCAGGCATTGCTCGCGTCGCTTGGGAGAATTGGGGTGAGGTCATCCTCTGCGCCGACGAGGAGGAGATGGCGCAAGTGAGCGACAATATCGCCAACGAGCATATCCAGGTGATGACGCGCGACCCCGACTGGTTCCTGAACCGTTTGATAAATTATGGCGCGCTGTTCCTGGGTCCGCGCACCAATGTTGCTTACGGCGACAAGGTGATCGGGACCAACCATACGCTGCCGACACGCAAGGCCGGGCGCTATACGGGGGGGCTATGGGTGGGCAAGTTTCTGAAGACGCACACCTATCAACGCATCCTGACCGACGAGGCCTCCGCCATGATCGGCGAATATTGCAGCAGACTGTGCGCGCTCGAAGGGTTCGCCGGACACGGCGAACAGGCCAACCTTCGCGTCCGACGCTATGGCGGGCGAAATATCCCCTATGCGGGTGTTGCAGAGCCGCTGGCTCCGGTCGAATGAGCGTGACCCGCCGCGAGACAATCCTTGCCGGAGCGGTGGCTGCGGCGATCCCCGCCGTCACGGCGGCAGCCTCGCGGCGCGACCGATTCCTATGGGGAGTAGCGACCGCTGGACACCAGATCGACGGCCACAACGTCAATTCCGACTATTGGGTGATGGAGCACGTCCCCGGCACTTACTTCACGGACAAATCGGGCGATGCATGCGATAGCTGGAACCGCTGGCGCGAAGACTTGGCTTTGATCAAGCGCGCAGGGCTGAACAGCTATCGTTTTTCGGTGGAATGGGCCCGGATCGAGCCCGAGCCGGGTGAATTTTCGCAGGCGACGCTCGATTACTACCGCCGCTTCTGTATGGTTTGCCACGAAATGGGTATCGAGCCGGTGGTGACGCTACACCATTTCACCAGTCCGCGCTGGATAGCCGGTCGGGGCGGCTGGGAGGATGCGGCCGTGGTCGATAGCTATGCCCGTTATGTTGAACGCACAGTCGCCGCGCTGAAAGGTGTCGCACGCTGGTTCTGCACAATGAACGAGCCCAACGCGCAGGTGACCTCGAAAGTGCTGCAGCGCAAGCCGTGGGACATCGAGCCGCGCCTTCGCGCCGACGCCGCAAAGGCGGTCGGCTCCGATCGTTTCCACATGTATTTCCTTGGTGACAGCTATCGCGTGCGCGAAAACTGTATCGCGGCGCACGCCAAGGGTCGCGATGCGATCAAGTCGGCAATCCCAGAGGCCAACGTCGGGATCACTTTGGCATTGCAGCAGCTGACTGCGGGGCCGGGCGGCGAGGACCTATACAAGCGCATCTTCGCGGCGGCGCGCGCGCCCTTCTATGAGGCCGCGTCGCGCGACGACTTCATAGGGGTGCAAACCTACAACAAGTTCGAAGCCGGACCGGATGGGTATCTGCCCGCGCCCGCCGACGCGATTAAGGACATGTTTGGCCTGCCGACCCAGCCTGGGGCGCTCGCAGCCAGCGTTCGCGAAGCTTATGCGTATGCCAAGGTCCCAGTGTTCGTCACCGAGCATGGTCACAACACGAACGACGACGCGAAGCGAGTCCGACATCTGCGCGCGTCGCTCGACGGACTCGCTGACGAGATTGCGCGCGGCACGCCGGTGCTCGGTTACATGCACTGGAGCCTGCTCGACAATTTCGAATGGTCGTCGAGCTATACCCCGCGCTTTGGGCTAGTTGAGGTCGACCGCAAGACGTTCGCACGAACGCCGAAGCCGAGCCTGGCCGCCTATCGAGCGCTGGTTGGCGACATACGCAGCCGCTATCGCTGGGCGTAATGCTGCCAAAGACCCCCTCTTTTCGCCTCGAGGGCAAGCGCGCGCTTGTGACCGGGGCCGGACGTGGGATCGGCCTCGCGCTGGCCGCAGCGCTCGCAGAAGCCGGTGCGCATGTGACGCTCGTCGCGCGAACGGCGGGAGAGATTCAGGGAGCTGCTGCCGATATGGGTGGCGAATGGGCCGTGCTCGACGTGGCCGACCTTGCCGCCGTCGCGGCGTTCTTCGATGCACGGCCCGCGTTCGATATCCTCGTCAATAACGCCGGGACCAACCGGCCAAAGCCGATGATGGACGTGAGCGAGGCCGACTATGACGCGGTGCTCGACCTCAACGTCAAAAGCGCGTTCTTCGTCGCGCAAGCCTGCGTCCGCCGGATGCTGGCGGAGGGCAAGCCCGGCAGCCTGATCCATATTGGCAGCCAGATGGGCCATGTCGGTGGCCCGAACCGCAGCCTTTATTGTGCATCGAAATGGGCGCTGGAAGGGATGAGCAAGGCATTCGCGCTCGACCTTGCCGCACATAGTATCCGCAGCAATACGATCGCGCCGACCTTCATCGAGACGCCGTTGACCCGGCCATTCCTCGAAGACGCGGCGTTCAAAGCGAGCGTGCTGTCGAAGATCAAGCTGGGGCGTATTGGGCGGGTTGAGGACCTGATGGGGGCGTGCCTGTTTCTCGCGTCCGACGCATCGGCACTCGTGACGGGAACCAGCATCATCGTCGACGGCGGGTGGACGGCTGAGTGATGGCGAGCGGCGCAACAACGGGCATTTGTGTGCGAACGGGGACGACTGCCGATCTCGATGCACTTTTCGCCCTTGCTCTTGCAGGCGGCAGCGGCCTGACCAACCTGCCGCCCGACCGCGATGCCTTGCGCGCCAAGCTCGAAGCAAGCGAACATGCGATCAGTTCGGCCGACGCGCGCGAAAGCGGCGCAGCGATCATGCTGATGGTCGAATATGACGGGCGGGTAGTTGGCACCTCCTGCATATTCCCGCGCGTGGGGGCGGAATGGCCGTTCTACAGTTACCGCCTGACGCGTCAGGCCAACCGCTCGCTCGCGGTCGGGAGGCTGAAAGCGCAGACATTGCTCAATCTCGCCAATGATTTCGACGGTGAGTGCGAGGTCGGTGGGCTGTTCATCGATCCCGCGATGCGCGGCCATGCGCTGGGTGCGTTGGCGGCGCGCGCTCGCTACCTTTTCATCGCCATGCATCGCGACTGGTTCGGGCGCCGTGTGATGGCCGAACTGCGCGGATGGCAGGACAGCACGGGAAAGTCGCCGGTCTGGGAAGCGATCGGTCGTCACTTTTACGACATGGATTTTCAGGAAGCCGACCGTACTGGCGCACTGAGCGGCAATCAGTTTATCGCCGATCTCGGGCCGCGCTACCCGCTTTATGTCTCGCTGCTACCCAATGCCGCGCAAGAGGCGCTGGGCCGCCCCCACAACGATGGCCGACCGGCCTATGAAATGCTGCTGACCGAGGGATTCGTGGCGGGCGATTATGTCGACATTTTCGATGGCGGGCCCACCGTGGTGGCCGATATCACCTCGCTGCGAACGATCCGCGACGCACGCGCGGTCACGGTGAGCGCGATTGAGGAACGCGGTTCGTCGATGCTGGTTGCGTCCGGCTCGGGCGCGATGTTCCGTGTCGGACGCGGATGTGCATCGATCGACGGGGCGGTTGACCCGGCGCTCGCCGCTGACCTCTCGCTCACCGTAGGCGACACCGTGCTGATGGTTCCTGCTTAAAGGATGACCGACATGCTCCCCTTTATCCTACCCAGCCGTTCGGTCGTCACGCGCATCCGCCAGCGGGACCTTAATGAATTGCTAGAGGTGACCGGACCTCGCACGCAGCCTCTGGCGGGCTTTGACAGCCAGTATGTCGACATCGTCGATTACATCGTGCGCATCACCGAGGAGATCTGGCGTGATCGCGCGATTGGGCGGATCTACCAGACTTACGACGCCAGTTGCACAGTCTATGGATCGACCGGCGTCATCCGGTCAGTCGAAGACGTCGTCGCCGCGACGATCGCTTCGATGCAGGAATATCCCGATGCGACGACGGACCACATCAACATCGCCTGGACCGGCGACGATCGGACCGGGTTCTACACGTCGCACCTAGGCTTCTCGGCCGGGACAAATCTGGGGGCGTCGGCATTCGGCCCGCCAACCGGCACGCGCGTACTCAGCTATTTCGTCGCGGACTGCGTCAGCCGCAACAACCGCATCCATACCGAATGGCTGATGCACGATACCGGCGCAGTCTTGCGGCAGCTCGGCCTGGACCTGCACGAAATCGCGCGCAAACGGGCAGAAGTTCCGCTCACCGACATCTACATCGTCTCGCCGCTGACGCGTCTGGACGGTCAGGCACCGCGCCGTTGGCACGAAGCGCCCGCCGACACGCCCGACGACTGGGCACGGCACCATTTCGACGCCATCTGGAATGCGCGCCAATTCGATCACGTGCCTTTTCATTATGCCGTCGACGCGGTCGCCCATTGGCCGGGGTGCCGCGTTGCGAACGGACCGCACGAGATCGGCAAGCTGATCATCGCTTTGCTGGCAAGCGTCCCTGACGCGACCGTCCGCGTCCAACATGTCAGCTGGTCGGACGAAACCGACGGTGTGATCCTGGCCGCGCGCTGGCTGCTCGAAGGGACGACGAAGGCCGACGGGCTTCTTGGCGATCTACCCGATGGCAAGTCTGTATGGATGATGGGGAGCTCGCACTTCCGCTTCGGTGGCGGATACGTCGTTGAAGAGTGGACGGTGTTCGACGAGCTCGCGGTTGTCGCACA
Organism: Sphingomonadales bacterium; assembly: GCA_038327465.1. Taxonomy (GTDB): domain Bacteria; phylum Pseudomonadota; class Alphaproteobacteria; order Sphingomonadales; family Sphingomonadaceae; genus Sphingomonas. The sequence continues at coordinate 8,593 of JBBQLB010000013.1, read as the reverse complement.
GGCGTATCGGGCATGAACGCACCGCCGCTGACAAAAGCGCTGAAGATATCCTACAGCCTAGGCAGCACTGCGGAAGCCATCGTCATCACGACGACGTCCAGTTTCTTGCTCCTTTTCTACAACCAGGTGCGCGGGCTGCCCGCCAGCCATGTCGGGATGGCACTAGCCGCCGGGTTGATCGTCAACGCTGTCTTCGATCCGCTCGTCGGCTCATGGTCAGACCGGACGCGCTCGCGCTGGGGACGGCGCCACCCATTCATGTTCGCGTCGATCCTGCCCGCTGCGCTCCTGTTCTTCGCGGTGTTCAACCCGCCGTCGATCGGCGAGCTCGGACAACTCATCTGGCTGGCTGTCATGAACACCGCGCTGCTTCAGGCCATGACGCTCTACCATACGCCGCACCTCGCGCTCGGCGGTGAGTTTTCTGCCGATTATCTCGAGCGGTCGAGCGTGATGGCGTACAATACCTTCTGCCTGTGGATGGGCGACACGCTAGGTTGGATCCTGTCGTTCCGCGTGTTCTTTGCAGCGACACAACAGTTTCCGAATGGTGCGCTCGATCCGGCGCGATGGCCGGTGTTTTCGGCAACGGTCGCGATCACGATCGTTGTGCTGCTCGGCTATTCGAGCTGGTCGACGCGCAGCCGCATCCCGTATTTGCCCAAACCTGCTGCCGGAACGCCCGGGTTCAGCGGTCGCGAACTGTTGCGCGACGTTGGACGCACGCTGGCCAACCGGAATTATGTCGTGCTGCTGCTCGGGCTGTTTTTCATATCGTTGATGACCGGCGTACGCGGCGGGCTGTGGTTGTACGGCGCGAGCTACTTCTGGCGGCTCACCAATGAGCAGATTAGCTGGTTCGCTCTCGGCAGTTTTGCTGGGTATCTGTTTGCTGCTTTTGTCGTGAGACGACTGCACCGCCGCTTCGATAAGCGCTGGACCGGGGCGTTCGCGCTTTTGCTCTACTCGATCGGTCCGGCCATCCCGCTCGGACTTGGATGGCTCGGGGTATTGACGCCCGACACGCCCTATCTGCTGACTATCCTGATTGCGTTCTCGATCCTGCAGCATGCGCCCTACAGCGTGATGACGACGACCATCTATTCCGCGCTTGCCGACATCGCCGATGAGCTGGAGCTGAAATACGGCATGCGGCAGGAAGGCATCCTCTATTCGACGCGCACCTTCTTCTCGCGCGTCGACCAGGCGCTTGGCACGGCGCTGGCAGGCTGGGTGCTGACCATGATCGTCTTTCCCGCGAAGGCAGTGCCCGGACAGGTCGACAACGTAGTCCTGATGGGCCTTGCTGCCGCTTTCGTCCTGTCGACAATACCGGGGCTGATCGCAAGCATCTTCTACGCCATGCTGCGCGTCACGCGCGACACCCATGACGCGACGCGCAAGGCGATTGCCGCGCGCAACGTCAGCATTGCCGCGCCGTCCGCGTGAGGCACGATCTGGACGACGCCCTGACCCCGGCGAATGACTGCTCGCGCAGTCCGAAACGGCGCGTGCCGCGCCACCGCTCGCTCCTCGCCGACCTTGCCCGATACACGCAAAGAAAACGCCCCACGCATTTGCACGCACACACCATTGCGGGAGATGACAATGTCCGATTTTCAGGCCGAGAAACTGTTGGTCCAAAACTACCACCACGAGCTCGCGAAAGCGACGCCTGAAACGGTCGCCGACATCCTGGCGCGTTACGCTTCGCCCGACTGGCATTGGCGCGGCATGCACCCCTTCCACGAACAGCACGGGCCGCAAGCGGTGGCGGACGTGTTCTGGAAGCCGTTCCTCGGCGCGATGACCAAGGTTCAGCGACGTCCCGACATCTTCATGTCCGGTCTCAACGAGATCGATGGCTTCCAGGGGCGATGGGTCGTGCAGATGGGCCATTTGATGGCGCTGTTCGATCGTCCGTGGTTGAACATTCTGCCGACCGGCAAGATCGTCATGCTGCGGTTCGTCGAGTTCAACCACGTCAAGGACGGTCGGATCGTCGAAACCGCGATGTTCATCGACATCCTTCATCTGATGCAGCAGGCTGGGCAATTCCCACTGCCCGAACAGACTGGCGCTTCGCTCGTTCAGCCCGGACCGATGACGCACGAAGGTCTGATGTACGAACGGCAGGATCCCGCACGCGGCGAACAATCGCTCGCCGCGATCAATGCACTGCTCAAGAACCCGCAGTCGAAAGATCTCGGCATCAGCGAGGCTGAGCGTCTGCAACGTGTTTGGCACGACGATATGATCTGGTGGGGACCAGGCGGAATCGGTGCAAGCTACACCATTCCGCGCTACCTCAAGCAGCACGCCGAGCCGTTCAGAGACGGGCTGAACACGGGCTATAAATTCAACGGGCACCTCTGCCGCATGGCCGAAGGCAATTTCGGCGGATTCTTCGGTTGGGCGAATCTGACCGTATTCAACTCGGGCGGGTATCTGGGCATGACCAAAGGGCCGGGACCGTCCGAGATGCGTGTCGTCGATCTCTACCGCGTGCAGGACGGCAAGCTCGCGGAGAATTGGATCTTCATCGACATCCTCAACTACCTCGCCATCCAGGGTTTGGACGTGCTCGAGCGGATGGCGCGGATCAGGGAATACGAACCCGGAAATTGACCGAAACGTCCGCTTTCCCAATCGCATCGCCATGCCGCAGGACGGCATGTGCCGCGCTGAGCAGGCCGCGCAGTTCCTTGGTGCATCCGTTTTGATCCGAGCATAGCGCAGCTGGCGGTTCGTGCTCCGTCCTAGCTGACCCGACGGATCCTGCTTCGGAGCCCCACCTGCTCCACGGCCTTGATTTACGCGATTCGCTGGTTCCGGATGCAAAGGGTTAGACAGTCAGTTATCCTCAAAAACCTCTCCTCATAGCCCGTGATCCGAATCCTAATTGCCGTGCCTGACGCCAACTCGAGCGAACAAAAATGACTTCGCTTGCAAATCGGATAATTTGAATTACGATGTGAATTCGGTTCCAAAAAAAGGGGGGAAACCATGGCCATCAATCAGACGACCCAGAGATCGGTTCGCGCGCTGGCACTCGCATCGGTCGCAATGACCGGCATTTCGATACTCAGCGAACCTGCCTACGCGCAGAACAAGCCTGCAATCGCCGAAGAGGATGTGCCGGACATCGTGGTGACCGCCCAGCGGCGGGAAGAGTCGCTGCAGAAGGTTCCGCTGTCCGTCGTCGCGATCACGGGCGCAGAGCTTCGTAACGCCGATATCCGAGACATCACGCGCCTCGAACAAACTGTTCCGGGCCTTCGAATTGCGCGTTCAGGTCCGGCCGCTCGGCCCGCGATCCGCGGCGTCTATTCCGAGGCCATTCAAGCGAATTCGGATCCGCGCATCGGTTTCTATATCGACGAAATTTATCAGTCGCGCCTGCAGCAGACGACCGGTGCATTCGTCGATCTCGAACGCGTCGAGGTGCAAAAGGGGCCGCAGGGTACGCTGTTCGGGCGCAACAGCCTGGGCGGCAACATCGCCCTGACGAGCGCGAAGCCGACCGACCGGTTCGACGGTGGCGTCGCGCTCATCTACGGCAACTACAACCGCGTAAAGGCTGAAGCTTTCGTCAATCTGCCGATTACCGACGGCGTGGCATTGCGGGTTGCGGGAGCGGTCGACCGCCACGGTGCCTATTACAAGAGCACGGTAAGCAGCGCGGCCGACATCGGCGACCTAAGCTATCAATTCGTCCGCGCCACCCTCCGCATCGCGCCACCTGGCATGGACGACCGGCTTGAAGTGCTCTTGCGCGGTTCGTATTACGACGAAGACGACCGAGGGCTCAGTTCCTTCAATGCCAAGAACATCGGTGCAATCATCGATCCGTCGCTGATCCGCGCGCCCGGCGGCAGCGTAACCTATGGCGGCGCAACCTACCCGTTCCCGAACGGGTATAACGGCGGGAATTACGCAACCGGCAGGCTCGTCCCGTTCAGCCCGGTGTTCCGCGATGGCATCGCCGATATCGGCGGTGCAGACGTCGGTCTGCCGATTCCGGGTCCGTATGGCGTGCTGTACGACTTTCAGGCCACCAATCGCGTCAAGGCGAAGAACTTTTCGGGCGTCATCAACTTCAACATAAACGACGACGTCCGTCTGCGGTCGATCACCGGTTATAGCGACTTCCTGACGTACAATCGCAGCGATGGCGACGGCGGCCCAATCCCGTTTTCCGAATTCTACTTCATCACCAAGGCGGTGACTTTTTCGCAGGAAGTCCAGCTGCAGTCGGCCAGTCCGACGAGCCCGCTGCAATACACCCTCGGCGCGTTCTACCTCCTCGACAAGGTGAACGAAGCGGGCGCGACGGTGGTGTCGGGCAGCAACTACACGACGCTGACGGCGGCGGCGAACGGCCTCCCGGTGCTGTACGGGTCGGGTAGCAACTGCGGCTTCACCTATTCGCCGCTGGCTGCACCGTTTTCGTGCAATCTGAACAACACCGGGTCGGCAGACGGCGTCGGCCCGGCGTCCGCGCGGACGAAGTCTTATGCCGCTTATGGTCAGGCCTCGTATAGGATCGGCGAAAAGCTCACGCTGACCGCTGGTATCCGCTACACGGTCGATGAGAAGGAATACCGGAACACCGCGCAGATCGGCACGACATTTGTCGGAGGTTATGTCGCCGCCCAGAATGCCGCCGCAGTCGCGGCCGGTCGACCGATCCCGTTCCCGGCTACTGGGTATCGTGCCGTCATTCCCTTCAGCCTTGATCGGCTCAACTTCAACCAGGCTTGCGGCGGCTTCACGTCGGGCACCTTCGGGGCTGCGGGTACCAACACGATCGTCGGCACGGTTCCCGATTATCTGGTGACGCGGTGCGGCCAGCGGACGTTCAGATATGTCACCTACCGCCTCGCCGCCGACTACCGATTGACGCCCGACAATCTGATTTACGCCAGCTATTCGACAGGCGTGCACTCGGGCGGATTCGGCTCGCCATTCGTCACGACGGCCGTGCCGCAGGGCGAATTCGCCGCGTTCAACGCCGAGCGCGCGCAGTCATTCGAGATCGGTTCGAAGAACACCTTCTTCAATCGCAAGCTGCAGATCAACGCAGCAGTGTTCTACACGAAATACACCAACAATCAGGTGCAGGGTTCGCAGTTCGTCTCGACCGGTCCGAACACGGGCATCACGATCGCGACGATCACGAACTCGGGCGACACCGAGGCGCCGGGGGCGGAGCTTTCGTTCATCGCGAAACCGGTTCCGCGCCTGACTTTGCGAGGAGCGGTCAACTATCTACATGCTCGCAACTCTGTCGCGCCGCTCGGCATCTTCACCAGCGGGCTGTGCACGATCTCGACCGGTTCGGGACCATGCGCCACCAATCCGGTGGAGGCGCGCGCGGGGCTGGGCAGTGGGTTCTTCCCGAACCCGTTCAGCAATCCCGAGTTGTTCGTGCCGGTCAGGAACTCGGCGGGCGTCATCACCGGCTACGACTCGCTGTTCTTCGGCCAGAAGACGCGCGTCCAGAACACGCCCGACTGGACCGGCTCGCTCGGCGCGTCCTATGAAATCGCGCTTGGCGGCGATGCGACCCTGACGCCCGAGTTTGATGTGCTGTACAGTGGTGATTATCTTCTGAGTGCGAGCGCGCCCAACGTAATCCAGAAGGCCTACGCGAAAGTCGACGCGCGGATCACCTTCCGCGACAAGAACGGCCTATCGCTTCAAGGCTTTGTCCAGAACCTGACCAACATCGCAACGATCGGACGCATCACGACCGGCACGCTTTCGGCGCAGGGCACGTACGGCGATCCTCGCACATACGGCGTTCGGCTCGGCTATAAGTTCTAACTGGAACAAATTACTGCCCGGGACCGCGCGGGCGGTCCCGGGCTATTTTTTTGTGGAGCCGTTGATGATTTACGAAGGTCTGCCGTTCGCCCTTCCCGAACGACCGCCGGTCACGCGGATCCGGCAACGCGATACGACCGAATTAAGGATTTCATCGGGGATGCGGACGCAGCCGATGGCGGGCTTCGAAGACGACTTCACTGACATCGTTGATTACATTATCCGGATCACGGAGCAGATCTGGACCGATCGCGCGGTCGGCCGAATTTATGACACCTACGACGCGAACTGCACGATCTACACGACCAACGGGGTCGTGCGGTCGGTGGAAGAGGTCATCGCGTCGACGACCATGGGCATCCATGCCGGACCCGATGGCGAAATCCACCATCTGAATGTCGCGTGGAGCGGCGACGAAACCGGTGGATTCTATACGTCCCATCTGGGCTTCGCGCGCTCGACCAACATCGGTGCCACACCCTACGGACCGGCGACCGGAAAACGACTCGGGCGGTTCTTCGTCGCAGATTGCGTCAGCCGGGCCAACTTGATCCACACCGAATGGCTCGTACGCGATAACGGTGCGGCCGTTCGGCAGATGGGCTTCGACTTACACGAGGTCGCGCAGCGAATGGCCGAAATTCCACTGTCCGAGGCCCAAGTCGTGACGGTCCCCACTCGGCTGAAGTGGCAGGTTCCGCAAAAGGCCGATGACGGACCGACCGACACAGTAGAGGGCTGGGTCGCGCGACATTTCAGTCTGATCTGGAACATGCGCCGGTTCGATCAGATTCCGGTCGCCTATGCGCCCAACGTTATTGCCCATTGGCCCGGCGGGCGAATTGCGCAGGGCGCGTGCAATCTCGGTGCGCTCGTTATCGCGCTTCTGGCGAGCCTTCCCGATGCGACGATTCGCGTCGAGCATGTCTGCTGGTCCGAAGAGACGGACGGGGTCATCGTCGCGGTGCGATGGATGCTGGAGGGAACGACAAGGCCCGGCGGCCTGTTCGGCGACGTGCCTGCCGACCGCGCGGTCGGCATCATGGGCATGAGCCACCTACGTTTCGCAGGGCCCGTCGTTGTCGAGGAATGGACGATTTTTGATGAGGTCGCCGCTCTTGCAGAAGCTTACCGCGCCTAACTGGCGTTGGCGGCGCGAAATAAATCCATTCAGGAGGGCGTCTCCGGGGCCTGCACGTCGCGAGCAAGAGATCGCGCACGACCCTCACGTCGAACTCGGGACTCTCACATCCAATCGAGTTAAGGGGACGTCGCTCGGGAAAAGTAATGGTAATTTCCGCGTCGAATTTTGCCCGACAGATTAGCGGCGGGGACGACACAATTCTGGTCATTCCCGGCGCAACATCGGCTTCCCAACTCCGGCCACTCGTTCACGTCGGCTGAGCGACCGGTTTCGGCCTTCCGATATTGTGAAGGATATCGGATGCCTCTTGGCGTACGATATCCTCCAAAGCATGAAGCCGCGGGCCACGCGTGTTGAGCTATGGGGATTTCGGATTTCGCCGTGTTGTGGCGCGGGCGCTCCGGTTAGCGGGACGCGCATCTGCGGGTCGGAACGTGGTCGCCGGGGGCGGCGAGTATCGTCGATGTAGGCCCGGATCGGAGCTTGAGATGGTCGCCGGATCGATCGGCAAAGGCGCCAGCACGAGCGGTATCGCCGCCAGAAGAACAAGACTTTCGGCGCGCGGTGAGGGCGGGCCATGCCGGGTCATGACGTGGTCGTCCCGGTCGATGGGATGCCGTGCGGCGGTGCGCGCGGCTGTCGCCAGCGTTCGAAGGTCAGGGTGATGACCATGTGCCCGCCGCAGCATGGGCATGGTGGGCGGACGTCAGTCGGTTCGTCGACCGGGTCGGTGTCGGGCGGCGGTGCCACGTTCAGCAACTGGCGGGCTTGCGCGAGGCTGGTCTTGCGCGCCGAGCTGGCGAGCAGCCCGTAATGCCGGATGCGGTGGAACCCGCGCGGTAGGACGTGGAGCAGGAAGCGGCGGATGAACTCGTCGGCGGAGATCGTCATGCTCTGCTGCCGGTTGGCACCGTTCTGGCGATAATCCTTGTAGCGGAACGTCACCCCGCTCTCGTCGAAGCGCAGGAGCCGACTGTTCGAGATGGCGACCCGGTGGGTGTAGCGCGACAGATAGGCAAGCACCGCCTCGGGGCCGGCGAACGGCGGTTTTGCATAGACGACCCAGTTCTTCTTCCGAACCGGCGACAGATGCCGCAGGAACGCGCAGCGATCGATCAGGTGCGCGAGGCTGCCGTAAAAGCCGAGCCGCCCCGCCGCGTGCAGCGCGATCAGCCGGGTGAGGAACAGACGGCGGAACAGCTTGCCCAACACCCTGACCGGCAGCAGGAACGCGGGCCGCGAGGATATCCAGCGCGTGCCGTCCCGCGCGATGCCGCCGCCTGGCACGATCATGTGGACATGCGGATGGTGGGTCAGCGCCGAGCCCCATGTATGCAGCACCGCGGTGATGCCGATGCGCGCGCCGAGATGCCTGGGGTCGGCGGCGATGGTCAGCATCGTCTCGGACGCCGCCTTGAACAGCAGGTCATAGACCAGCGCCTTGTTGTGGAACGCGATATCGGCGACCTCGGCGGGCAGCGTGAACACGACGTGGAAGTAACCGACCGGTAGCAGGTCGGCCTCGCGCTCGGCGAGCCAGGCGCGCGCGGCGGCGCCCTGGCACCGCGGGCAATGGCGGTTACGACAACTGTTATAGGCCACCCGCCAATGCCCGCAGTC
>JBBQLB010000012.1:0-75073 GCA_038327465.1 Sphingomonadales bacterium | reverse complement strand
TGGCTCGTCCGCTCCGACCGGCATCAGCTCGAAAACGCCGTGCTCAATCTTGCCGTCAATGCGCGCGATGCGATGGACGGGCGCGGGCGGCTGACCATCGCTACCGTCGGCGTGACGCTGACCGAGGGCGCAGTCGGCACGTGCCGCGCGGGCGACTATGTCGCGCTGTCCGTCGCCGATACCGGCTGTGGCATGTCACCCGAAGTGCTCGAACGCGTGTTCGAGCCGTTCTTCACCACCAAGCCCGCCGGTAAGGGCACCGGGCTTGGCCTGAGCCAGGTGTTCGCCTTTGTGCGGCAGGCCGAAGGCGAAGTCGGGCTGAAATCGGTGGTCGGCGAAGGCACCACCGTAACGCTGTACCTGCCGCGCTATGTCGCCGACGCGCATGATGTTCAGCAGATCGCCCCGCTAACGCCAGCCATGGTCGAACACCGCTCGCTCGATATTCTCGTCGTCGAGGACGATCCGCGCGTGCTTGCCGCGACGATGGGCGCGCTCGAAGAACTTGGCCACCGCCCGGTCGCGTGCGACGATCCGCTCGCCGCGCCGGCCGCGCGCGCCGGCATGGGCCGAGTCGATCTGATCGTCAGCGACGTGCTGATGCCGGGTCAGACCGGGCCGGAGATGATCGCTGGCCTGTTGCAGGCTCACCCTGGCACTGCCGTGCTGTTCGTGACCGGCTATGCCGGCGAGGCGGGGGGCGAGGCCGAATTCGGCGGACACCATGTCCTGCGCAAACCCTTCACGCTCACAGCACTCGAACGCGCCGTGGCGGCTGCGGTCACTATGAACGGCGCTGGGCCGGTATCGACCTCCGCGATCGACAGCATCGCAGCGGAATGATTTGGTAGCTGACGAAGCCACCGCGCGCCGATATAGCACGGCAATACGGCTCCTGCCGTCGCTTGCCCCTCCCCTCCGGCCGGACGCTTCTTCCCCCGCATCATGAAATCCATCGACCGCTACATGGCCCGGCTGATCGCGGTGCCGCTGTTTTCGACCCTCGTCATCTTCGCGATGCTGCTGGTGCTCGATCGCATGCTGCGCTTGTTCGATTTCGTCGCGACCGAAGGCGGGCCGGTCAGTGTCGTCTGGCGGATGCTCGCCAATTTGCTGCCCGAATATTTCGGATTGGGCATTCCGGTCGGCCTGCTGCTCGGCACACTGCTCGCCTTCCGCAAACTGGCAACGTCGTCCGAACTCGATGTGATGCGCGCGGTGGGCATGAGCTACACGCGGATGCTGTACGTGCCGTATCTGTTCGCGCTCACGCTCGGTGCGGTCAATCTCGCGATCGTCGGGTTCGTCCAGCCCGAGGCGCGCTTCAATTACGAGAAACTGCGCTTCGAATTGCGTACCGGGGCGCTCGGCGCGTCGATCAAGGTCGGGGAGTTCACCCATTTTGATAAAGATACGACCCTGCGCATCGAACAGAGCCACGATTCTGGCCGGAAGCTTTCGGGGATCTTCTTGCGTCGCAATGACGGCAAGGGTGGCTGGTTTGCGGTAACCGCTGCGAGCGGGCAATTCTTCGCGACCGATAACCCCGACGAGATCATTTTCCGCCTGACCGATGGCACGCTGATCCGCACCGAGGCGAAGGTAGCAACGCCGCGGGTGTTGCGCTTCACCGCGTTCGATTTGCCGATCCCGCTGCCCAAGACCGAGAATTTCCGGATGCGCGGGGCCGAGAATCTCGAGCGCACGCTGCCCGAGCTCGTCAGGATCGGCGGTGATAGCGGTGCCAGCAAGGAAGCGCGTGCCACCAGCCAGGCCGCCTTTAATTTCCGCACGGCCGAAGTGCTGTCGATCCTGCTGCTGCCGCTGCTCGCGCTCGCGCTCGGAATACCGCCCAAACGCTCGACCTCGGCGCTTGGCGTGTTTCTCGCGATCGTGATGATCGTCGCCTATCACAAGGTGAACGAATATGCGCAGGCAGTCGGCGGCCTCGGCAGGATCGATCCGTTTTTGGCGATCTGGATTCCGTTCGCCGTGTTCGCCGGGCTCACGCTGTGGATGTACTATACGATCGCCTATGTGCCTGGCGGACAGCCGATCGGCGCGCTCGAACGCGTTTTCACCAAGCTGAGCAAGACGATCGGAAAACTGCTGCCGTGGCGGCGTGACAAGAGCGCAGGCGCATGATGTCATTCCAGCTTTTCCCATCGCGGACCGTGTCGCTCTACATGGGCAAGATGTTCCTGGTCCGCACCTTCGCGGTGCTGGCGATGCTGGTACTGATCCTGCAGGCGCTCGATCTGCTCTCTGAATCGGGTCACATTCTGGCGCATGCGGGCAATGGCCAGCCCGAGATCATCCGCTACATGTCGCTGCGCATTCCCGAGATCGTCGCGCAATTTCTGCCATTCTCGGTGCTGCTCGGCACGATCCTCACGCTGTCGACGCTCAATGGCAATAGCGAAGTCATCGCGCTCAAGGCATCGGGTCTGTCGGCGCATCAGGTGCTCGCACCGCTGCTGATCACTGCGCTCGGCGTGGCGGCGATCTCCTTCAGCTTCAACGAGCGGATCGTGACCCGCGCGGCCGCGACGCTCGACCAGTGGCAGAAGCTTGAATATGGCCCGATCCCGGTCGATCGCGGTGCCCGCAGCAATGTGTGGGTCAGCAACGGCGATGATCTGCTACAAGTCGACCATGTCACCGGGCGCGGTGCGGCAACACGTCTGACCGGTATTACCTTGTTCGACCGGACCGGCGGCAATCTGGTCGCGATCGTCTCGGCCGGGACGGGCGTACGACAGGGTGACGGCTGGAAAGTCGGACCCGCGACGCGCTTCGAAGTGGCCAGCGGAAAGCTGACGAAGGTTGGTGAAATCCTGATCGCGCCCGGCGTGCGGCCCGATCAATTTACCTTGGCCATAGTGAACGCGAACGGCTTGTCGTTCAGTGCGCTACGCTCGGCGATTGCCGATCTGAAGGCCGGGGGCCGTCCGACCAAGGCGCTGGAAGGGGCGCTGTGGCACAAATTGTCGGGGCCGCTCTCGTCGATTCTGATGCCGCTGCTCGGCGCGGTCGCGGCGTTCGGGCTGGCGCGATCGGGCAAGCTGTTCGTGCGCGCGGTGATCGGGATGATGCTCGGATTTCTGTACTTCGTCGCCGACAATTTCGCGCTGGCGATGGGCAATCTCGGTGCCTACCCGCCCTTCCTCGCGGCCTGGGCACCGTTCCTGTTGTTCTTCATGATCGGCGAGGCGGTGCTGATCCGGACGGAAGAATAGACCCCTGTCCGTCACCCCGGCCTTGTGCCGGGGCCCACGCCTCAACAAAAAATGCAGGTCGAAGCTGCGCGGTGGACCCCGGCACAGGGCCGGGGTGACGATTCAAGCGGTCGACCCCATCGTCGAGCGCACCAACCGCGCCACCAAACCCGGCAACCCGGCGTAATTAGCCGTGTGATAGGGCGACTCCGTCCCCAACGCCTTCGAAAGCCGCCGATGCGCCTCCGCCAGCGAATGATAGGGTAACCCCGGAAGCAAATGATGCAGCGCGTGGTAGCGCAAGCCCACCGGCGCCCACAGTACCGGCAGCAAGGCCGGCGGCGGCACGTTGACCGTGTCGAGATATTGCGCGGTGACCGTCATCACCTCGCCCTCCTGATTGTCCCACAAATGCGCGACGAGCGTGCGGATCTGATTGAGGACGTACACACCCGAGGTGATGACTAAAGCGATCGCAACCATGCGCAGCGGGAAGATGCCGGTCCCAGTCAGCGCGATCAGCGTCACCGCCCAGAGGCTGCACGCGCCCTCCAGCATCCACCACAAGCGCGCCGCCTCGCCTTCGGGTGCGCGGCGGCGGAAGGCGGGGTTGATCGACAGCGAAGAATAGCGCTCGACCAGCACGCGGTGCATCCCCGGCACCACGAGCGACAGCGGCGTCAGCACGCCGTAGCGCACGATCAGCGCAAACGGCGCGAGGATCGAGGTCAGAATGAATAGCGGCAGCGTCCACGGCTTCATCGATGCCAGCGGCAGATACTCCGGATCCTCGCTCGTGCCGTAGCGCGTGCGCGCGTGGTGGAGGTTGTGGACGCCCTCATACATGAAGCTTGGCACCAGCAACGGAATGCCCGCGATTAGATTCCACCCCAGGCGGAAACCGGGCAGCGAAGCGTGCCGGATATGCGAGACTTCATGAATGAAGCTCCCCGCGCGGTACAGCGCCAACACGGCGACCACGCCCGCCACGATCGCCCAGCCAACCGATGTCAACGTCATCGCGAGCGCCAGCGCCGCATAGCCGATCCCCGCCGACAGCAAGAGATCGGTCCAGTAAACAAAGGCCCGAGGTGGGTTCAAATCGCGCGTCAGTTCGGCGGCCGCGCGCAGCATCGCTTTGTCGTCGGCGATGCTCGATAGCCGCACGCGCGCTACGTCCCCGGCGGAGGCGGCGTTGCGCCGCTCGAAAAGTAGCGAAGTGTCCATGCGATGCGCCATTGCAAGAAGATAGTGGCTAGACGGTGGCAGCAAAAGGGGGATGTCCGCCCGCGCTTGACAGCGACGCGTGCACGCGGGACGTCTTCCGCACTGTCATTGAGGTAACGCCACTGTGGTCAATGCTCCGCTTTCCGTCCGACCAATCACCAGCAAGGCCGATCGCAAGCGCTTCGTCGATCTGCCCTTCCGCCTCTACAAGGACGATCCGAACTGGGTACCACCGCTGAAAGGCGAGGCGCTCGGCCTGATCACGCCCGAAAAGAATGGCTGGTTCAGCCATGCCAAGGCGCAACTGTTCCTTGCCGAACGCGGCGACACGGTCGTCGGGCGAATCTCCGCGCATATCGACACGCTCGCCCTGACTATGGACCCGACCAAGGGGTTTGGCCCCGGCTGCGGGCAGTTCGGCCTGTTCGACGCCGCGGATGCCAATACCGCCAAAGCGTTGATCAATGCCGCCGAGGGCTGGCTGCGCGGCCAGGGGATGCACCGCGCGCTGGGCCCGATCAGCATGTCGATCTGGGAAGAGCCAGGGCTGCTGGTCGAAGGGTTCGATCATCCTCCCACGATCATGATGGGCCATGCCAAGCCCGAATATCGCGGCTGGATCGAGGCCGCCGGGTACCGCAAGGTCAAAGAATTGGTGACCTATGAGCTCGACATCACCAAGGATTTCTCGCCCTTGCTCCAGCGGATCATCGCATCAGGCGACAAGAATCCGCGCATCCATATCCGGCACGTCGACAAGACCAAATTCGAAGAGGAAGCCGCGACGATCCTCGCCATCCTCAACGATGCCTGGGCGGACAATTGGGGCTTCGTACCGCTGACCCCGCCTGAAATCGCCGATGTCGGCGTGAAGCTGAAACCGATCGTGTTCAACGACCTGATCCGCATCGCCGAGCTCGACGGCAAGCCCGTCGCGTTCATGATCACGCTGCCCGATCTCAACGAAGCGATCATGCCGCTCAAGGGCAATCTCTTCCCGTTCGGCTGGGCGAAACTGTTGCTGTGGCTCCGCAAACCGCGCGTGAAGACGATGCGGGTGCCGTTGATGGGCGTTCTGAAGGAATTGCAATCGTCGCGCTTGGCGAGCCAGCTCGCCTTCATGCTGATCCAGCAAATCAAGGACGCCTCGGTCGCCGATTACGGCGCGACGCGCGGTGAAATCGGCTGGATTCTGGACGATAATCAGGGGATGAATTCGATTGCCGAGGCGATCAACTGCACCATCAACAAGCGCTACTGGATTTTTGAAAAGACGCTTTGACGCGTGAGAGGGTGGCGGTGCTGCGAGGTGAGCGCGGCACCGCCCCTGTAGTATCGCGCTCTTATTGCTCGGCGAGCGGATCGAAGCCTTCCTCGAGCCATGCGTCGCGCGTTTTGCAGGTCTTGCGCGGAAGGCGCGAGCCCGTGTTATAGTCGACGACGCAATATTTTTTCGCCGGGGTTGCGACGCGCGTTCCGTCGGTGCCTTGCGATGCTTCGGTGGTCGGTGCTGCCGTCGGGCGCGTGTCTTTCGCGATGACGGGCGAGGCTGCGATGCTCAGCACTGCGACCGTGGTGATTAGAAACAGCTTGGTCATGATATCCTCCGCTAGAAACCTGCGGGTATCGTCCCGCAACCGTGTTAGTGCATTAGTCATGCCAAACACTGAAAGGTTTGATTATCAGAGGGTTACGGAAATTTTTGAACGAGCGATGAATGGTAACGCACACCAACCTTCGGTACGGGGCGCCAATTTACGGTAGGGGGTCGTGCCTCAAAACCGGCGCGAAACGCCGACATAGAGTTCGAGGTTCGGGGCAGTGCGATTGAGCCCTGCCACTGCACCGAGATCGACTTGCAGATCGTGCTTCGCTGCCCATGCGAGTGACGCCGACGCAAGATCCTGCGCAGTCTTGCCTCTCGGATCCTCGTCGCGCAGCACCTCGCCTTCGATCGTCGCGGTGAGCGTCTTCGACAGTTTGACGCCGAGCCCGATCACTTCGGAATACGCGAGGTGCCGCCCGCTGCCGTCGCTATCCACCGCTGCGTCGATCTCGCTGGTGGTCTGCAGATTGAGCGTGTCGCTGAGATCATAGGTCACCGGCACCACCACGCCCGCGCCCCAATTCCCCGCGCCGACCGGTGCGCGGCCCACAGGTAAACTCGCAAAGGGCTGCACCGCGATCGAAAGGCCGCTGCCATCGGGATGCAGCAGATTGGCCTTCATCCCCAGCGTCACGTCGCCAACACGTCCGGCGTTATCGACTGCTCCGGTCGTCTTGTCGCGCGTGCGGACATGGCCGTAGGGCGTCCAGCCGAATTGCGCCTCGATGCTATCGGTCAAGCCAACGCGCACGAACGTGTCACCGATCAGCACCGTATCGCTCCGCTGATCGCTCTGATCGTCGAGCGTCCAGTCGGCCAGCGCGGTCTCGACCGACACATGCTTTGGCGCGATCGTACACGGCGTCGTGCCAAGCCCCGGCCGCGTCGGGCAATAGTCGCGCTCTTCCGCCAAGGCCGGGTTCGCCGCGAGCAACAGCACGCTTCCCGCAATCCAGCGCATCATCGCAAGCGGACCCAGGTCGGCGCATGGTCGCTCGCTTTCTCGCGCGCGCGATAGTCCTTGTCGACGCCGGCATCGACCAGCCGGTCCGCCGCGATCGGTGAGAGCAGCAAATGGTCGATCCGGAACCCCGCGTCGCGCTGCCACGCGCCCGCCTGATAATCCCAGAAGGTCCACACCCCGCCGCTCGGGTAGCGCGTGCGCAGCGCATCGGTCCAGCCTTGCGCGACCAGCGCGCGGAACCCCGCACGGCTTTCGGGTTGCATCAGTGCATCGTCCTGCATCGCGCGCACCGAATAGGTGTCGTCGTCATTGGGGATGACATTGTAATCGCCCGCCAACACCACCGGCGTCTCTTCGGCGAGCAGCTCGAGCGCGCGCGCGCGCAGCCGGTCGATCCAGCGCAGTTTGTAATCGAATTTCGTCCCCGGCTGCGGATTGCCATTGGGCAAATACAGCGAGGCAATCGTCAAGCCGTTCACCGTCGCCTCGAGATAGCGACTATGCTCGTCCTCGGGTTCGCCAGCCAACCCCCGCTGGCGCTCTACCGGATCCTGCCCCTTTGCCAGCACAGCGACGCCGTTCCAGCTCTTCTGGCCATGCCAGATCGCGCCATAGCCCGCCGCGCGGATATCGGCCTCGGGGAAAGTCTCGTCGCTGGTCTTGAGCTCCTGCAGGCACACCACATCGGGCTGCTGCTCGGCCAGATATTCGATCAAGCGCGGCAAGCGCGCCTTGATGCCATTGATGTTGAAGGTGACGATCTTCACGTGGGCGACCCCTGTTTCAGGGTCGGTTTACACCGCGAAGCTGGAACCGCAACCGCAACCCGAGGCGGCATTGGGGTTGGTCACCTTGAACGCCGCGCCGCCCAACTCCTCGACATAATCGACCGCCGACCCGCGCACGAGATCAAGGCTGATCGAATCGACCACTAGCCGCACGCCATCCTGCTCGGCGACGGCATCGTCCTGATCGACCGCGTCGGCGAAACCGAACTTGTACTGAAAACCCGAGCAGCCACCACCATCGACCGACAACCGCAGGATCGCAGGCTTTCCCTGCTTGATTGCAATCGCTGCGACACGCGCGGCAGCGGAAGGGGTCAGCGCGATTTGGGGTGCAAGCGAGGCCATGCGCGATAGATAGGAGGTTGCGGCCGTCCCGGCAATGCGCGCAGCGATCAATCCGCCGCTGGCCCCGCCACGCCCACCGGAATGACCCGCACTGCCCGGTCCTGCGACGCCAGCAGATAATCGGCGGTTTGCAGGAAGGGCACGGGGTTCACTGCATGGCCATCGAGCCGCACTTCATAATGCAGATGCGGACCGGTCGAGCGTCCGGTCGACCCCATCAGCGCGATCAACTGGCCGCGGTGTACGCGCGTGCCCGCCTCGACCAGAATCTTGGAAAGGTGGCCATAGCGGGTCTGGATGCCCTTGCCGTGATCGAGTTCGACCATATTGCCATAGCCGCCCGCTCGCTCCGCCCGATCGACCATACCATCGGCGGTGGCATAGACCGGCGTTCCGACCGGCCCCGGAATATCGACCCCGCCATGCATCGCGGCGATCCCGCGGAACGGGTCCGAGCGAATGCCGTAATTGCTGGTGTACGCGAGATGATCGACCGGCTGCGCCGAGGGAATCGCGATCACGCCATGTTCGAGCGTGTCGAGTTTCTTCCACGTCATGAACAGCGAGCGGAATTGCGTGTCGGCGCGCAGATCAGCCTCAGCGGCGGCGCTGTCGGCAGCTTCGAACGGACCGCCCATCGCCGACTGATTCGGCAGGAGGCGTTCGGGTGCGATGCCGAGGCCACGAACATGCGCAAGCGCACGGGCGAAACGTTGATCGGCAACGCGGCGCGCCTGCACGGCAACGGCGGCTTGCTGCTGCTCGACCTTCTTGAGCGGCGCAACCACATCGGCGGCGAGCGCGTCGGATTCCGGATCGATGCTCGGCGTCGGCCGCGACAGTATCGCGACATCGGCCTTGCCCGATACGACCGCCAACAGCAGCGCCTGACGCTGCTCGACGCGCGTCGCACGAACCTGCGCGGCGTGCCGGATCGTTGCGACATCGGCCTGCATCTTGCTGACGCGCACCTGCATCTGCGCGACCTTGGCTTCGGGCGAGAGCGGCGCGTCGACGATCCCACTGAGCGCGACCGCACCGACCGCCGCCTGCGCGACGCCGTAAGCCGAGAAGCACAGGGTCGTGGCAGCAACGCCCGCGATCACGGCTTGCGATCGTGCAGCTAGGCTAAAGCGCTGGAGATCGCGCCCGTCGTGAAAAATGAAGTCGCGGGTTTTGAAATAGGTCTTGATCCGCGACACCAATCGCACACCCGACGCAATCGAAAGTGATTTCATGTGACCCCGGCGACCGTTACGCGATTGCCGGATGATGCCAGCGCCCGCCCCTCTATCGCCCGCATGCAGCCCCCCTGCATCCGGACGGTTAGTGTGTGACGGACTTTGGCGGACGCAAGCAAGGCCTTGTGCGGTGCAGCGCGTTGAAGCGGCTGATCGGCGCGGCGAGCCGTTGAACGGAACGTTAACAACTGTACCGATTCGGGAAATTCCCCTGAATCGGGTCCTTGGCGCTCAAGCGAGCTGGCGCAACGCCTCGAGCACATCGACGACATGGCCGGGAACGCGCGCCTTGCGCCAGCTGCGCACGAGAACACCGTTCGAGTCGAACAGGAAGGTCGCGCGGTCGATTCCCATATAGGTCTTCCCGTAGAGCTTCTTCTCGACCCACACGCCGAATGCCTGCATCGCGGCATCGGTGTCGTCGGTGGCGAGCGGCACGGTCAGATCATATTTATCGATGAATTTCTGGTGCTTGATCGGCGTATCGCGCGACACGCCGAGCACATCGGCCCCCAGCGCGCGGAATTCGGGCAGCAAGCGGCTAAAATCCTGCGCTTCGCGCGTGCAGCCCGACGTGTCATCCTTCGGATAGAAATACAGCACGAACGGCTTGCCGAGATAGTCGCCAAGGTTGATTCGCCCACCCGTCGGCGTGGCGAGTTCGATCGCGGGCAGCTTTCCGCCTTCATCGATGATCTTCATGTCGCGATCCCCTCCACTTGTGCGAGCCAGCCCGCAACGTCCTGCCGAATCGTCTCGAGCGACGCAACCACCGTCGGCCAATCCGCCACCCCAACCGCCCGCGCGATCAGATCCTGACTCGCGACGCCGGGCACCTGCGCATCGGGCGCGACCAGCCGAAGCGTCACGAGCAGCCGCGCGAGCAGATCATAGGCCGCCGTCAGCTTTGGAGGCGCCCTTCCGGCGGCAATCAACGCAGCGATCGCGACGCGCAAATTGGGATCGAGTCCCTCCCCGCTTTCAAGCTGAACCATATGCACCGCGAATTCGAGATCGACCAAACCGCCCGGCAGCAATTTCGCATCGAGCGGACCAAGCGGCGGTTTGTGCGTCGCCATCTCGGCGCGCATCGCGGTTGCATCGGCGATCACGTCGCGCTTCGGCCGATCGCCCCGCAGAACATCACCAATCACCGCCGCGACCGCCGCCCGCGCGTGCGCCGATCCATACACCGGACGCGCGCGTGCGAGCGCCATATGCTCCCACGTCCACGCACTCTCGCGCTGATACCGTGCGAACCCGTCGAGCGAAACGCAGAGCGGCCCGTGCGTGCCCGACGGGCGCAGCCGCGTGTCGATCTCATACAGCGGTCCCGATGCGGTCGGCACCGACAGCGCCGCGCTGATCCGTTGCGCCAGGCGGTTATAATACAGCACCGCGCCAAGCGGTTTGCGACCGTCAGACTCCGCCAGATAATCGCCAGTGAACAAATAAATCAGATCGAGGTCGGAGGCATGCGTCAGTGCGCCACCGCCCATCCGCCCGAGCGCCAGGATGACGAGTTCGCTGTCGGGTACCCGCCCATGCGCGGCGGCGAATTCGGCGATCGTTGCCCCGGCCAGAACGCAGATCGCCGCCTCAGCGACCCGCGCATAGCCTGCCGACACATCGAGCGGGTCGGCCGCACCGGCGATGATTTGCGTGCCGAGCGCAAAGCGCTTCTCGCCGACAATGCGACGAACATAGTCGAGTTGCGCCTGATAATCCGCGCCGCCCGTCATTTCGGCTGCAAGCATGCTGACGTCCCCGACCGGATCGAGCGCGGTCGCATCGATCAGCCCGTCGAACAGTTCGGGTCGCCGTGCGAGATCCTCGGCGAGCGTCTCCGCATGGCTCAGGATCAGCCCGAGCAAGCGCCCGAGCGCCGGTCGTGCCTCGATCAAGCGGAAGAAATTGACCGCGCTCGACAGCCGCGCGAGCATCCGGTCGAGCCGGATGATCGCCGCTTGCGGATCGGGCGAACTCCCCAGTGCCACGATCAGGCCGGGCAGCACCGCCTCCAGCGCCGCACGTGCGGCGGCGCTGCGCAACGCAGGATAGGCCCCGCCCCGCCACTGCACGATTCGCTGCGCCGCGACGTCGGTTGCCTCGAACCCGGACGCGGCGAGTTGCCCGGCAAGATGGTCCGCATCGAACGACAGCGCGTCGCCCTCATCGGGGTCAAGCGCGTCATAGCTGCGCGCGGTCCCCACGACATGCGGGCGCAGCAGATCGAGCAAAGCGCTACCATCCGCCACGCCGTGAAGCCACGCGACCGCATCGAGCGCAGCGCCGCTGGGAAGCACATGCGTCTGGCGATCGTCGATCATCTGGACGCGGTGCTCGATCGTGCGGAAAAGCGTGTAAGCTGTGCTCAGCGCCGTCGCCTCATCCGGATCAACCCAGCCCGCCGCCGCCAGCGCGGCCAAAGCAGCGCGCGTGTCGGGCACGCGCAGGGCCGGGTCGCGCCCGCCATGGATCAATTGGTGGATTTGCGTGAAAAATTCGACTTCCCGTATCCCGCCGCGTCCACGCTTGAGGTCGAACCCCGGGCCGAACGCCTGCCCTTGCGCATAATGATCGCGAATCCGCCGGGAAATCCCGCGAATCTCGCCGATCGCGCCGAAATCGAGCGCGCGGCGCCACACGAACGGGGCCACGGCCGCCAGAAAGCTCTCGCCCAGCACGGCGTCCCCCGCGGCCGCCCGAGCGCGAATGAAGGCGGCGCGTTCCCACGGCAACGCGAGCGACTCATAATAAGAGATCGCCGCATCGACCGACAGAGCGATCGGCGTGACTTCGGGCGAGGGGCGCAAGCGCAGATCGACGCGCAGCACATAGCCATCGCCATCGCTCGTCTGGAGGATTTCGACGACGCGCCGTGCGATCCGCACCGCCGCTTCCTCGGGTGCCTCGCGCGGGCGGCACGGGAGTGTCTTGGGGTCGAACAGCAGGATCGGGTCGATATCGGACGAATAATTGAGTTCGCGGCTACCCTGCTTGCCAAGCGCGATCGCGGTGAACCCGCGCGGTTCGGCGCCCGGCGTCCGCTCTTCAATCGCGGTGCGGATCGCGGTGTCGAGCGCAACGTCTGCAAAATCGGAGAGCGCATGCGTCACCGCCGTCAGATCATCACGCCCCGCCAGATCGCCGATCGCCACCCGTAGCGCGAGCCGACGCCTGGCGAGCCGCAAGCGTCGCGGCGCGGGCGTCTCGAGCTCGAACAAATCCAGCCCGGAAAGCGCGGGGAGCACGCCCGCCGCAAAATCCGCCGCCAGCGCCGGTTCGCGATCGATCAGCATCGCGAGGAAGGGAGAATAGCGCCGCGCGCGCAGCGCCGCTTCGGCGACGTGCTGATCGTAAACCGTGTTGTTCACCGGATACTACGATTTTTGGCCAATGCGGGTCACTCCATAGGCAACAAAGAGACCGTTCGACCGTTGTTGGTTCATGTCAATTCGTATCGCCCCGTTTTCCCAAACAGCCAGCACTGGTGACTATATTGTGGTCGCACCGCAGGTCGCCGATATCTTGTCGGGCACGCTCCGCGCTGCGTACCCGTCGGAATCAACCGCCTATGACCAGTTTGCGGACCTAATCTATCAACTCGACCGGATCGCAGCCAACCCAACCGAAAGCTGATCACCCGCGATTGCGGCTCAGCTCGTCGACTTCGCCCATGATCGTATCGAGCGCAGACATTCCCGGCGCATTGCTGTGCGTCCGGCGCGAGGCGAGCGTATTGTCGCTCATCACCGCTTCCAGCGCGACTCTGCCGCGCGCCACACGGCTCTTGATCGTGCCGACCGCGACGCCGCAGATTTCCGCTGCCTCTTCATACGCAAAGCCACCGGCGCCGACCAGAATCAGCGCCTCGCGCTGCGGCTGCGGCAAATGCAGCAGCGCGCGCTGCATGTCGCCCAATTCGACATGCTTGTCCTGACTGGCTGGCGCGGCGAGGATCCGGTCGGCGACCAGATCGTCCCACTCACCCTTGAAGCGCGCGCGGCGCATCTGGCTGAGATACAGATTGCGCAGAATGATGAAGGTCCAGGCGCGCATGTTGGTGCCAGCCTGAAACCGCAGCCGCGCAGCCCACGCCTTCATCAGCGTTTCCTGCACGAGATCGTCGGCCAGATCACGATTGCCCGAGAGCGACCGACCGAACGCGCGGAGATGCGGAATCACCTGCGCCAATTGCGTTTTGAACTCGGGGTCGGAGAGCGAAACATGCTCGACGACCTCGGGCGCAACATCGTCTTCATCGTGATCGATTGCGTCGCTCATCAAATCGGGTCTCGCACAAGTGCATAAGGGAAATGGGGTTGGCGGACGGTCAAATCCACCGTTCCGACGATGTCGGCGTTCAGCGTTGGAAAAATATCAGCAAGGCGGCGAAGATCACCACGACCAGCGCCAGCGAAATGCCGAGAACATAGCGCGTCACATGCGGCGTTTCGCCACCGCGCGCTTCTTCGGCAGTGACTTCGATTCGCTCTTCGTCGGCCATGTGCGCCCCCGGTTCGTTGTGGTTCCGTATCGTATGGAACCCAAACCCCGGAGGCGCGAATGGGTTCCCTCAGGCGGCGGGAACGGTCGCCTGGTCGAAGAACAAAGCCTGCGCGATCGCGGCCTTAACCGTGGAACGCTGGAACGGCTTGGTGATCAGGAAGGTCGGCTCGGGCCGCTCGCCCGTCAGCAGACGCTCGGGGAAAGCGGTGATGAAGATCACGGGCACTTCAAATTCGGCAAGGATATCCTTGACCGCATCGATCCCCGAACTGTCATCGGCAAGCTGAATATCGGCGAGCACCAAGCCTGGACGATCCTCCATCGCCAGCGCGACCGCTTCGTCGCGTGTCACGGCAACGCCTGTCACTTCATGGCCGAGGTCACGGACGATCGTTTCGATGTCCATCGCGATGATCGGCTCGTCCTCGATGATCAACACGCGCGCCCGCGTCTGCTGTTCGATTTCGGCCAAAGCCTCGGCGACGAGCGCTTCGACGTCGGCGACATCGACATCGATCAGATAGCCGGCATCCTCAGGTGTGAAGCCTTCCATCGCGGTGAGCAACAAGGCCTGACGCGACAGCGGAGTCATCCGCGCAAGCCGGGCGCGGGCAATTGCTTCCTGCCCATCGCCTTCACCAACGCTCATATTCTCGGGCGTCTCGTCATAGTTGGTCGAGCTCCAGATCGCATGAAACGTACGGTACAGACCCAGGCGCGGATCGACGTCGCGGGGGAATTCGTCCGGTGCCGCGACGATTGCTTCCAATGTGGCGCGCACATAGCGATCGCCATGCGTTTGGCTGCCCGTCAAGGCGCGGCCATAGCGACGGAGGAAGGGAAGATGGGGGGCAAGCTGCTGTCCTAGCGACATGACTGTCGGGGTCTCCCTTGGATATGAATTAGGGGACCTTGTGGAAGCGGCCCCCCGCTTATGCAACGCGTATATGGCCCCGAAACCACCGGAACTTTATTTCGCGTCGGACGTGGAACAATCGAAGCGCTATTTGGTTTCATCCTCCAATCGCGACCGATGCAATCGCTGCGCATCGCTGCCGATATGACGGTTGTTACGGTCGCACATTAACTCTATCCGGCATGACCGGATATCCAGGGGGACGGCATTGCGTTCGGGCGACGATTCTTCGAAAAAGCCAGGCACGGCAAATACCAAGGGCACCGGCGCGAAGGTTCAAGGTAAGGACCGCGACATGGGCGCCGCGTTGCGCACGGTGTACCAACGCACCGTCGAAGAAGCGATTCCGCCAGAAATGCTGGATCTTCTTGGCAAGCTCGAATAATCCTCGGATGGCCGAGATGATCGGCGATGCGCCCGCCGCACGTGGGCTATCCGCCCGGCTCGGCGGCATTCCAACCGGTGCCAAAGTCTTTCTGATCCTGAGCGCGGCGCTGTTGCCGCTCGCGATTATCGCCTTTTTCGCGACATTGCGGACGGTCGCGATGGCGGATGATGCAATGCGCGCGCAGATGCGCGTCACTGCCACCGAAAGCGCGCGCAAGCTTGCAATCGAGCTCGGCGGCGACATGACGGCGCTCCGCGTTGCGCTTGACGCGCTCGAACAAGACCCTGCCGACGCGCCCAGTTGCGCCCGCGCGCAAGGTGTCTTCGCACCCCAAGCCGCAGCTGGCACGCGCTTTTCCATTACCGATGTCCGGGCCAGAATCATCTGCGGGCAAGAGTTGCCGGTTGAGGCCTGGCCCGCCACATCGACCGCCGACGGGCCGATCACGGCGCGCCTGTATCCCGGACGCGGGCTGACGCTCGCGACGACGAGCACAACCGGCCGGACGCGCGCGGCGGCATTTTTTCCCGCTGCCATGCTCGCCGCAACCGCAACGCCGAACGCCTACGCGCAACCCTATGAGGCAAAGCTCGCGCTCGACGACGACCTTCTGTCGCTCAATGCGCTTCCGGCGAGCGGCCCGCTTGAGCGCCATGCGACGCTCAGCACCGCAATTGGCGTAGGCGATATCACATTGATGACGCGGGTGCGCAGTGTGCCGATCACCTCGCCGGTGCTGGTCGCGCTGATCCTGCCGATCATCATGTGGGCCGCCGCTGCCGGGATTGGCTGGTTCGTCGTCGATCGCCTGTTGATCCGCCCGCTGCGGGAATTGCGCACCAGCGTCGCGCATTTCGTGCCGGGTGAGGAGGTCGATCCCGGCGCGATGCGTTCGCTCCCCGCGATGGAAATCCGCGATCTCGGCGAGACCTTCCGCGCGATCAGCCGTACCGTCGCCGCGCATGAGGCGGGGTTGGCCGCAGGGCTGGTACGCCAGACCAAATTGACCCGCGAAGTCCATCACCGCGTGAAGAACAACCTTCAGGTCATCTCCAGCCTGATCAATTTCCATGCGCGCGCCGCGCGCAGCGTCGAGGCGACCCACGCTTATGCGTCGATCCAGCGACGCGTCGATGCGCTCGCAGTGGTGCATCGCAATCATTTTGCCGAACTCGAGGAACATCGCGGGCTCTCGCTGCGCTCGGTGCTGGGCGAACTCGCCTCGAATCTCCGCGCGACCGCAGCCGATGATGCACCGATCAGCATCGCGCTCGACGTCCAGCCATATCTGGTCAATCAGGACGTCGCGATTGCCATCGCCTTTCTCCTCACCGAAATCGTCGAATTGGCGATGACCGTCAGCCCGACCGCTAATATCCGCATTTCGGTCGGTCCGGACGAGAGCGATGCGCGCGCGGTGCTGCGCGTCACGTCGCTGACGCTGATCGGCGACGACCGGATGCGCACGCTTGTGGCCGAACGTTATGGCCGCGTGATCGAAGGTCTGTCGCGTCAGCTCCGCTCGAAGCTACACTATGATCCGCTGATCGGCGCTTACGAAATCTCCGTCGCGGTGACCGGACGCGATTGATTTAAAACGCTTTAAAAAAAATCGTGCGAACGCGCATTTTTTTTGGAACCCGATATCACAAAGACCGTTTTACTCTTCGGATAGCGAATTTATGCCCCCCCGCTCTCGCTATCCAAGACATGGACCCGGTCGCGCCACCCCTCCCCCCGGTGGCGCGTCCGGGTCCAAATTTTTATCAGGGCGAAGGTTAGCTTTCGACCAGATCGGTCGCTTCGTCCTTCACCCGCTTACGCTCGGTGAACCAGATCGCGATCAGCGCGAGCTCGTAGAGCCCGACCAGCGGGATCGCGAGGATGATCATCGACCCCGCATCGGGCGGCGCCAGCACGAGCGCAACCGCAAAGCACCCGACGATCGCATAGCGCCGTCCCGCGACAAGCTGCTTGCGCGACACCAGCCCGGCGCGCTCGACCAGCATCAGCAAAATCGGCAACAGAAAGGCGATGCCGAATGCGAACAGGAATTGCATCACGAAATCGAGATAGCTCGCGACCGACGTAAGCGCTTCCTGCTCGACCCCGCCGAGGCTGCCCTGAAAGCTCAGGAAAAACCTGAGCGCCGAGGGGATCGCGATGAAATAGGCCATCAGCGCGCCGACGGTGAATAGCACCGGCGTCGCGAACAAAAACGGCAGCAAAGCGCGCTTTTCCTTGCGGTACAGGCCGGGCGATACGAAACCCCAGAGCTGGTTCGCGATGACCGGGAACGAAATCATCAACGCAGCGAACAAGGCGACCTTCAATTGCACGAAGAACCCGTCGAACACGCCGATCGTCACGATCCGCTTCTGCCCCGCCTCGAGCAGCGGATGGACCAGCACCGTAAAAATCTCGCGCGAATAGAAATACGTACCGATCAGCGTGACGAACACCGATACGATGCAGAAAAACAGGCGTTTGCGTAGCTCGATCAAATGATCGAGCAGCGGCGCACGGCTTGCCTCGAGGTCATCGACGGGTGCGTTCACGGGTGCGTACCGGTGGCGGATTTAGGCGGTTCGGCGTCGACCACTTCGGGGGCGGCGATCACGGGCTGCTCGACCAGCACCGGCGGAGCATCCTCTGCCCCGTGCGCTTCCGCAGGCGGGCCTGCCATCGGCAGCATCTGGACGGGCTCGGGCGGATGCTCGCGCATGATCCGCGCGTTTTCCGCCGCCCATTTCTTTTCCATTTCCTGCAGCTCGGATTCGCGCAGCATCGTGTCGAAGCCCGACCGGAACTGATTGGCGACGCCGCGCACCTTGCCGATCCAATGCCCGGCGACGCGCATCGCCTTGGGCAAATCCTTGGGCGGGATCACGAGCAAGGCCACGACCCCGAGCAGGATCACCTCGGAGGATGCGACGTCGAACATGGCGGTCCCTTGGCCGGACTCAGAGTTCGTGGTCGCGGATACGGTTACCGTCGCGGTCGAACACGGGCTCGGCCGCCGCCTTGGCGTCGATCCTGCCGGGTTCCCGCGCAACGTCCTTCCGGGGCTCGTCGTCCTCGGCCATCCCCTTTTTGAAGGATTTGATGCCCTTGGCGACATCGCCCATCATGCTTGAAAAACGTCCGCCGCCAAACGCGAGAACGAGCACCACGCCCAGAATGAGCCAATGCGTCAGGCCGAAAGTACCCATTACGAAATCTCCTGATGATTCCGCTTATCTAGTGCGTCTCGTCGAAGGTTTCCACCTCCGCATCGTCCCCATTGACCCCCTCACCGTCCCAATCGCTCCGCTCGAAGGCGAGATCGACCGGATCGAGCAGCCCGGCCGCCCGCAAATCGTCGATTCCGGGCAGATCGCGCCGACTGGCCAGCCCGAAATGCGCGAGGAACTCGGGCGTCGTCGCATAGAGGAGCGGCCGCCCCGGCACCTCGCGCCGTCCGGCCGGACGAATCCATCCGGCTTCCATCAAGACGTCCAAAGTGCCCTTGGAGATGCCGACACCGCGAATCGCTTCGATTTCGGCGCGCGTTGCGGGTTCGTGATAAGCGATGATCGCCAGCGTCTCGATCCCTGCGCGGCTTAGCTTGCGTGCCTCTTCATGCTCGCGCCGCAGCAGATGCGCCATGTCGGCGGCGGTCTGAAAATGCCAGCGATCACCGCGTTTCACCAGTTCGATTCCGCGCCCGGCATAATCGGCCTGCAACGCCACCAGCGCCGCGCGCACGTCCGCGCCGTTCAGCTGCGTGCGAATAGCGTCGGCAGTCATCGGCTCGGTCGCCGCGAACAGCACCGCTTCGACCGCGCGGGTGACGTCGTCGGGCGCGCTCAAACCGGCGCTCGAAGATAGAGCGGCGCGAACGGCGATTTCTGTCGCAATTCGACCTTGCCTTGCCGCGCAAGCTCCAGCGCCGCAACGAAGCTGGAGGCGAGCGCCGATTTGCGGAAGGTACCGGTCGCCGAGGCGGGCAGGAAATTCTCAATCAAATCCCACTCGACCGCCGTGCCGAGCAAGCGCGAAACACGCTCCAGCGCCGCCTCCAGCGTCATCACCGCACGCTGCGCAACGACGTGCATCACCGGTCGCGTGCGCGCAGTGATGACGCCATACGCCGCAATCAGATCATAGATTTCGGCCTGCCACAGCGCCTTGCGATGCGTCCGCAGACCCTCAGGGCTCCCACGCTGGAACACGTCGCGCCCCACCCGGTCGCGCGCGATCAGCCGTGCGCCCGCCTCGCGCATCGCATTCAGCCGTTCGAGCCGGAGCTGTAGCCGCAGCGCCAATTCCTCGGGGCTCGGCTCGATCTCGGGGTCACGCGGCAGCAACAGACCCGATTTGAGATAGGCCAGCCACGCCGCCATCACGAGATAATCCGCCGCCAGCTCCAGCTTGATCGCGCGCGCCTGTTCGATGAAGTGCAGATATTGATCGACCAGCGCCAGGATCGAAATCGCCTTGAGATCGACCTTCTGGCTCCGCGCGAGCGCTAGCAGCACGTCGAGCGGGCCTTCCCAGCCATCGAGATCGATCGTGAGGGTTTCGCTTTCGCTCATACCAAAGCCAGCAACTGATCCCGCTTCGCGATCAATGCCGCCATGTCGCCCCCTGCATGCAACCCCGCAACCGTCGCCATCGCCCGCTCCAGTCGCGTGCGCGAGACCGCTGACATCTCGCCGAGCCGTTGGGCAATGTCCTCCATCTCGTCCATCCGGCCCCAGCAATCGAGCACCAAATCGCACCCCGCCGCAATCGCGCCTGCGGCCTTGTCGCCGGCGCTGCCCGACAGCGCCTTCATGTCGATGTCATCGGTCATCAGCAGCCCGTCGAAACCGATCCGCTGGCGGATGATCTCCTCGATCACCACTGGCGACAGCGTCGCGGGCCGCTCGCGATCCCACGCTTCGAACACGATGTGCGAGGTCATGCCCATCGGCGCGTCTTTCAGGCTCGCGAACGGTCGCAGATCGATTTCGAGTTCGGCATCGGACGCCGTTACCGTCGGCAAATGATAATGCGTGTCGACGATCGCCCGACCGTGCCCTGGCATGTGCTTTACCACGCCAACCACGCCGCCGCGCCGCAGCCCGTCGAGAATGGCCCGCCCCATCGCCGCCACACGCAGCGGTTCGGAGCCGAGCGCGCGCGTTGAAATCGCCTCGGTCGTGTCGGGCTGCGCCACATCGAGCAAGGGCAAGCAATCGACGTTGATCCCGACCTCGGTTAGCATCAGCGCGATCGCCTCGGCATTGGCACGCGCCGCCTCGATCGCGGAAATCGGCGCGATGTCGTACAGCGCATCGAAGGCCGGACCCGCCGGAAAAGCGGGCCATTCCGGCGGCCCCATCCGCGCGACGCGCCCGCCCTCCTGATCGATCAGGATCGGCACATCGTCCCGCCCAGATAGCGCGCGCAAATTATCGGTCAGCGCCCGCACTTGCGCGCGCGTCTCGATGTTGCGTTTGAACAGGATATAGCCCGCCGGTTCGACGTTTGCGAAAAACGTGGTCTCTGCGGGAGTAAGAACGGGGCCGGAAAGGCCAAAAATGACGGGCTTCATGCGAACGGCTTACAATGCGACGCGCGTCGCTGTCATCCCCACCATAATCTTGTCATTATCACCGCCCTTTTTGTCATCCCCGCGAAAGCGGGGACCCATCACCTGCCGCCGCAGATGGGTCCCCGCTTTCGCGGGGATGACACCAGTAAGAGAGGAAAGAACGCTTACGATTTCGGAACGAAGCACGCCTGTCCGGCAGCCGACAGCTTCGCGCAGAGGCTCGTCGCCGCGCCCGCACCGCCCGCGTTGACGCGGAGGCGGTACACCGTCTTGCCGCCGACCTGCGCTGCCTGCACCGATTTGCCCATCGGCGCGAGATAGCCGTACTTTTTCGAAAGCGTCGCCCAAGTGGCATTGGCCTCGGCTTCGCTGGCGAAGGAGCCCAACTGGATCAGTGCACCGCCCGATGCAGCCGGAGCCACAGCCGGGATCGCCGCAACGACCTTGCTGGCGCCCGCATCGACCTTGGCCGGCTCGGCCTTCTTGCCCGCGATCGGTGCTTCCGGCGCTGCCTTCATGTCGATCGAGGCGTTGCGCGTGCCCGCGCCATCGCTGGTCGCAATCGCGGTATCGCCCTCGCCTTCGACCTTCAGGCCGCCGGGATCATCGGGCTTGACCTTGTAATCGCCCTCTTGCGCCGTGATCAGCGCGCCATTGCCGTCCGTGCCCTGGTGCTTCTTATAATATTGATAGCCGAAGATCGCCGCCGCGACGATCGCGAGGGCGAGCATGACGAGCAGCACGATGCGGATGACCGACGGGCCGTCGTCATAATCGTCCTCGACCGTTTCCAGCCAGGGGAGGCGATCTTCATCGCGCATCTCATATTCGCTCGTCGCCATCAGTTCATCTCCTGGACCGCTTCGACGCCCATAATGCTCAAACCATTGCGGATAATCTGCGCGAGCGCATCTGCCAAGAACAGCCGCGCACACGTCATGGCAGGATTGTCGGATAGCAGAAAGCGCCGCTCGGGTCGATCATTGCCGACATTCCACAGCGCGTGGAGCGATGCTGCCAAATCGTAGAGATAAAAGGCAATTCGGTGCGGCTCCCGCGCGGCGGCGGCGGTATCGACGATCCGCGGAAACTGCGCGGCAAGCTTCACCAGCGCCAGATCCTCCGTATCAAGCTGGGACAGATCAACCGACTCGCAGCTG
Organism: Sphingomonadales bacterium; assembly: GCA_038327465.1. Taxonomy (GTDB): domain Bacteria; phylum Pseudomonadota; class Alphaproteobacteria; order Sphingomonadales; family Sphingomonadaceae; genus Sphingomonas. The sequence goes on along the minus strand of JBBQLB010000012.1, from coordinate 53,127 downwards.
ATTCCCGCCTCCGCCGCACGCCGATGCAGCGACGCGACGCGCGCGTGCGCATAATTGACGTAGAAAACCGGATTGTCCTTCGACGCCTCGACGACCTTGGCGAAATCGAAATCCATCTGCGCATCGGATTTGCGTGTCAGCATCGTGAAGCGCACGACATCCTTGCCGACTTCGCGCACGACATCGGCAAGCGTCACAAAATTGCCCGCGCGCTTGGACATTTTGATCGGCTCGCCATTGCGCATCAGCCGCACCATCTGGACGAGCTTGACGTCGAACCGCGTCTTGCCACCGGTCAGCGCCGCCACCGCCGCGACGATCCGCTTGACCGTCCCGGCATGATCCGCACCCCAGATATCGATCAGCGCATCGGCGGTCTGCGCCTTTTGATAGTGATAGGCGAGATCGGCGCCGAAATAGGTCCATTGCCCGTTCGATTTCTTGATCGGTCGGTCCTGATCATCGCCAAACTGCGTCGAGCGGAACAGCGGCAGCACGACCGGTTCCCAATCCTCGAGCTCCTGCCCCTTGGGGGCTTCGAGCAGACCGTCATAGATGAGGCCCCGCGCGCGCAAATCATGCTCAGCCGCCTCGGGTTTGCCCGCCGCCTGCAACTCCGCCTCGGACGAGAAGAGATCGTGGTGAATACCGAGCAGCGCGAGATCATCCTTGATCAGCACGAGCATCGCCGCGACCGCGCGGGTGCGGAACAGCACCAGCCATTCGCTCTCGGGCTTGTCGACATAGGCATCGCCAAATTCGGCGGCGAGCGCCTGCCCGACCGGCACGAGGTAATCGCCGGGATACAGACCCTCGGGGATTTCCACCGTCTCGCCCAGCGCCTCGCGATACCGCAAATGCACCGAGCGCGCGAGCACATCGACTTGCCCGCCCGCATCGTTGACATAATATTCGCGGATCACCTTGTGGCCCGAAAATTCCAGCAAGCTCGCCAGCGCATCGCCGACCACCGCGCCACGGCAATGCCCCATGTGCATCGGCCCCGTAGGATTGGCCGAAACATATTCGACATTCACCGTCGTGCCAGCGCCGCGCGTCGAGCGGCCGTAATCGGCGCCAGCATCACGGATCGCGGAGAGTTCGGCGCGCCATGTGTCGTCGGTCAGGAACAAATTGATGAACCCCGGCCCCGCGACCGACACGCTCGCTACTTCGTCGAGCCCCTGCAAGGCCGCCGCAATCTTCTCCGCCAGCGCGCGCGGATTGGCGCCTGCGGGCTTGGCCAGCACCATCGCCGCGTTGGTCGCCAGATCGCCATGCGTCACATCACGTGGCGGTTCGACCGTGATGCTCGCACGGTTGAGGCCAGCGGGCAAATCGCCAGCTGCAACCAGCGCATCGAGCGCCGCATCGAGATGCGCGGCAAAACGGGTGTAGAGAGTCATGCGTGTTCCAATATCGGCAAGCCGCGGCCCTTAAACGATCATACGGGACGGAGCAAAGCCTGTCGCCGCTATCGCCCATCAGGCTGGGCAAGGCGCGGGCGCAATCGCGCTTCCGCTCGCGCGAAAAGTCTGAGAGAAGCCGAAGCCTGACGTTGCACCTCGAGGAGGCGTGGAGATGTTCGGCCGTACTCTGGGCGCGATCGCCGCTAGCTGTCTTGCGCTGGCCGGGCTTACCGCCGAGGCAAAGGCTCCGCCCCCGCCGAAGCGCGCTGTTGCCGCACGTGTCGGAACCTATGACGGCGGATCGTCGCCCGTCGACGTGCATGAGCGTGACGGCACGGTCTATCTCAGCGGTGGCGGGTTTCAGGAGGAACCCTTGCGGCGCGCCGGAGGTGTCTTTGTCATCGCACGGGATGGCAGGGATCGGCGCGTGACCTTCGTGCGCCGCAGTGGCGCGATCACGGCGGTGATCGTCGATGGGACCACCTTCCCGCGTCGCGATTATGGCGCGGAGGTTGAGGCGCAGATCCGGGCGGGGGTACGCAGTGACCTCGCCGCGATCCGCGCACGGGCGATTGCCATGACCCCGCCTGCCGAAGCACAGCCCGAGCGGGCGGAGGCGTTACGCAATCTAAAAAAGATCGTCCCCAATGTTCGGCTCGACATCCGGTATGCCAAGACCACCAATTTCGCGGGCGTGCGGTTTTATGAAAAATCCGGAGCCTTTCTGCAGCAGCCCGCAGCCGAGGCGCTCGCCCGCGTGGCCGTCGCGCTGCGCCCGCTGGGCTACGGACTGCTGATCCACGATGGCTATCGCCCGTGGTACGTCACCCGCATCTTCTGGGACGTGACACCGGACAGCAGCCATGTCTTCGTTGCCGATCCGGCGAAGGGTTCGCGCCACAATCGCGGCTCCGCCGTCGATCTCACGCTGTATCGACTCGCCGATGGCAAACCCGTCGAAATGACCAGCCGCTATGACGAGATGAGCGTTCGGGCCTATCCCGACTATCCGGGCGGCACGACTCGCCAGCGGTGGGAACGCGACCTTTTGCGGCGCGAGATGGAGCGGCAGGGCTTCACCGTCTATCCGCAGGAATGGTGGCATTTCGATTATAAAGATTGGCAGAAATATGCGATCCTCAACCTGTCCCTGCCGGAACTTCTGGCGCGGGGACGGTAAGCGCGACGCCCCCCGGCAAACACCCATTCCCCTTGACAGCACGTCCGACGCATTCTCTCCTCGGATCGAACGATCCAGGGAAACCAAGCATGCGCCGCGCCCCCTTCTTTTTCTCAATCGCAGCGTTGTGCGCGACCCCCGCCTTCGCCGCCCCCGCCGACCCGGTGCTGAAAGCCGCGACCGCAGCGCGCGCCGATCAGCTCAAGCTGCTCGAAACGCTGGTCAATATTGACTCGGGCACCGGCGATAAGGTCGGTGGGCAGAAGGCGTCGGAACTGGTCGCGAGCGAACTGCGCGCGCTCGGCATGACGGTGAAGCTGCTACCCGCCGAACAGCCCACCCTGCCCGACAATGTCGTCGCCACGCTGGAGGGCACCGGGAAAGGGCGCATCCTGATGATCGCGCATACCGACACCGTCTTCGGCCCCGGTACCGTCGCAAAGCGCCCGTTTCGCATCGAAGGCCAGAAGGCGCTCGGTCCGGGCGTGATCGACGAGAAAGGCGGCGTGGTCGAAGGCGTCGTCGCGCTGCGCTTGCTCAAGCAGTTGAAGATCACCGATTTCGCACGGATCACCTACCTCATCGAAACATCCGAAGAGGGCGGATCGACGGGAACGCGCGCGCTGATCGACCAACTGCTGGCCGACGCGGATGTAGAGCTTAACCTCGAACCCGGCGACGTGCCCGATGCGCTCACGGTGTGGCGCAAGGGCAGTAATCGCTTCAAGATCACCGTCAAAGGCCGCCCCTCGCACGCCGGCGTGGCCCCGCAAATGGGCCGCAACGCCGCGCTCGAACTGATCCACCAGATCGAATTGGCCAGCAAACTGCCGAACAAGGGCGAAGGCCTCACTGCGAACCTGACGCTGATGAACGCCGGATCGCGCGACAACATTATTCCCGAAGACGCCTCAGCCACTTTCAGCGTGCGTGTCCGCGAGGCGGGGCAAGTGGAGGAGGTCGATGCCCTGCTGCAACGCAATGCCAAAACAACGATCATCCCCGACACCACGGTGACGGTCAGCCATTTCGTCAGCTTCCCGCCGCTGCCCAACAATCCCCAGACCGATGCACTGGCAACGCTCGCCGAACGGCTTTACGCCAGAATTGGCGGCGTGCTGGTGCGCAGCGGGAACGGTGGTGCCTCGGAATCCGCCCTCGCCCACGCGCGCGGTGTCCCCGCGCTCGATGGCCTTGGCCCGGTCGGCAACGGCGCGCACACCGACGACGAATATCTCGACCTGCAGACGCTGACACCGCGCCTGTATCTACTGACGCGCTTGCTGATCGAACTCGGCAAGCGCCCGCCCGCGCGACTCAAATAACACCTAAACCACCAGCCCCGAAACCGCCGCCGTTCCCCGGCTCGCCGGGAACAGCGCCGCCATCGCGCGCGCAGGGTCCACGCCGAAATGCCCCGCCACCGCGCCACCGATGAACGCGTCGAGTTGTAGCGTCGGGCGCAGATCGCGCCCTTCGAACAGCGCCGCCTGACTAAGCCCCGGCCAATCCGCCAACACCCGCCCACCGCGCACCGCGCCGCCGAGCAGCATCGCCGAGCTGCCGGTGCCGTGATCGGTCCCGCCAGTGCCATTGACCGCAACCGTCCGCCCGAATTCGGTCGCGACCAGTACCAGAGTGTCGCGCCACAGCGGCCCCAAGCCCGTCTGCAACGCGCCGATCATCGCATCGAGGCCCCGCACCTGTTGGCCCAGGCGCTGGCGCTGCTGGGCGTGCGTGTCCCACCCGCCCGTTTCGATCATCGCGATCCGCGCGCCATTGGCGGGCGCTAACAGCTTCGCCGCCAGCGCGCCGGTCGCCGCCGCGTTCGCGCCGCCGCCCGCCGCCATATCCCCGGTCAGTGCGCGGGTTCCCATCGCCTCGCTCCACAGCGCATGGAGCTGGCTGTCGCCCTGATACAGCATCGCCACGCGCTGGAGCAGATCGTCCGACGCTTGCGGCAGGTTCGATGGCGCGTAGGACGACACCTCATGCTTGCCGCGCAGCGCGAGCGGCACTGTCGCCGATATCGCGATCGCCTTTGCTTGTGTCGGCGGCAGCACGTCGAGCAAGCGATTGAGCCAGCCGTCTTTTTCCTGATACGCGCTGTTCCCGCCGCTTTCGAGCACGTTCTGCCCGTCGAAATGCGAGCGGTCGCGATAGGGCGAGGCGACGGCGTGCGCGAACAATGCCTGCTTCTGCCCGTACAAGCCGTGCAGCGTCGTCATCGCCGGATGCAGCGCGAACATGCCGTCAAGCCGGGCGGCACCTGCAAAATCTGTCGCCAGATCACCGCGCGCCGCAGCAAAGGCCGGGTCGCCGACGGGTGCCAATATCCCCATCCCATCAGCGGCACCGCGCTGAATAATGAAGATGAAGCGCTTGTCGGTCTCGGCTTTCGCAAAGGCCATGCGCGGGGCAAGCGCGAGGGTCAGCGCGCCTGCGGCACCGGCCCCAATAAAAGAACGACGATCGTACATTGCCTATCTCCGCATGAATTCGGGCGCGACCAGCAGCAAGGCAAGGCCCTGCGCCGGACTTTCGCAATTGGCGAGCGCGGTTGTAGTGGCGGCACTAACCGCGCCCGGCAGGAGCTTTGGCGCAAGTGTGCGTGGATCGACATTGGCTGCCCGCGATGCAAAACGCTCCGCCGCCTCGACCCGACGCAGCACGGCATCGGGCCCGGCCCAGCTCGCCGCGATATCGTCATAGCCGGCCGGCTGTCCGGGTCGCCAGACCGGCTGGCCGAGTTGGGTGAGCAAGCCGACGATCACCAGCGGATCGACGGTCTTGACGTTCAGCCCGCGCAGCGCCGAGATCGTCCATTCCCACGGCGTCTTGAACTTGAGCGGTTGCTCGACCCACGCCTCGGGCGAGGCGATCAGCGCGCGATACACCGTCGGCAAATCGCCGCCCGAGCTTAGGAACGCCGCTTGCAACCGCGCCACCATTGCGGGCGGCGGCGTGTCGCCCGCGAAATGCCGCGCCAATTTGGTCGCGATATGCGTCGCGGTGGCGGGCGCGATCGCCACGTCGTTGAGCACCGCCTGCGCCTGTCCGACCCCGCCTGCAGGATACCGTTTGCCCATCACCATCCGGTCACCCGGTTCGTGCAACGGTGCGGCGAACACGAAATCGCCGGGCCGCCCGTCGATCCCGGCGAAGCGCGCGATTGGCCCCGGCCCGATCCCCGCCACCGTCCAGCCCGTCATCGCCCGCGCGAATTCGGTAACATCGGCTTGCGAATAGCCGGTGCGCACGCCAAGCGTGTGCAACTCGAGAATTTCGCGCGCGAGATTCTCGTTCAGCCCGATTTTGCGATCGGTGCGCAGCGCGATGCGCGATCCCAGCGGCGAGTTCGGCCCGATCGATGCCGCCTGATCGAGGTAGAGCAGCATCGCCGGATGCTGCTCGACGGCGATCAGCATGTCGCGGAAGCTGCCCAGCACATGCGGCCGGATCGCCTCGAATTCGAGCGTCCCGGACAGGCCGATGACCTGCAATTTATCCGCCGAAACCGCGAAATGGTTTGCCCAGAAATGCACCAACCGCTCGACGAACGGCGTGTCGGTGATCAGCGCATTGGTCGACCGCGCGCCGACCGCGCCGGCATAGTCGCCCCGCCCGCTGCGCTGGACAAATTGCCGCGCCACTTTGATGGCGTCGTTCGGCTCAGGCGCGGCAGATCCCGCCATCGCGGGCGCTGGCTGCATCCCGGGCGCAGCCATCTGCATCGGCGCCGCCGCGATCGGTGCCGACGGGCGTCCCGGCCGCCCACCCGCTTGCGCACGGAGCGACCGCTGCTGCCGAATGTAATCGGCGAGTTCGGCTGAAACGGCGGCGCTGGTCGCTGCAGTGGCGATCGCGTCGGGCTTGGGGTTATACTTCGCGAATTGCCCGGTCAGCCACGCGACCGGATCGGATGGCGCCGGCTGATCGGCGCGCGCGCCCAGCCCAAAGCGATTGAGGGCGATACTGGCTTTGCTCATCGACAACGTCCTGACCAAGCGCCCGATACGACGGGCTGGCTAGCTTCATACGCGCCATATGTCGCAAGACTATGCCAAACTGGCGCGCTAAAATCCCTCAGGCAAATCGATCGGTCCGACCGCCTCGCGATACCGCGCGACGGCGTAGCGATCGGTCATTCCGGCGATGAAATCTGCAATGTGGCGGCTGCGCCATGGCTCCCCGGCAGGCAGCCGCGCGGACCATTCGCCCGGCATCAAAGCCGGGTCGGCGCTGTACGCCGCGAACAGCCCCGCCACGATCCCTTCCGCCGCCCGCGCCGATTCCAACTGGCGCGGGTGGTGGTAGAGATTGGCGTACATGAAGCGCTTCAGCACGCGCTCATCCTCGCGCATTTCAGGCGAGAAGCCGACGAGGCACCGGCCCGCCGCGCGCACGTCTGCGATATCGCCAATATTTGCGAGGCGCGCGCGCGTTTCGGTCAGTAAATCGCGCACCATCGCGCCGATTTGCGAGCGGACGAGCTCGCTCACCAGCCGCGTCGGCGCGACATCGGGAAAGCGCGCGCGCACGGCATCCCACCCGCGCGCGACGACGGGCACTGCGAGCAGCTGATCAAGCGTGAGCAATCCGGCGCGTAGACCATCGTCGATATCGTGATTGTCATAGGCGATATCGTCTGCAATTGCAGCGACTTGTGCCTCCAGGCTCGGCCAGCATGTCAGGTCGAGCGCGAACGCCGCATCGCACTCCGCCAATGCCCAGCCGGGCGTGGAAATCGGGCCGTTATGTTTGGCGAGACCCTCGAGCGTTTCCCACGTCAGATTGAGCCCGTTCCAACGCGGATACGGGCTGTCGATCGTCATCAACGCGCGCAGCGTATTGCCATTATGGTCGAATCCGCCATTTTGTTCGAGCGCCTGTTCGAGCGCGGCTTCGCCGGCATGGCCGAACGGCGGATGGCCGATATCGTGCGCGAGCGCGAGCGCCTCGGTCAGATCCTCGTTCAGGCCAAGCGCCCGCGCGACGGTGCGCGCGATCTGCGCCACCTCGAGGCTGTGCGTCAGCCGGACGCGGAAATGATCGCCATCGGGGGCCATGAACACCTGCGTCTTGTGGCGCAGGCGGCGAAAGCTGATCGAGTGGATGATCCGATCGCGGTCGCGCTGAAAGGCGTCGCGCGGGCCGCGCGGGGCATCGCCCCCCTTTTGTTCTTCATGAAGCCGACCGCGTGAGCGCTCCGGGTGCGATGCCCAGCGCGCCAGCCCCGTCATTGTCGCGAAAATCTCGTCACTTGCCCGCCAATTTGGTAATCTTCTGCCCCGCGTCGCTGACGAAAACGAAGCCCGAAATCCCGTCCTTGGCAATCGTGTTGACGAAGCTTTGCGCGTCGTCGTCGCTCTTGAACGGCCCGGTCAGGATGCGGTTGGTCGCGCGCAGCGGCGTGGTCCAGCCGCCCTTGCTGCCGAACGCCTTGGACTTCGCGCGGACCTTCAGCCATTGCTTGGGCAAATCCTTCTCGCTCGCGCCGCCCGCGACTTGCACCCAAATACGGGACGGTTCGAGGATTTTCGGGTCCTTCTTCTTTTTCTCGTCCGCAGCCTTTTTGGCATCGGCGAGCTTCTTCGCCTCGGCAGCTTTTTTGTCGGTTGCCGCCTTCTTGTCCGCCGCAGCTTTCTTGTCCGCCACCTTCTTGTCGCCAGCCTTCTTCTCGTCGACCTTTTTGTCGAGCGCGGCCTGATCGGTCAGCGACGGTTCGGTCGGCACGGGCTTGGCTGCGGCGACGCGCTTCACCGGCGGCGGCGCGGGCTGTTCGACGGGTGCGGTTTCGGCGGCAAGCTCGGTGCCGGGCACTTTGATATCGGCGATAATCGCCGCGAGGATCGACTCTTCGCTGCGTACCGGCGTTGGCGCGGGCGCCGCTGGCGCAATTTCGACGACCGGAGCTGGCGGCGCCGCGGCGACCACCGGCACAACCACCGCCACTGGCGGGGCGGGCGCAACCACCGCTGGCGCCGCAATCGCTGGTGTCGCGCGCTTCACGGTCGGCACAGACGTGACGACCGGGGGCGCAGCAGGAGCGACCGGACCCGAAACCGGCGCGGAACGCTGGACAAAGGTTGCGACCGGAACGCTTGGCGTTGGAGCAGGGACAAAGACCGGCGGCACACGGACCGCGTTCGACGCCAACACGACCGGCGCGGCGACCACCGGTCCGCCGCTGTACACCGGCGGCGCAGGCAAGGGCGGCGACGACGTGGTGAGCGCGGCGACTTGCTCGCGCGCGGCGGTCTTGCTGGCTTTGCGAGCGGCTTTCGCGCGCCGCCGCTCCTCGCGCGCATCGCCGACCACGAGCGGGCGGATCGCTGCCACGGCCAGCACCGGCGCGGTCGGATCGGGCCCGAGCGCTGCGAGTGGCGGGACCAGCCGCGCATCCGCCATCCGCTCCGGATTCGTTCGCACTTCACCGAAGTGCACCGCAAAGGCGCGATCGGCCGGGCCAAGCGTCGGCAGAATCTCGAAAAACGGCTGCAAGCCCTGCGCCATGCCGGTCGGCATCATGCTCGTTGCGATCTTCGCAGCACCCGCTTTATCGCCGCCCATCGCCAGGATGAAAGCGCGCGTACGCCATGCCCCACGGTCGCTACGCCGGAGCAAAGGGTCGATCTGCGCCAAGGCCAACTCGCGTTTGCCCGATATACCGAGCGACAGCGCATAACGCCGCTGTGTTTCGTCATCCGGACCGGCTTTCAAAGCCAGCCGGTAATCGCGCTGCGCGCGCTCCTGCTCACCAACCAGATCGTAGGCGAGGCCACGGTCAGCCGCGAAACTCCGCGGATCGGCACCCAAGGTCTGCGCCTCGGCAAAGTGCCGCAACGCGTCGCCGGGCCGTTCCGCCGCGACGAGCAGACTGCCCTCGCCCGCCTTGACCCTGGCGTTGCGGGGATCGATCCGGTCGGCGCGCGCGAAAAACGCGGCTGCCGCCGTATCGTCGTCGAGCTTCAGCGCGAGCTCGCCCGCGCGCACCAGCGCCTGCAGATTCTGCGGGTCGGCCGCGAGCAGGCGCAATTCGCTCGCCAGCAAATCGGCATCCGATAGCGGCTGAACCATAACGGGTACGCCGTAGGGCGAGGGCGAGGATGGAGCGGGCGACGGGTAGGTCGTCTGCGCGTGCGCCGCTGCGCCACAGATCGACAGCGCAAGGATCGAACCAGCAAGACGTGCAGTGCGCATCCTGTTTCCTAGACTCGTTCGCGGCGCAGCCGGCAATGTCGCATGCGGCTGCGCTGCGCCAAAACGACACGGATTGGCGGCGGGCGGCGCGCCGGAAATGCCGACCCGCCGCCCGAGCAGTCGCTTACTGGTTATTCTGGCGATGCAGGAAGCGCGGGATATCGAGCGGGTCCTTGTCGGGCGCCGGATCCTCGTCGCGTGCGGCACCGCGCGAAACGCTCGACATCCGCTCGAACAAGGTGCCGCCCAGCTTCACGCGCGGCGCAGGCGCCGCTGGTTCGGCGGGCACCTCGGCAACGGGCTCGGCCACGGGTTCGGCGACCGGGGCGGCACCGGGCGAGAGCCAGCGACGGCGCGTCGGGGCCTCGCTCGGCGTGTCATCGGCGGCTGGCTCTGCGACCTCGGCTTCGTCGCCGAAGACCTGTGGCGCGACGGGTTCTGCCATCGCCGTCTCGCTGCCCAACACCAACTCGCCGCTGTCCTCAGCCACCGGCTCGGGTGCTGGCTCAACGATCTCGGCGACCGGATCCGGCGCAGCTTCGACCGGCGCAGGCGCAGGCTCTTCAGTCTTTTTCGGCGCGGCGAAGCTGAACGCACGCGATGCGGGCGGCGCTGCGGCAATTGGACGGCTCTCCGCCTCAATGCCGGTCGCGACGACCGAGACGCGGATCTTGCCTTCGAGCTCAGGATTGAACGCCGAACCCCAGATAATGTTGGCGTCTTCATCGACCAGTTCGCGAATATGGTTCGCGGCTTCGTCGACTTCGAGCAAGCGCATATCGTCGCCGCCGGTGATCGACACGATCACGCCCTTGGCACCCTTCATGCTGACGCCGTCGAGCAGCGGGTTGGCGATCGCCTTCGACGCCGCCTCGATCGCGCGATTGTCGCCCGACGCTTCGCCGGTGCCCATCATCGCCTTGCCCATTTCCTGCATCACCGAGCGGACGTCGGCAAAGTCGAGGTTGATCAGGCCGGGCATGACCATCAAATCGGTGATGCCGCGCACGCCCTGTTGCAGGACTTCATCGGCCATCTGGAACGCTTCCTTGAAGGTCGTGTTCGCATTGGCGACGAGGAAGAGATTCTGGTTGGGGATGACGATCAGCGTATCGACATACTTTTGCAGTTCCTCGATGCCCGCATCGGCCGCCTTGGCGCGGCGATTGCCCTCGAACGCGAACGGCTTGGTCACGACACCGACGGTCAGGATTCCCATGTCGCGCGCCGCCTTGGCAATGACCGGAGCCGCACCCGTTCCGGTGCCGCCGCCCATGCCCGCCGCGATGAAACACATATGCGCGCCCTCGAGCATTTTGGTGACTTGCTCGATCGTCTCTTCGGCCGCCGCACGCCCGATTTCGGGGCGGCTGCCAGCGCCAAGGCCTTGCGTGATCTTCGCGCCGAGCTGAATCCGGTGGCTCGCGTTCGATTGCTTGAGCGCCTGCGAATCGGTGTTCGCGACGAGGAAGTCGACGCCCTGCACGTCGGCGCGCATCATGTTGGCGATGGCGTTGCCGCCCGCGCCGCCGACACCGATCACGGCGATCCGCGGCGTCAGCTCATCGACTTCGGGCGGCAGAAATTCGATGCTCATATTCGGTCTCCAATTGCGCCCACAGACCCCGGCGCTTTACATGTACGTAACGCTGTTCTGCACCATCGTTAGCGGTCGTTCCAGCGCGAACAGCCAAATTCTGTCGTAATTCCTTAATAATTCGCTCTGGCGGCCGCGATCAGACGGCGAAACAGCGCGAATCCCTTGGGGCGATGCACCAATTGCTGCTTGCTCGACAAAGCGCGCAGGTCGACCGGGTCGGCTGCAGCATAGAAAGCGAGGCCAGCCAGCGTCGTGAAAGCGGGCGTCGCATGCGCCTCGGGCAGGCCCGTCAGTCCGCGCGGGCGTCCGATCCGCACCGATCGACCGAGCGCCGCTTGCACATAATCGGCGATGCCCTTCAATTCCGCGCCGCCGCCGGTCAGTACCACTTGCCGCCCGACCGGCCCTTCGAACTTCAACTCGGCGAGCGCCTTGCCGACTTCGCCGATCAGATGGTCGAGCCGCTGGCGGATCACCGTGATCAGCTGCGCCTTGGTGATGCGCGTGCCGTCGCTTGCATCGTCCTCGGTCGAAATCGGCGCGACGTCGATCATCTCGTGATTGTCGCGCGGGGATGCGTTGGCGGAGCCGTGGACGCACTTCATCCGCTCGGCCTGCGCGCGGCGCGTTCCGAAGGCGGATGCGATATCGTCGGTGATGTCCTGCGCGCCAATCGGGATCGACAGCAAACCGACCAGCATCCCGCCTGCAAAGAGCGACACGTTGGTGATACCGGCCCCCAGTTCGACCAAAGCCACGCCCAGTTCGCGCTCTTCATCGCTGAGGCACGCCATCCCGGTCGCAACCGGTGAGGCGATGATCGCCTTCACCTCGAGATGCGCATTCGCCACACACAGCCCGAGATTGCGCACCGGCGATCCGTCCGCCGCCACGACGTGGATATGCACGCCAAGCCGATCGGCATGGAGTCCCAGCGGCCGCTTGACCCCGGTCAGCCCGTCGAGCGTGTAGAGCGCGGGCTGCGCGTGCAGCACCATCCGCCCGGCCGGGTCGATCGAATCCCGCCCCGCCTGCAAAAGCGCGTCAATGTCCGATTGTTCGACGCGGTGGCCGCCGAGTTCGAACTCGATCGACGCGACGTCCGACACCAATCCGCCGGCCGAAAAGCTGACCCAGACATTCTCGATATTGGTGCCCGCGATCCGCTCGGCTTGCTCGACCGCTTCGCGCACGGCGACTTCGGTCGCTGCGGCATCGGCGATATAGCCGCGCTTGACGCCTCGGCTCTCACGCTGGCCGGTGCCGAGCACGATCAATTCGCCGCCATCGCCCTTCTGCGCGATCATTGCGGAGACCTTCGACGACCCGATGTCGAGCGCGGTGATCAATCCTTCGGGTGCCCTGTTCGCCATACGCTTTACCCTCGTTACCCGGTTGTTACCCTTGCGCCTGCGCGCCCGTCTGCTTTGCTTCGATCACCGCCGGTCGTGCATCGGCCGCAGGATCGGTGATCGCCTTGTTCGTCGTCAAACCCGGCTTGCGCGCCGTGAACTGCGTGGGGATGCGCATGTCGAAGCGGACCCAGCCCCGCCCGAGCAGGGGCTTTACCCCGTCCTGCTGCGCGAACCACATCAGTGCCTTCGCCGCCTCGATATCTCCCTCTGGCAGCAGGAGCGTCTCGCCGCTCTCGAAGGTGATATCCCAGCGCCGATTGCCGACCCACGTTGCCGCCTTGACCTGGCCGCGCAAGGCGGGCGCGACATCGAGCAATTGCCGATAGGCCGGTTCCTGTTCATTGGCATGCGCGCCGATGACGAGCGGTAGATCGGGCATCGCCTCGGGATCGACCGGCTCGAGCCAAGTCCCGTTCGCCGCGATCAGCGACAATTTGCCATCCTTCTGCCAGATCGCAGATGGCTGGCGCTCGACGATATGGACGATCAGCGTATCGGGCAGCCGCCGCGAGACATGCGCATCCTCGATCCAGCCGCTATGCGCGAGCAGATCCTGGCGGATTTTCTCGAGGCTTACGAGCGGCATCGCCATCGATGGCTGGTTCGCCGCGATCTTGTAAATGACGTTATGGTCCATCCGGTTGAGCCCGGTGATCTGGATATTGGTGACGCGGAACCCGGCCTGGCCAATACCCTCGCCGATCGCCGACCCCACGACGCCCGGCACGCCGAAAAACGTCGCGGTCGCGAGCGCAGCCGTGCCGACGAGCCCCATGATCGACCAGGTCGCGATCCGCCGCAGCGTCGCTTCGCTCACTGGCAACGCCGTGATCATCCGGTCGATGATCGAGACCTTGGGCGGTTTACGGCGTTTCGGCTGGACCGGACGCCGCGCGGTGCCGCGTTTGATCGTGGCGCTCATGAAAGGGCCTCATCAAGGATGGTTTGGACGAGCTGCGGATAGGAAATTCCGAGGTGCCGCGCTTGTTCGGGCACCAGGCTGAGCGGCGTCATGCCCGGCTGGGTATTGACCTCGAGCAGGAACAGGCCGTCGATCCCGGCCGCATCGTCCCAGCGAAAATCCGATCGCGACGTGCCCTTGCAGCCGAGCAAGCGATGCGCCTCGAGCGCGATGCGCTTGCATGCCGCGGTGATCTCATCGGGAATATCGGCGGGGAAGATATGTTCGGTCATCCCGTCGGTATATTTCGATTGGTAATCGTACCAGCCCGATTTGGGCCGCAGCTCGGTGACGCCGAGCGCAGTGTCGCCCAGCACCGCCGTCGTCAATTCGCGCCCGCGGATATAGGGCTCGGCGAGCAGCTCCTCGAACTCGGTCCACGGGCCGGGCGTGGTGCGCGCGATCGGGTTGCCGTAATTGCCCTCGGCGGTGACAATCGCGACGCCGACCGACGAGCCTTCATTGACCGGTTTCAACACATAAGGGCGCGGCAACGGATCGCCCTCATAGAGGTTCGCCGACTTGACGATGCGACCGCTCGGCATGGGAATGCCAGCGGGGACCAGCAGCAATTTGGTGAGCACTTTGTCGATCGCGATGACCGAGGTGGCGAGGCCCGAATGCGTGTATTTCAGACCCATCAGATCGAGCATGCCCTGCACCGACCCGTCTTCCCCCGGCGTGCCGTGGAGCGCGTTGAACACGATGTCGGGCGCGGCTTCGGCGAGCTTTGCCGCGACGTCACGCCCCATGTCGATCCGCGTCACGCGGTGACCGAGGCTCGCGCACGCATCGGCAACGCCCGCGCCCGAGGATAGCGAAACCTCGCGTTCGGCTGACCAGCCACCCATCAAGACTGCGACGTGGAGCTTTTCCCTCTCCCCCTTGGGGGAGAGGGTGGCCGAGCGCAGCGAGGTCGGGAGAGGGGCAGTCCGTGACGTGGCGCTCATGACTGCCCCTCTCCCCGACCCTCTCCCCCAAGGGGGAGAGGGAGATTTTCACCCACCCGCTGAATTTCCCACTCCAACGTCACGCCGGAATGCGCCAGCACGCGCGCACGCACCTGTTCGCCGAGCGCTTCGATCTCGGCGCTCGTCGCGTTCCCGAGGTTGAGCAGGAAGTTGCAATGCTTCTCGCTCACTTGCGCATCGCCGATCCTGAGGCCCCGGCACCCGGCGGCATCGATCAGTTCCCATGCCTTGTGGCCATCAGGATTCTTGAAGGTCGATCCGCCCGTGCGGCTGCGCAGCGGCTGCGATTCCTCGCGCGCGGCGGCGATGCGGTCCATCTCGGCCTGGATCACTGCAGACTCTTCGACGTGCCCCCGAAAGGTCGCGCCGACGACGACGCAGCCATCGGGCAGGATCGAATGGCGATAGGTGTAGCCAAGCGCCTCGACCGGCAATGTCTGGCGCTCGCCCGAGCGCAGGACGATGTCGCATTCCACCAGAATGTCGCGCGTCTCGCGCCCATAAGCGCCACCATTCATCCGCACGAAGCCGCCAACCGTGCCGGGGATGGAGCGCAGGAATTCCACCCCGCCAATCCCGGCATCGCGTGCAGTCGAGGAGACGAGGATCCCGCTCGCGCCGCCGCCGCAGCGCAAGGTCGTTGCATCGATCGCTTCGACCTTGGCGAACGGTTTGCCGAGGCGGATCACGACGCCGGGCACGCCGCCGTCGCGGACGATCATGTTCGAGCCGAGGCCGAGCGGGAGAATGGGGGTCGCGGGGTCGAGTGCGGCGAGGAAGGCGCTTAGGTCGGCGATGTCCTTGGGTTCGAACAGCCACTCCGCTGTGCCACCCGATTTGAACCAGACGAGTGGGGCGAGGGGGGCGTTTTGGGTGAGACGGCCGCGAGCGCGCAAATCCTCCCCGGCACGGGGAGGGCGTTTGAGCTTTGGACTGCCCCCGGCAGTCCAAGATGGTGTCCGGGGGACACCATCTCGCTCAAACGCATTTGCCTCTTCCGGCAAATGGTGGAGGGGGGTTGCCACAGGTGATGCGCCCAGCGGCGCGCCCCCTCCACCAGCTTCGCTGGTCCCCCTCCCCGTTCCGGGGAGGATTGAGGTTGCGCGCACGCTCATCGCACCGCCTCAATCCCAGCCGCCAAGCCGGCCGCCCATTTCGTAATATCCCCTGCCCCCAAGCAGACGACCATATCCCCCGGCTGCACCACGCCCGCCAGCGCCGCCGCGAGCGCGCCCGCATCGGCGATCGTCGCCGCTGAGCGATGCCCGCGGCGCTTGATCCCCTCGACCAATGCCTCGGCATCGACGCCTTCGACCGGTGCCTCGCCCGCCGCAAAAACCGGTGCCACGAACACCATGTCGGCATCGTTGAACGCGCCCTGAAACTCCTCCATCAAATCACCGAGCCGCGAGTAGCGATGCGGTTGTACCACCGCGATCACGCGATTTTCGACGCCCTCGCGCGCGGCGGACAGCACCGCGCGGATTTCGACCGGGTGATGGCCGTAATCGTCGATGATCGTGACGCCACCGGTCTCGCCCACCTTGGTGAAGCGCCGCTTCACACCGCCGAACTTGGCGAAACCCTGCTGGATCGTCGCGTCATCGATGCCCAGCTCCAGCGCCACGCCGATCGCCGCCAGCGCGTTCTGGACATTGTGCCGCCCCGGCATCGGCATTTCGATCCCTTCGATCGATCGGCTGGTCCCGTCGCGGTCGCGGACGATCACTTCGAAGCGGTTGCCGCCGGGGATTGGGGTTACGTTGACGCCGCGCACGTCGGATTGCGCCGAAAAGCCGTAGGTCACGACGCGCCGGTCGCGCACGCGCGGGAGGATGTTCTGCACTTCGGGGTGATCGAGGCACAGGAGCGCCGCGCCGTAGAAGGGCACATTCTCGACGAACTCGACGAACGCATCCTTCACCGCATCGAACGACCCATAATGGTCGAGATGCTCGGGATCGATATTGGTGACGACCGCGATCGTGCCGTCCAATCGCAGGAAACTCCCGTCGCTCTCGTCGGCCTCGACCACCATCCAGTCGCTCGCGCCCAATCGCGCGTTCGACCCGTAACTGTTGATGATCCCGCCGTTGATGACGGTCGGATCGACGCCGCCGGCATCGAGCAGCGCCGCGACCATGCTGGTTGTGGTGGTCTTGCCGTGCGTGCCCGCAATCGCGACGGTCGATTTCAGCCGCATCAGCTCGGCGAGCATTTCCGCGCGCCGCACCACCGGGATGCGGCGTTCGAGCGCCGCCTCGACTTCCGGGTTACCGCGCTTGATCGCGGTCGAGGTGACGATCACCGCCGCATCGCCGAGATTGTCGGCATGATGCCCGATCAGGACCTTGATCCCTTTGGCGCGCAAGCCCTCGACGACATAGCCCTCGGCCACGTCGGAGCCCTGCACCGCATAGCCGAGATTCTTCATCACCTCGGCAATGCCCGACATGCCGATGCCGCCGATGCCGACGAAATGGATCGTGCCGATATCGGTTGCGACACCTCTCATGCCGGTACCGCCGCGCCCATCGAAAAGCCCGTGGGGTGCGCCGCCCCGATCGGCATATCCCCGGTCGTATCGCCCAAACTCTCGACCAGATCGGCCAGATCACGCGCGGCATCGGGCCGCCCGCACGCCCGCGCGCGCGCCGCCGCATTTTGGAGCGCTGCGGGATCGAGCCCCAATCGCTGCATTTGCTTGGCGAGTTCGACCGGCGTGAAGCTGCGCTGGTCGATCGTCCGCGCGCCCCCGGCCGAGGTCATCTCCTTGGCATTCGCGGTCTGGTGGTCGTCGGTCGCGCTGGGCAACGGCACCAGGATCGCTGGCCGCCCCGCGCACGTCAGTTCCGCCAGCGTCGAGGCGCCTGCACGCGCGATCACCAGATGCGCCCAGGCCAATTGTTCGGGCATATCGGGCAGATAGGTGGCGAGATCTGCCGCGATATCGAGTTCCTTATATTTCGCGCGGCAGGCGTCGATATCCTCGATCCGCGCCTGGTGCGTCACTTGCAAGCGCCGCCGGAACGCGACCGGCAACAGCGAAAGGCCATCGGGCACGACCTGGCTGAGCACGCTCGCGCCCTGACTGCCGCCGGTTACCAGCACGCGGAAAATGCCGTCCTCCTCCAGCAGCGGATAGGGTTTGCTGCGGAGTGCCAGCACCGCATCACGCACCGGATTGCCGATCAGATGCGTCTTGCCGCGATGCTTGGGGGATAGCCGCTGGACATCGGCATAGGAGGTCGCGATCGCACTGACCTTGCCCGCGACCAGCCGGTTGACGCGGCCAAGCACGGCATTCTGTTCGTGCACCGCCGTCGGAATGCCCCGGTTGAATGCGCCCAGCAACGCCGGAAGGGCGGGATAGCCGCCGAAACCGATCACCGCATCGGGCCGGAAGCCCTTGTACAGCCGGATCGCCATGGCGCGGCCCTTCAGCATCGCCGCCGCCGCCTTGGCATAGCCGATCGGCCCGCCGCCCAACCGTCCGGCGGGCAGGATATGTGTCTCGATTCCCTCGAACAGGCCGGGAAAGCGCACTCCCCGCTCATCGCTGACCAGGGCAACATGGTGCCCGCGCTTGATCAGCTCGGTTGCCAATGCCGCTGCCGGAACCATGTGGCCGCCAGTCCCACCCGCCGCCAATACGAAATGTTTCGCCATCATATCCCGCTCCGATGCGCCCCTGATTGCGCCCCCGAGCGCGCAATGTATTTGGAGCGCGTAACGAACGGATTGCGCCGCGTGAAGGCCAACAGCAACCCCATGCCGATCGACAGCGCGATCAGCGACGACCCGCCATAGCTGATGAAGGGCAATGTCATGCCCTTGGACGGGGCAAGGCCGGTATTCACCGCCATCGAAATCAGCGCCTGCACGCCGAATTGCGTGGCGAGGCCAGCGGCGGCGAACAGGCGGAATTCATCCTGTTCGTCGAGCAATTTGACGAACACCCGCACCACGATTGCCAGGAACAGCATCGCGATGACGACGCAGGCGATCAGCCCGAATTCCTCGCCGATCACCGAAAAGATATAATCGGTATGCCCCTCGGGCAGGCGGAACTTCATCGATCCGCCGCCCGGCCCGGTCCCGCGCCAGCCACCCGCCGTGATCGTGTCGTGTGCGGCATTGGTCTGGAAATGGTCGGCTGCACCAATCCCCTCGGCCTCGGGAAACAGGAAGGCGTTGATCCGCGCGCGCGCCGTGCCGTAGAACAGATAGGCGGCGAGCAATCCGGCGGGAACGGCGGCGATCAGCCCGACCATGATCCGGGGCGACGTGCCCGATATCATCAGCAACGCCATCCATACCGCGCAGAACACCACGGTCTGCCCGAAATCGGGCTGCAACATTAGCAGCACCGCGACCAGCGCCGTCATCCCGCCGGTAATCGTCACCACCGGCAACGCATCGTCCTGCGCGCGCATCGACAGTAGCCACGCCACCGTGACGATGAAGAAGGGTTTGAGGAATTCGGACGGTTGCAGCAGCGAAATGCCGAAATTGAGCCAGCGCGTCGCGCCATTTTTCTCCACCCCGATCACCGGCACCAGCATCAGCAGGATCAGGCACGCAACCGTCCCGAACAGCGCGAGGCGCCGCGCGAGCGGCACCGGCAGCATCGACACGATTAGCAGCACCGGCAGCGACACGCCGACCCAGAGCAACTGCCACCACAAATAGAAAAGCGGCGGCACGATATGCTTGCCATCGGAATAGCGTGTCGCCGCCGCGGGCGAGGCCGCCCCGACCGCGATCAGCCCGACCGCGATGAGCAGCAGCGTCAGCAGCAGCAGCATCCGATCGATATCCCAGAACCACATGCCCAGCGCCGACCGGTCACCGCGACCGCCGCGCCCCTGCATGCTTTTCCACAATTTCGGGGTGGGGGCGTTCATGCGAGCGCCTCCACCAGAGCGCGGAACTGGTCGCCGCGATCCTCGAAATCACGGAACTGGTCGAACGAAGCGCAGGCGGGCGAGAGCAAAACGGTGTCCCCGGCCTGCGCATGCGCGGCGGCGGCGGCCACGGCTGTGGCGAGATCGCCGCTCTCCTCGACCGGGACTTTCCCGTGCAGAATCTCGGCAAATCTCGCGCCGGACGCGCCGATCGTATAGGCGCGCACGACCCGGCCGAAGCTCGGCGCGCAGGCATCAAGATCGTCGCTCTTCGCCTGCCCGCCGAGGATCCAGTGGATCCGCTCGAACGCCGCCAGCGCGGGTGCGGTCGATTCGGGGTTGGTCGCCTTGCTGTCGTTGACGAACGCAACGCCGTGCTTGGTCGCGACGCGCTCCATCCGGTGCGGCAGGCCGGAAAAGCTTAGCAGGCCGGCATCGATCGCCGCGTGCGGCACACCCAGCGCCTCGCAGACGTTGATCGCCGCAAGCGCATTTTGCAAATTGTGCGGTCCTTTCAGGCTCGGCGACAGCGGCTGCACCATGCACACGCCGGGCGCGATCTTGGTGAGATATTCGCCCTTCGCCGAAAGCCTGCGCGCGATTTGCGCCGAGGGCGTGTCGCCGATCCCGATGATCGCAATGTGGTCCTTGGACTGCATCGCAAACAGCCGGGCTTTGGACGCAGCGTACGCCTCGAACCCGTCATAGCGGTCGAGATGATCGGGCGTGATGTTGAGCAACACCGCGACATCGCAATCGAGGGTGAAGGTCAGGTCGATCTGATAGCTCGACAGTTCGAGCACGTACACGCCGCCTTCGGGGAGGGGTTCCTGCTCAAGGATCGGCAGACCGATATTGCCGCCGAGCCGGGAGGGTATGCCGGCGGTTTGCAGGATGTGGTGGATCAGCGAGACGGTGGTGGATTTGCCGTTCGTGCCCGTCACGCCGACGACCTTGTGCGGGGGTAGGGATGCGCGGGCTTGGGCGAACAGTTCGATGTCGCCGATGATCGGGACCCCCGCCGCGCGCGCCTTCGCCGCAACCGGGTGACGATTGAGCGGGACGCCGGGGGAGACGATGAGGGCGTCGAAACCGGTGATCTCGAGAATTTGGATATCCTCAAGCGCAACCGTTCCCCGGCGAAGGCCGGGGCCCAGGGCTTCGGATGACGCGCTTGGCAACCCTGGGCTCCGGCCTTCGCCGGAGAACATGGTGGCGATGGCGTCTCGCTTGTTTTCGTCAGCATCCCAGGCTGTGACTTCGGCCCCGCCCGCCACCAGCGCGCGCACGCTCGCCGCACCCGAGCGCGCCAACCCGAGCACAGCATAGCGCTTGCCCGCCCAGGTTGGCGACACGATCACCTGAGTTTCAACGTCGACAGACCAGCCAGTGCGAGCACGATCGCGATGATCCAGAAGCGGATCACCACGGTCGGTTCGCTCCAGCCGAGCTGTTCGAAATGGTGGTGGATCGGCGCCATCTTGAACACGCGGCGCCCGGTGCGCTTATACCAGAAGACCTGGACGATGACGCTCACCGCCTCGACCACGAACAGCCCGCCGATGATGCCGAGCACGATTTCATGATGCGCGACGACCGCAATCGTGCCGAGCGCACCGCCAAGCGCGAGGCTCCCGGTATCGCCCATGAACACGGCGGCCGGCGGCGCGTTGAACCACAGGAAGGCGAGCCCCGCCCCCACGATCGCGCCACAGAAGATCGCCAGATCGCCCGCGTGCGGCACGTGCGGAATGCCGAGATAATGCGCATAATCGGCGCGCCCGACCAGATAGACGATCAGCATGAACGCGACGCTGGCGATAATCACCGGCATCGTCGCGAGCCCGTCCAGCCCATCAGTCAAATTCACCGCATTGCCGAACGCGACGATCGTGAAGGCGGCGAAAACGATGTAGAAATAGCCGAGATCGATCACCGACCCGGTATAAAAGGGCAGGTACAGATGCGTGCCGTTTTGCTGCACGATCAGCGTCGCCGCGATCCCGGCGATCGCGAATTCACCGATCAGCCGCAAACGGCTCGACACGCCCGCGGTGCTCGCTTTGCGCACCTTGTCGAAATCATCGAGGAAGCCGATCGCGCCGAAGCCCAAGGTCACGAAGGTGCAGGCCCAGACATAGGGGCTCAACAAATCCATCCACAACAGGATCGAAAACACCATCGCGGTGAGGATCATCAGCCCGCCCATTGTCGGTGTGCCGCGCTTGGCGAAGTGCGATTGCGGGCCATCGGCGCGGATCGGCTGGCCCTTGCCCTGCCGCACGCGCAGCCACCCGATGAAGCGCGGGCCGATCAGCAGCCCGAGGAACAGCGACGTCGCGACCGCAGCGCCAGTGCGGAAGCTCTGATACCGGATCAGGTTCAAAATGCCCGGAAAACCCAGATAATCGGCCAGAAGGTAAAGCATTAGAGTGTTCCGCCTTGCAAAGCCGCGACGACCGCCGCCAACCCAACGCCGTTCGATCCTTTGATGAGCACCGCGTCGCCCGGTGCCAGCATCGCGGAAAGGCTGACGCGCGCCGCAGCGGCATCGGGCACATGGACGAAATCGCCCTCCCCCTCAAGCGCGTTCGCAAGCGCGGCGATATGGTCACCGACCAAAATGCCGGCCCGAACACCTGCCGCCAGAATCGGTTCGGCAAGGGCGGCATGAAAGGCGTCGCTGTCCTGACCAAGTTCGCGCATTTCGCCCAGCACGACGAGTTTGCGGTTGGCCGACTCCGCGCCGAGCACCGCCAGCGTCGCGCGCATCGACGAAGGATTGGCGTTGTAGCTTTCGTCGATGACCAGCGCTTCACCGGGTCCGACCGCCACGCTGAACCGCGCACCGCGACCCGCCAATCCGCCGAGTTCGGCGAGCGCCAGGCCAGCGAGCGCCAAATCGCCGCCGACCGCATCGACCGCCGCCAGCACCGCAAGGCTGTTCGACACCCAGTGCAGCCCCGGCTGGCTGATCGTGAAGCTCAACTCGCGCTGCCCGACTACCGCCGTGACGAAGGTGCCGCCGGTGGCAGCGCGCATCGTTTCGATCGCGCGCACATCCGCGCCCGGGTCGAGCCCAAAGGTGACGATGCGGGTGGCATGCGGCGCGGCGGCGGCGATCAGCCGGTCGCGGTGCACGTTGTCGTACGGCACGATCGCGACGCCACCCGCTCCGCCTTCAAACGGCTGCAGCCCCTGGAAAATCTCGCTCTTGGCGTCGGCAATCGCTTCCTCGCTATCGAAGAATTCACGGTGCGCTGAGGCGATCGTGGTGATGATCGTGACGTGCGGGCGCACCAAGGTCGTCAGATGCGCGAGTTCTCCGGCATGGTTCATCCCCATTTCGAACACGCCGAAAAGCGTGTCGGCCGGCATCCGCGCGAGGCTCAGTGGCACACCGGTATGGTTGTTGTAACTCTTGACCGAGCGATGCGCTTGGCCCCGCGCGCCACGGTCGAGCGCTGCGAACAGCGCTTCCTTGGTCCCGGTTTTGCCGACCGATCCGGTGACGCCGATGATTTTGGCCGACGTCCGCGATCGTGCCGCGCGCGCGAGATTTTCGAGCGCGGCCATCGTATCGGGTACCAAGACGTGCGGATGCGCGCAGGTCTGCGAGACCAGCGCCCCTGCGGCACCACGGTCGAACGCTTGATCCAGAAAACGATGCCCGTCAGTTGCCTCGCCCGTCAGCGCGATGAACAGGTCGCCGGGTGCAACTTCGCGGGAGTCGAAGGTGACGCCGGTGGCGATGAACGGCGTGGAGGCCGTGCCGCCGGTTGCGGCGGCGATGTCGGCGGAGGTCCAAAGTGGCGTCATTCGCCATCTCCCAAAACACAACCGTCACCCCGGACTTGATCCGGGGCCCATCGTGCAGCGAGCGAAGCGCAAGAGATTTCAAGCGAGGCGTCAAGCCGCGGCATGGGCCCCGGATCAAGTCCGGGGTGACGAAAATTGGAGTCCCTCACGCCGCCATCTCCCGCGCCACGCTCACATCGTCGAACGGCAAGACGAGATCGCCGACGATCTGCCCCTGCTCATGCCCCTTGCCCGCGATTAGCACGATGTCCTGTGGCCCGGCCCCGGCAATCGCTGCGCCGATCGCTTCGCGGCGCGATCCGATCTCGGTCGCGTGCGGAGCCCCCTCGAGCACCATCGCGCGGATTGTAGCCGGGTCTTCGGAACGGGGATTGTCATCGGTCACGATAATCTGATCCGCCATCGCCGCCGCCACTGCGCCCATTTCGCGCCGCTTGCCCGTGTCACGGTCGCCGCCCGCGCCGATCACCACGATCAGCCGACCCGCCGCATGCGGTTTCAAGGCGGAGATTGCCGCCTCCAGCGCATCGGGCGTGTGCGCATAATCGACATAGACCGGCGCGCCACTGCGGGCGATCACCGCGCGTTCGAGCCGCCCGCGCACCGGCTGCAACCGCGCCAGATTGGCGAGCGTCGCGGCGACATCGCCACCGCCTGCGATCACCAGCCCAGCAGCGGTCAGGGCATTCGCCGCCTGATACGCGCCGATCAGCGGGAGGTTCACTTTGTACGTCTTGCCGTCCGCCTCGATCGCGAGGCCTTGCCCGAGCAAGGTCGGATCGCGCGACACCAGTTTGAGCGTCTCGCCCGTTGTCCCGACCGAAATCATGCGAAGACCCCGCCCTCGCGCAATCTGCGCAACCCGCGCCGACGCAACATCGTCAGCCCACACCACCGCAACACCATCGTCCGCCAGCACTTCGCTGAACAGGCGCAGTTTCGCGTCGAGATAGGCTTCCATCGTGCCGTGATAATCGAGGTGATCGCGGCTGAGAT
Source organism: Sphingomonadales bacterium (assembly GCA_038327465.1). Classification (GTDB taxonomy): domain Bacteria; phylum Pseudomonadota; class Alphaproteobacteria; order Sphingomonadales; family Sphingomonadaceae; genus Sphingomonas. Next base: position 28,666 of record JBBQLB010000012.1, on the reverse strand, counting down.
TGGTGAACGCCGCCGCCGAAACGCGCAGACCTTCGGTGCGATATTGCGACAGGCCGTGGCTCGACGCCTCGAACGCGACATGGCTGACACCCTCGCGCGCCAAGCCAGCGACGTTCGACAGGAACGTCACCACATCCGGCGTGGTCAGCCCGGTCGAGACGCGATCGTCGCCGGTCGTGACGCCAAGCGTCCCGATCGAGGCCGCGTGGAACCCCGTCATCCGCCACAATTGCCGCACCATCTCGACGGTAGAGGTCTTGCCGTTGGTTCCTGTAACCGCGACCGCCACGGCAGGGAACGGCGCGAAGAAGCGCGCGGCAAGCTCGGCAAATTTCCGCCGTGGCACCGCATCGGTGATGTGCACCGCACCCGCGACCGTGACCTCGGGCCGCGCGACGACAGCGATGGCACCGCCGGCCACCGCGGCATCAACGAAATCCTCGCCATTGACGACTGCGCCCTGGAACGCGCCGAACACTACGCCCGGCGCGACCTTGCGGTGGTCGATCGCGAAGCCGGTGACGGTCGCGGTTTCAGTCCCGCCGGTCAGCGCGCCAAGTTTCATGTGCGTTTCATTCCGCACTCTTGCGGTCGCCCGCGCCGTGCCACACCAGCGGCGTCAGTTCGGACACATCGATATCGCGTTTCATATCGGGCATCACGCCGAGCAGCGATCCGGTCCGTGCGATGACGCGGCTGACGACCGGTGCCGCGGTCCATGCCGCTGTGGTGAGGCCGAACGATTCGGCATTGCCAACGGGCGAATTGAGCATCGCCACCACCACATAACGCGGCGAATCCATCGGAAAGGCGGCAGCGAAGGTCGAGACGTTGGCTTTTTTCGAATAGCCGCCGGCACCCGCAACCTCGGCTGTCCCGGTCTTGCCCCCAACGCGGTACCCCGGCGCTTCGCCTTTTTTGCCGGTGCCGAGCAGGACCACCATCCGCAGCAATTGCCGCATCCGCGCGCTGGTCGCTTCGGACAGCACGCGCCGCCCCGCCGGTGCCGCGCCGGGCGCGACCTTCAGCATCGTCGTCGGCCGCCAGATGCCGCCATTGACCAACGTCGCATAGGCATTGGCGAGATGCAGCGGGGTCACCGCGATGCCGTGCCCATAGGCCGTCGTCATGAGCGTCGTGTCGCCCCAATGTTGCGGCCAGATTGGCCCGGCCCGCTCGCGCAATTCGATCGAGGGGCGTTCGCCAAACCCCATCGCGGTGAACATCGCGGTCAGCTTATCCTTGCCCATCTCCTTGGCGATCCGCGCGGTCGCGATGTTCGACGAATAGATCAGCGTCTCGGGGATATTGAGCCAGCGCTTCTGTTCGTCACCGCGATCGTCATGGATCGTGAAGCGCCCCGTCTTCAGCGGCACCGTCGCGTCGAAGCGCCGCGCCATCGACGTCACCGTGCCGCTCTCGATCGCCGCTGCCGCCGTGATCGGCTTGAAGGTCGAACCCAGTTCATAGACCGATTGCGTCACGTTGTTGCGCAACGCATCGATGCTCGTGCCGCTCAATTTGTTGGGGTTGTACACAGGCAGCGACACCATCGCGATCACTTCGCCGGTGCGCACGTCGAGCACGACGCCTGTCGCATCCTTCGCTTTGAACGAGACCATCGCGCGGCCGAGTTCGCTCTCCATCGCCGCCTGCACGCGCGAATCGATCGACAGCGAAATCGGCTGGCCGCGGAGGCGCGGATCGGTCAGCCGCACCTCGAACGCGCGCTCGATCCCGGCACGGCCGAGGATCTTGGGGTCGGTCGCGGTCGGCCCGATATAGCCGAGCGCGTGCGCCGCCAGCGTCGATTGCGGATACAGCCGCTCGGGCTCGCGCGCGAAGACGAGGCCCGGCTCGCCCAGCGCGTGGACTTGATTCACCAAAGCGGGCGAGGCGTGCTTTTCGAGGTAAGTGAACTTGCCCTTCATGGTGAGGCGGTCGAGATACCAGGCGGCATCGTGCGTCGGCATCAGGTTCGCCAATTGCACCGACAACGCCTGCCGATCGCCGAGCAATTCGGGCGGGCGCACGCCGATCGTCCACGCCTCGATCGTGCGCGCGAGCGGCTGGCCGTTGCGATCGAGAATGTCACCGCGCACGACCGGATTGATCGTCAGCGTCGCGGCACCGGCAGGTGTGCCGAGCAGACCGAGCAACGCGATCCGCCCGATCACCAGCAGAAAACCCGCCATGATCAGCAGCATCAGCACCATCAGCCGCACATGCGCGACCGCGACCAGCGCGTGACGCTGATCGGTCGAGCGGCGCGCCGGAATCGGGCGGGCGATCGGGCGGGCGACGAGCGTACTCATCGTTGGGGCGCAATTTCGGCGCGGGCACCGCTGCGCAAGTCGCCGATCACGCTGTCATCGAGCAACGCGCGGTCGAGCAAGGCCAGCGCCGCGCGGGGGCGTGCTTCGGAGCGCGCCTGCGATTGCGATACGGGTTGCGATTGCGGTTGGGCGACCGCCGCCATGGCATCGCGCGGCGCCGGTTCGGCCGGCGCCTGACTGACCCCGGCATTGACCGGCGCGGCCGGCACGAACGACGCCATTTGCGGACCAGCAGCGGTCGGCTCGATCGCGGCCAGGGCCGTTTCATCCGCGACGAATTGGTCGGCGGCGGGCGCGACCATGCCGAGCGATTCGGCGTTCCATTTGTCGAGCTGCGCCAGGCTGGCGCGCGTATCGAATTCGGTCTCGAGTGCGCGAATGTCGCGCTTGGCGCGCAGGATTTCGCTCGCCGTGCGGTCGAGCTTCTTGCGCTCCGCCGCCACCTGGAGCGGGACCAGCAGAAAGCCGAGCGCCACCGCGACGCCCGCCAGGAACCATCCGAGACTCTTCCACGCCAGACTCAGCATCACATCGCTCCCTCTGTCACAGATTTTTCCGGCCACGCTGCGGCACCGGTCCGAATTGCCGTGCGCAGCGTGGCGGAGCGCGCGCGCGGATTGCGCGCGATCTCGTCCTCGTCCGCGCGCACACCCCGCCCGACCGCTTCGAAACTCGGCGCGTGTTGCGCTGCCACTTCGGGCAAATGCCGCGATCCCGATGGCAGCGATCCGCTGCGTTCACGCAGGAACCGCTTGACCATCCGGTCCTCCAAACTGTGGAACGTTACCACCGCCAGCCGGCCGCCGGGGGCGAGCACACGCTCCGCTGCCGCCAGACCATCGGCCAATTCGCCCAGCTCGCGGTTGATATGGATGCGGATCGCCTGAAAGGTCCGCGTCGCCGGATCTTTCTTGTCGTGCGGCTTGTAGCCGAGCGCTTTGCGCACGATCCGCGCGAGTTCGCCGGTGCGCGTGATCGGGCGGTTGTAGACGATCGCCTGCGCAACGCGGCGCGCGCGCGGTTCCTCGCCATATTCCTTGATGACAAAAGCGATCTGCGCTTCGTCGGCCTCGTTGACGAAATCCGCGGCGCTCATGCCTTCCTGGCTCATCCGCATGTCGAGCGGACCGTCCGACTGGAACGAAAAACCCCGCTCGGCCTGGTCGAGCTGCATCGACGACACGCCGATATCCATCGTCACGCCTTGCACCGGCACGGCATCGCGCGCGGCGAGTTCGGCATCCATCGCCGAGAAGGTGGCGGGCACCAAAGCGAGCGCGCCGTCCGACGCCGCGACCAGCGCCGCGCCCGCCGCAATCGCGTCCGGGTCACGATCGAACGCGTACACGCGCGCGCCCTTCGCTAGCATCGCCTGCGTGTAGCCGCCCGCGCCGAAGGTCGCGTCGACGTGGCGCTCGCCCGGGGTAATGGCGAGCGCGTCGAGCACTTCGGCCAGCAGAACCGGGACATGTGGAGCGTCGTTCGCAAGCTCTGAGAGAATCACAGCGCGATCCCCTTCTGCTTGCAATGGAAGCGGCATGCCGCCTGCATCACCGGATCGACATCGGTCGCCGCGATCAGCGTCGCCGGGTCCCAGATTTCGATCCAGTCGAACGTGCCCCAGAAAAAGGCATGCTCGCCGATCCCGGCATAATCGCGCGGAAAGGGCGGCATGATGAAGCGCCCCGATCCGTCGAACGGAGCCGCCTCGCCGCTCGCGCCGCGCCGTTTGAAATTGTAATTGGGCTCGCCATCCTCGCCGGTATGCTGCGTCTCGCGCGCTTCGACCCTGGCCTTCAGGATTTTGACGAACGCGGGATCGTACGCGCGCAGGCAGGTCTGCTTGGGATGGACACCGACGATGATCGTGCCGCCATCCTTGCCATCGGGGCGCGGCGAGTTCGTGGCGAGCGCCTGTCGCAGCGAGGCAGGAATCGCGACCCGGCCCTTGTCATCGACAAGGCCAAGACCGTCCCCCTGATATTCGCTGCGCTCGTCCACGCCCACCCCGCACTGGCAGGCAAGCCTCTCCCCTCCCGAGAATCGCGTCCGTTGCGATGCTCAGCGCACTGTCGCGCAGGCGAGATGAGTCTGCCCTGTTGAAAGCAGGGTTAACACGTCGTTTAGCAGGGATACAAGGGGAAAGCCGGGGAATGACGGGGACGTCGGTTTAATTCCTTAGATTCTCCGGCGATTTTTGTCGCGCCATATCAAATTGTTCCCGGTGTGTTCGAAGAAAGCATCTCGTATGTCGACCTTATCCCGCGCGCTTGACCGCGACGCGGGGCATTTTCCCGCAAAATCCCCGCCGTAACGGCGCGAGTCGACATCACCGGCGCGCGGCTGTGGAGCGTGGGGCGGGTTGCGCGCTATTGCTGGCGATTTCCGCGCTTGGTGCGACGCCCAACTCGGCGAGCGGCTCTTTCGTCGCGGCGGCGGCTGGATCGGCGTTATTGCCCGATACGATTGCCGAGACGACCTCGGGCCGGGCACTCCCGATCGCCGCGACGCCGCGATCGTGGTTCATCGTCGCGAAAATAGCCGCAGCCAGACCGATGAGCAGCACGACCGCCGCGAGGCCGATCATGCCGACCTTCACACGCTGCGTTGTCTGGCCTGCTTCCCTTTGCGGGTGCTGTGCGATCATTTTCATAGGATGTGGCATAAATGTAACGCATTACGATTCGGTTGTCGATGCCAGCCTTTAGCTTGAGGTGAGCCACGGCGGCACAGCGAGCCCTTTCGCCTCGAGCCACGCCCGGTTGTAGAGCGTCGAGAGGTAGCGAAACCCGGTGTCGCACAGGATCGTCGCGACCCGGCTGCCCGGCCCCAATTGCCGCGCCAGCAGCACCGCACCCGCAACATTGATCCCCGACGAAAGCCCGAGGCACAAACCTTCCTCCGCCAGCAGCCGCGTGACCCATTCCATCCCCGCGCCATCGGAAATGCGGAACTGCGTATCGATCGGCGCGCCCTCCAGATTGGCGGTGATCCGCCCCTGCCCGATCCCTTCGGCGACCGATGACCCTTCCGACTTCAACTCGCCATGCGCATAGTAATTGTACAAGGCCGCCCCATACGGATCGCTCAGCGCGATGCAGACCTTCTCGTCCTTCGCCTTCAACCCCATGCCGACCCCGGCGATCGTCCCGCCAGTGCCCGCCGCACAAGTAAACCCATCAATCCGCCCGTCCATCTGCGCCCAGATTTCCTCGGCCGTTCCCGTGATATGCGCCTTGCGATTGGCGATATTGTCGAACTGATTGGCCCAAACCGCATTGGCGGTTTCCGCGGCGATCCGGCGCGAGGTGTGGACGAAATGGCCGGGGTTCGAATAGGGCGCGGCGGGGACCAGCACGAGTTCGGCCCCCAATGCGCGCAGCGTATCCATCTTCTCGCGGCTCTGCGTCTCGGGCATTACGATGATCGTTTTGTAGCCCTTGGCATTGGCGACGAGCGCAAGGCCGATCCCGGTGTTGCCCGCGGTCCCCTCGACAAAAGTGCCGCCCGGCGCGATTTGCCCACGCGCCTCGGCATCCTCGACGATCCCGAGCGCGGCACGATCCTTGATCGACGCACCGGGATTGGCGAATTCGCATTTGCCGTAGATTTCGGCACCGGCGGCTTCACTCGGGCCTTTCAGGAAAACCAGCGGCGTGTTGCCGATCAGGGCGAGTGTGTTGGGTAGGGTGTGCATCGCGGATAAATGGCGTGGTGCGCTAGCCGCCGCAAGCCATACTCGCTTTGTTGCGAGCAAGCCCGAGCAATGGTATAGTCGGTGATCCCGGAGGTAGAAATGGGTGTACAACTCAACATCAAGGACGCGGCAACGGTCAAGCTAGCGCGGGATTTGGCGGATGCCACCGGCCAATCTGTGACGGCGGTCGTGAAGGGAGCGCTCCAGCGAGACTTTCAGCAACATCTCACAGCGCGCGCGGAGAAAATCGGTCGGATCGACGACATCATCGCCGAATTTCGGCGCAACTTGCCGCCGGAATGGGTTGGCAAGACGTCCAAGGAAATCATGGATAGCATTTACAAAGAGGACGGTTCGTTCGCTTGATTATCGACCCTTCGGCAATCATGGCGATCCTGCTCGACGAGCCCGAGCGAGCGGTCTTCGTTGGTGCTATGCTCGACTCGGCTGACTGCCGCATCTCTGCGGGTTCATGGATCGAACTCGCAGCAGTTTTGACGCGCCGCGAGGACGACCGAACTGAGGCTCTTTATGGTCTTGTGCGCGCGTTCGAGATCAGCATCGAACCAGTCGATATCGAGCAAGGGCGGATTGGCCACGCTGCTTATCGTCGCTATGGGCGCGGATCGGGCGATCCGGCGCAATTGAATTTGGGCGACTGCTTCTCCTACGCGTTGGCCAAGGCAACCGGTCAGCCGTTGCTCTTCAAGGGCGACGACTTCCCGCAGACCGATGTTCAGGTCGCGTCGCGCCCCTAAATCCCCGCCGCGCGCAAATGCGGCCCCAGCCGCCCGCTCAGCCACAAAAAGAACATCCGGTAATCGCTCGCCAGCGACCATAAGGGATAGGTGAAGGTCGCCGGGCGATTCTTCTCCACCCCGAAATGCGCGGCCCAGGCGAAACCATAGCCGGCGATCGGTAGCGCCGCCCACCAATATCCACCCGCCACAATCGCCACCGCCAGAAACACGAAGGTGAGTGCGGTTCCGGCATAATGGATCGCGCGCGTTTCCGGTCTGGCATGCTCGCGCAGATAATAGGGCCAGAACGCCGCGTAGCTGGTGATTTTCGCTGCCATTCTGCCGCTTCCCCATTCACGTGAAGTCAGCCTTTCATGCCTACCGAGACGTGGCAAGTCCGCGAACAAAGATGACCTTTATGTTACAAAATTGTTGCAACGCAAAAATCTGCGCCCTTAGGGGAAGCTACGGTCTTGACGCACGATGCCGCGTGAGCGAAGAAAATCTCATGACCATCCGCATCATCCCCGCCGTCGCCGTCGCGCTCCTTGCGCTCTCGGCCTGTGACAACAAGCCGCAAGAGGTGACGAACGTCGCGCCCGATCCGATGGCATCGGTCCTTGCCAATAAGGCGCCGATCGAACTCCCGCCGTCGATCAAGGCCGACGTGAGCTTGCGCTGCAAGGATAACAGCCTGGCCTTCGTCACCTTCTTCGAGGGCGACAAGCAAGTCCTGGTCAAGACGACCAAGGACGGCACCCCGGTTAAGCTCACCGCCGAAAATGCAGGCGATCCGCTCAAGGCCGATGGCTATGTGCTGACCGGCAATCCCAAGGCGGTGACGCTCACGCAGCCGGGCAAGCCCGCGCAGGTCTGCAGCGTCGGATAATTCGACCGATTGCACCGCGCATCGGCATCCGGCACATTGGCCGCTCGTAAAAGAGGGGTTCGATTGTGTCGACGATCGCGATTTACAGTCTGAAGGGCGGTGTCGGAAAGACGACGCTGGCGGTTAATCTCGCCTGGGTCGCCGCCACCGCCTCGTCGCGGCGCACGCTATTGTGGGATCTCGATCCGCAAGCCGCGTCGAGCTTCCTGCTCGCGGCAAAGCCGGATGCTAAAGCGAAAGATCAGGCGCAGTCGGTCTTCGCCAAGGACGTCGAACCCAACAAATTGATCGAGAAAACCGCGACGCCGCGGCTCGATTTGCTGCGCGCGGATGCTTCGCTGCGCGGGCTGGATCTGCTGTTCCACGAACTCGACAAGAAGAAGCGGCTGCAAAAGCTGCTGACGGGCTTGCGCAAAGACTATGACCGCATCCTGCTCGATTGCCCGCCGGGCCTGACCGAAACGAGCGACCAGGTGATGCGCGCCGCTGACTTGATCGTGGTGCCGGTGATCCCGTCGCCACTGTCCGAACGCGCACTCGCCGAGGTGCTCAAACACCTCGGCAGCAAGGCGCAGGTCATGCCGGTCCATTCGATGGTCGATCGCAGGCGCAAACTGCATGCCGATGCGCTGGCGCGGCATCCCGATTGGCCGGTTATCCCGATGGCAAGCCTGATCGAGCAGGTCACCGCGCGCCGTGCGCCAGTCGGCAGCTTCGCCGCGCGATCGGCGGGCGCGCAGGCCTTTGCGCAACTATGGCAGGCGATCGAGCGGCGCATCGCCCCATGACCTTAGGGGTGACGCCGCCACCCGACGACGACCCCCACCCGATCCCGCCGCTTGACCCGCAACTGGTGCTGGGGGCCTATGCCGTTGGCGTCTTTCCGATGGCGGACGGACGCGAGGCCGAGGACGTCTATTGGATCGAGCCGACCGAGCGTGCGATCCTGCCGCTCGACGGGTTCCACCTCTCGCACTCGCTCCGCAAAACGCTCGTGAGCGATCGTTTTGAGGTGACCGCGAACCACGCCTTTCCGCAAATTCTCAAGCTTTGCGCGCAATCGGTCGCCAACCGGCCCGATACCTGGATCAACGCGCCGATCGAGCGCGTCACCAACGAATTGCATGCGATGGGCTTCGCGCATTCGATCGAGGTGTGGGACGGCGACCGGCTGGCAGGCGGGCTGTACGGGATTGCGCTCGGCCGCGCCTTCTTTGGCGAAAGCATGGTCAGCCGGGCGCGCGATGCCTCGAAGGTCGCAATGGCATGGCTCGTCGCACGGCTGCGCGTTGGCGGCTTCACCTTGCTCGACTGCCAATTCCTGACCGATCACCTCGCCTCCTTGGGCGCGGTCGAGATCAGCCGCGCCGATTATCTCGTGGCATTGTCCGCCGCGATTGCGGGCGTGGTCGGTTCGGGCGCGTCAGCCTCGGCAGCAGGCGATTTCTTTGCGCTAGACCGCCGCGTTTCGCTGACGTCAGGGGCACCGCCGCCCGCGACCGAATTGGGCCCGCCGACCGGGAAGGTCATTGCGCAGCTCTTGACCCAGACGTCGTAGATCGGGTGCTGGACGACATTGAGCGCGGGCCGTTCCTTGAACAACCAGCCCGAAAACGTCCGGCGCCAGTTCCCTTTGCCTTGGCCGTCACGGCCCTGCACATCGACCTGCACAAAGGCGCCGGTATACTGTTCCTGCTCCCACGGCGCGGTCCGCTCGCACGCACGCAGCCGCACCACGACATCACCGATCCGGATCGCCTTGCCCGGTTTCAACACGATATCGCGCGACGCGCCATTGCGCTTGTTGAGTAGCCCGAGCGTCGCGACCCGCTCGGCCATTGGCGTCGCACCATAACCGGGATCGACATCGCCACCGACTTCGACCGTAACGATATTGCTCGCGCTGGTATCGGCATCGAGCGCGGTGACCGGCGTCGGCTTCGCATCGGGCGCGACGGGTTTGGTCGGCCCGCATCCGGCGGCGAGCAGCGTTACCGCCAGCACCCCGCTCAACCGGCCGATACGGATCACGCCTCGGGCTGTCCGTGGGGCGGAACCCATGCTTCGTAATCGCCCGTTGCAGCGGCGCGAACGCCACCCTTTTCGAGCGCACCACTCGGGCGATAGGCGGCGACCGTACCCGTCAGATTGGGCTCGGCCGGCAATTGCCAGGCGCGCGCCGCAGGCAACGCGCGTTCGGGCACGTCATCGACCTGATGGTGCAGCCAGCTGAACCATTCGGGCGCGACCCGGCTCGAATCGTTGGGCCCGTTATAGATCACCCAGCGGCGCGGATTGCCCGCCGTGTCGCGTCCGCCCTGATAATAGACGTTGCCAAGCGCGTCTTCGCCGACCTGCGCCATTCCGCGCAGGCCGAACGCCGTGCCAATGGTCGCGCCATTCCACCAGGTGAAAGGATTGAGGTTGATGCCCATGCCACAGCGCTTAGCGCGGTGCCGTGCCGCCTTCAACCGCGATCATGGCTTGGCGCATTCGGTCAGCGCGTTCGCCGCCTCGGACGCCATCGGCGCGTCGTTCACCTTCACTTGGTAGAGCTTCGGCCACCGCTTGCCGGTCACGAACAACCGCTTCTGCGCGGCGTCCCACGCAATGCCGTTGGCGACATCGTCGCGCCCGCCATCCTTCGGGCCGAGCGTGCCGATATCGAGAAAACTCTTCACGGCGCCGGTCGCGGGGTCGATCCGGGCGATCAGGCTGGTCTGCCAGATATTGGCGTAGATTTGCCCGTCGACCCACTCGAGCTCGTTGAGATTTTTTACCGGGCAGCCATTGGCAGTGACTGTCAGTGTCGAAACCGGCTGCAACGTCTCTGGATCGAGGAAGCGCAGCACCGCGGTGCCATCGCTCATGATGATCGCGCGGTCGTTGTGCGTCGCGCCCCATCCCTCGCCCTGATACGTGAATTCGCCGACCGGCGAAAAATCACCAAGCTTGTAGATGAACCCCTTCTGGTCCTTCCAGGTAAGCTGGTAGATCTGGTCCTTCCACGCCACGACGCCCTCGCCGAAATAGGGGGCCGGCACATCGACGCTCCTGACGACGCGTCCGCTCGCCAAGTCGGTCTGCCGGACGCCCGATTCACCGACTTCGCCGGTGCTTTCGTACAGCGATCCGTTCTGGAAAAACAAACCTTCGGTAAATGCTCCCGGGTCGTGCGGGTAGCTGGTCGAGATCACCACGCCATAGGCCGGCACGCCACCAACCGGTACGCGACCGTCGCCGACCGGTTGCCACAGCCACCACGCACCTGCCACGATCAGCACAAGCGGCACCAACACCCATAAAACTCGCTTCATGCCTGATCATTCCTCGACGGGAAAACGCCGGTCTTCAGCCTTCTTCTTCGACGATCACCGCGAGCGGACCCTTGTCGCGCTCGACGATGCGCGCCTGAAACGCTTGCCCCGGTTCGATCTCTTCAATCCCCGCGCGGCGCAGCGTTTCGATATGCACGAAGATATCGCTCGAATCACTCGAACGCAGCAAAAAACCATAGCCCTTCAGGCGATTGAACCATTTGACCGTGACCGGCTCGAACGGCCCCGCTTGCTCGATCAGCGCCGCAGAATCGCCGCGTGTGCCATCGCCGCGCAGGCGGATCGGCGGTTCGACCGCGTCGCTCAGGTCGATCGACAGGATTTCACTCGCTTGCAGCCCACGGTCGCGCACCGACGCCAGACATTCGATCCGCGCGCCCTCGGGCAGGCTGCGTCGCCCGTGCGGGCGCAAGACCGAGAAATGAATCAATATGTCGCCCACCGTCTCATCATCGGCCACGACAAACCCGAAACCGCGAGTCATATCGAACCATTTGAGCATGCCGGTGTAAACGCGCGCCGACGAGTCCGCCGCCCCCGTTTCGCAATCCGCTGTGCTGTCCCGGTCAGTGCCGCCAAGCGCCGGAATCACTTCGTTACGCATCGCGAACCATCCCCCGGCCGGGACGCTAGCATGGACGATGTACGTACGCAAAAAGCGATATGAAACGCGCCGATAGGCAAGGAATTCGCGCGAATCCCATACGTATCAGTCGCTCGGTTCGAGCGCTTCGCCCGGCCGAAGCGAGGCGATCCGGCGGGCCAGGGTGAAGTCATGACCGCCGCGAATCATCGCGGCAATGTGTTTTTCACGTTCGGGGCGTTCGGCGCGCACCGCCGCGAACGGCCCGATCCGCCGCCGCCGTGCAAACGCCAGCGCGGTTTCGAGCGCACGATCCTCCACCGCCGGGATGATCGCCGCGCGGTCCTCCTCAACCAGTCCTGCCTGGTGCAAGGCACCGGTGACGCGGCGCTTGCCCAAGCCGCGCCGCCCCATCGCCGCCGCGCGCGCCTCGCCGAAGGCGCGGTCGTCGATATAGCCGAGCTCGGCGAGCTTTTCGGCGAGCGCTGCCGGGTCCGCCGGAGGCCCGTCCCAGCCGCGTTCGCGGATTTTGCGCACCAGATACTGCGCAAGCCGATTCCGCGTCGTCGCGAAGCGCTCGACATAGCGCAGCGCAAGCCGATCGAGCGACGCTGCATCCAATGGCGGCACCGTCCGTATCTCTCTTGATTTCGAACGGTTCTTTGCTGGCTGGAACATGACGCCATCATTGTGCCACAGTCGAACTCGATTTTGAACGTTCAGATTAGGTCTGGGGCATAAGCAGGGGTGCATGTCGAAAATTCAGGCGCGGCCGCCAGTTTACGGTCGCGATCAAGGGCGCAAACACTGATGACGATGGATGTAGCGGACACGCGGAAATCCTCGGTGGCAACACCGGGGCCAGCCGCGCCGAATTTGGTCGGAACTCCGACTGCCGACACGCTGGCACGACGCTTCGCCGATTTCGAAACGCTGGGGGCAGCGCTCGATTATGCGGCAAGTGGTTCACGCGGGCTGAATTTCCACGATGCGCGCGGTACGCTGTCACGCGCCTATCCCTTCGCCGAACTGCGCGACGATGCGCTGGCGATGGCGCGCCGCCTGATCGCCGCCGGGATCAAGCCCGAGGATCGCATCGCGATCGTCGCGGAAACCAGCCCGGATTTCGCCGCTTTGTTCTTCGGCACGGTCTATGCCGGGGCGTGGCCCGTGCCGCTGCCACTGCCGACCAGCTTCGGCGGACGTGATTCGTATATCGAACAGCTCCGCGTGCAGCTTGCCAGTTGTGACCCGACGCTGCTGATCTACCCCCCCGAACTCGCGCAAATGGGCGGCGATGCCGCGCGCGCCGCTGGCGTTGCAGGCGTCGACTGGTCCGAACTCGCCACCCGCCCCGCGCCGACGGTCGATCTGCCGCAGGCGCGCGGCGATGACATCGCCTATTTGCAATATTCGAGCGGATCGACGCGCTTCCCGCACGGCGTCGTCATCACGCACCACGCTTTGCTCAACAATCTCGCGGCGCATTCGCATGGCATGCAGCTGGTCGAGAGCGACCGCTGCGTCTCGTGGCTGCCATGGTATCACGACATGGGGCTGGTCGGCTGCTTCCTCTCGCCGGTCGCCAATCAGGTTTCGACCGATTACCTCAAGACCGAGGATTTCGCGCGTCGTCCGCTCGCCTGGCTCGACATGATCAGCCGCAACCCGGGCACCTCGATCAGCTATTCGCCCACCTTCGGCTACGACATTTGCGCGCGCCGCATGTCGAGCCAGACCAAGGCGTCCGAGCGCTTCGACTTGTCGCGCTGGCGGCTGGCCGGCAATGGCGCCGACATGATCCGCCCCGACGTGATGCAAAGCTTTGTCGACGCGTTCGAGGGGGCGGGCTTCAAGGCCAGCGCCTTCCTGCCGAGCTATGGCCTGGCCGAGGCGACGCTCGCCGTGTCGATCATGCCGCCGACCGAGGGCATTCGCGTCGAATTGGTCGAGGAAACGCAATTGTCGGGCGTCGCGGCGGGGGAAGACCGCCCGCAACGCTTCCGTGCGATCGTCAATTGCGGCAAGCCGGTGCGCGACATGAAGGTCCAGATCCGCGAGGAAGACGGCACCCCGCTCCCCGAACGCGCGATCGGCAAATTGTGGTGCTCAGGGCCATCGGTGATGGTCGGCTATTTCCGCGATACGGACTCGACCGAAGCGTGCCTCGTCGATGGCTGGCTCGATACCGGCGACATGGGCTATCTCAGCGACGGGTACATCTACATCGTCGGCCGCGCCAAGGACATGATCATCGTCAACGGTCGCAACCATTGGCCGCAGGACATCGAATGGGCGGTCGAGCAGCTCCCCGGCTTCAAGGCGGGCGACATCGCCGCCTTCGCGATCACCACGCCGGGCGGCGAGGAAACCCCCGCCGTGCTCGTCCAGTGCCGCACCTCCGACGAATCCGAACGCGTCCGCCTCCGCGACGAAATTCGCGAACGCGTCCGCTCGGTGACGGGGATGAATTGCGTGATTGAGTTGATCCCGCCGCGTACCTTGCCGCGCACCAGCTCGGGGAAGCTCAGCCGGGCGAAGGCGCGGAATTTGTATTTGAACGGGGATATCAAGCCGTACGATTTGGCGGCTTAGGGGGGGGGCGGTGCCGGATTGCTCCGGCACGGTGTCGCAGACGGCTACCCCGCGCATACAAAAATCTGGTCTGCCCTTTCGATCGCGATATGTTGAGAGCGCAACGGTCGGTCGGCACTAATATTGGTTCGGTACGACGGTATGATTCGCTAAGTCGAGCACCTTGCCACTGTCATAATCAAGAATGCCCGAGATTGGTGCCAGGCGGTTCACGTTGAACGCGAAGCCAGCAACGAATTTGCCAGTCGCGCGATAGTTTGCAGGCGCAAGCGGCTTGCCAGCGAGGAGCGACGGCACCGGAGTCGATGCCGTGGCGGGCCGGATTGCCACGGACCAGGTCACGATGTGCCCGTTCATGCTTGGGCCGAAGCCGGTCTCGCTTGCCAGTTCCGGTATGTCCGACGCCTCGGACGCCGGCGCCACGAACAGCGTGCCAAGATCCGCGATCTGGCCGAGCTTTGGTGTGAATGACACCGTTCCGAGGCAAAGGCAGGTATGAAAGATCTCGCCGAAGCCAATCCCGTAAACGACGTACTCGCCAGGCAGCGCCTCGATCAGCATCACCTTTTCTTTTCCCGAGGTTTCGAACGTCTGGCTCATCCTGATGGTTTGGGCATTTCGCACCTTGTCATAGACGAAGTTATACTCGTCGAGCGTTGGCACGGGCGGAATCGCGATGTCGGACTTCTGGCCGCCCGCTTCGGCGGCTCCCTTGCGCGCGATCGCGCTCTGGCGCTTGCGAATCAGCTCGGGCTCCGCTTTGGCGAAGGCTTCGCGCCTGGCCGCGTCATAGGCTTGCATCTCGGCATCGGTGGGAATGCGCAGGAAGACCGGGCTGACGCCGGCACTGGCGCGGAACAGGAAATAGGCACGGTCCGCTCGCAGCGTGACCGGCTTGTCGCCGCGGATCTCTGTCATCTCGTCAGCCGTTTTCGCAAAGGCGGCGGGCGAGGCGGCTAGGGCAAGGCTAAGGACCAGCACGAGCTTCCTCATTTGACCGGCACCTTTCCGCCGAAAGCAGGGCTGGAAGCGATCTTCGCCTGAACCGCGACCCATTGGTCCAGCGGAAGTTTGGAAACGCGCTCCCAAATTTCCTCGGCGACGCCGTAACGCGTATATCCGCGCGGCTCCATGCAGCGCCGCATCTTGGCCTGATAATCGCGGCGCACCAGCGTACCTTCGATCATCCCACCAATCAGCGCGCCGACCAGCCCGTACGGGTTAGGCAGATTTTCGGACTTCTTTCCGGGCGTGCCGTTCCAGGGGACGAAGCGGTTCAGCTTCACCGTCGTCCAGTCATTGGGCTGCAAGAAGCGGTGGCAATCCGCGAAATCCGCGTGCGCTTCTTCAAAGCTGACGCCGTCGCGCTGGAAGAAGAAATATTTCCAACCCTCGCTGACGACCGCCGGGTCTGCGGATCCCGAAAGGTCCGGCGTGATGATCGTCGCAGGGTCGGGAACGGGCAGTGTCTGCGCTTGCGCGGCGCAATGCAGCGTCCCTACCATAAGAGCGACTAACACAGATTTCCACATACATCCCCCGTCACCGCATTCTATTGCCAGTGCAGAAATGCGTCCAGAGTGAGCGCGCGAAATCTTGCAATCAGCCAGTTATGCCGACCAAAACCACGACGATTGACACCCACCCCCTATAACCACTCGCTAACCCTTCTCCCCTAAACCGGGAGTCGTGAGCACCGAACCGACCTCCCAATTCGCCATGCCGCGGATCGACACCAGGGCTTTGCTCGGGCTGTACGATCCGGCGGATACGACCGATTGGGCGCCGATCCGCGCGGCGCAATTGCATGCCGGGAGCCAGCTTGCTGTGTTCCTGCTCGCGGCCAATGTCGTCGCGGCGGCGCTGGTTACGCTGATTCTCGAACGTGCCGCGCCGCTGTGGATGATGGCGAGCTGGGGTGCGGTCGTCGCGGCGGTTGCGCTGACGATTACCTTCCGTCGCCTCGCCGCGCGCCACCGCGCCGCGAGCAGCGCGTCCTTGGGCGATGTGCGCGATACGGTGCTGGAGGGGATCGCGCTCGCGGCGATCTGGTCGGTGCCGCCGCTCGCCTTTGGCGTTACCGCCGATACCAATACCGCGCTCGGGCTGTGGATCGTGCTGTCGGTGTTGATGACCGCATCGGCCGTCGCGATGGCGGCGCTGCCGCTGGCGACGCTCAGTTTCCTCGGGATTCTCGGCGCGGCGATCGCGACGATGCTGTTCTTCGTCGGCGGGCCGGTGTTGAGTGCGGCGGTGCTGCTGTTTACGTCCCTGCTGATGATCGGCTGCTTTACCCGCGCGCGCGCGCTCGTTGTGATCCGCGCGGGCGAAATCGCGCTGGCCGAACGCGACGAGACCGTCAGCTTGCTACTGCGCGAGGCGCAGGATCATAGTGCCGATTGGCTGTGGGAAACCGATGCCGCGCGCCGCGTGGTGCGCGCCTCGCCGCGTTTCGCGCATTCGGTCGGGCTTGATCCCGTCAGCATCAATGGCAAGTCGCTGCTCGAAGTGCTCGCCGGGCCGACGTGGGAAGCCGGGAATTTCGCGGCGGGCCTGCGCACGCTGGGCGAGCATCTGAAGGGGCGTGTGGCGTTTCGCGACGTGCTGCTGCCGGTGCGGATCGACGAGACCGAGCGCTGGTTCGAAATCGCGGCGAACCCGCGGGTCGACGAGCGCGGCGCATTTATCGGCTTTCGCGGGGTCGGATCGGATGTGACCGAGCAACGCGCATCGGCCGACAAGATCAACCGGATGGCGCGCTTCGATACGCTGACCGGCCTGCCCAACCGGCTGCACATCAACGAAACGCTGGCGCGCGCGATGGCCGATGCGACCAAATGGAACAGCCGCTGCGCCTTCATGATGATCGATCTCGATCGCTTCAAGGCGGTCAATGATTCGCTCGGCCATCCGATCGGCGATCGGCTGCTTGGCCGCGTCTCCGAACGGCTCGCCGCGCTGATGACCGAGAATGAGCTGATCGGGCGTTTGGGCGGTGACGAATTCGCGGTGGTCGTGCGCGATGCGAGCGACAGCGCGCGCGTCGAGCGGCTCGCGCAGACGATCGTCGATACGCTCGCCAAACCCTATGACCTCGATCAGCACACGCTCTACACCGGCGCGAGTGTCGGCGTCGCGTTCGGCCCGCGCGATGGCGCGACCGCCGAGATGCTGATCCGGTCGGCCGACCTCGCGCTCTATCGCTCGAAGGATCAGAGCGGCGGCATGTACCATTGCTACGAACCGCAATTGCACGTCGCGGCCGAGGAACGCCGCGTGCTCGAACAGGCGCTGCGCAAGGCGCTCAGCAATGACGAGCTCGACGTGCATTATCAGCCCGTGGTCGATGCCGGCACCGGACGCCTGAAAGGGTTCGAAGCGCTGGTGCGCTGGACGCATCCCGAGCTTGGCTCGATCTCGCCCGCAAAATTCATCCCGCTCGCCGAGGATGCGCGGCTGATCGCGCCGATCGGCGAATGGGTGCTGCGCTCGGCCTGTGCCGAGGCCGCGACCTGGCCCGGCCAAACGCGCGTCGCGGTCAACGTTTCGCCCGAACAATTGCACAATCCCGGCTTCGTCGCGATCGTCGCCTCGGCGCTGGCCAATAGCGGTCTGCCCGCCAGTCGGCTCGAGCTCGAAGTCACCGAAAGCGTGTTCATGCGCGACGACACCGGCGCGGTGAAGGTGCTGGAGCGTATCCTCGGGCTCGGCGTCCGCCTCAGCCTCGACGATTTCGGTACGGGCTATTCCTCGCTCGGCTATCTCAGCCGCACCAAATTCTCGACGATCAAGATCGACCGCAGCTTCGTCATCGGCGCCTCGAAAAAGGTGCCCGAGGCGATCGCGATCATCCGCGCGGTCGTCGCGCTGGCGCAGAGCCTCGGCATGGCGACCACCGCCGAAGGGGTCGAGACCGAGGACGAACACCGCATGGTGCAGGATCTCGGCTGTACCAAAGTGCAGGGCTATTATTTCGGCCGCCCGTTGCCCGTTGCCGAAGCGCGCACCCTCGCCCACCGCAACTGGGGCGACCGCGCGGCTGCGTAAAGCCGCTTGCGGGCGCCGCGCCCACGCGATAGATGGCGGCGCTGATAGGGGTGTAGCTCAGTTGGTTAGAGCGTCGGTCTCCAAAACCGAAGGCCCTCGGTTCGAGTCCGAGCTCCCCTGCCAGCCGCCGCGCGCAGCCGATCAGCGAAGCTGATCGCCAGCCGCGCAAGGCCGGCCGGCGGCCCTTGGGCCGTCCGACGTGATGGGATTTACTCCCATCACGGCCCCACCCCACAAATCATCCCCCCTTGCTCCCGTGTCGGCCCCCTGATAGGACATCTTCATTCCGACATCGGGAATTCTCGTCATCGGGCCTTGGCAGGTCCGGGCGGCGGGCCCATGTCCGGAACCTGAGTTACAACAAGAGTGCAAGCACCGTGGCAAAGACGACCCCGATCGAATTTTACCGGCAGGTCCTGGCCGAGACCAAGAAGGTCGTGTGGCCGACCCGGCGCGAGACGCTGACGACGGGCATCATGGTCGTGATCATGACGACGATCCTCGGCCTGTTCTTCTTCGTGATCGACACCAGCTTCGAGGCGGTCATCGCCCTGCTGCTCAGCCTCGCAAAGTAAGAGACACACCATGGCACGCTGGTACATCATCCACGCTTATTCGGGTTTCGAGGGCAAGGTCCGCGATTCGATCATGTCGGAGGCGACCCGCATGGGCCTCGACCAGCTTGTCGAGCAGATCGAAGTCCCGACCGAAACCGTGACCGAGGCGCGCCGCGGCAAGAAGATTTCGGTCGAGCGCAAATTCATGCCCGGCTACGTCCTCGCCAAATTGAACATGAACGACGACGTCTATCACCTCGTCAAGAACACGCCCAAGGTCACCGGCTTCCTCGGCCCGAACGGCAAGCCGCAAGCGATCCCCGAGGCGGAAGCCGCGCGGATGCTCAATACCAAAGACGAAGCCGCCGCCGCCGCGCCCAAGCAGAAGATCAAGGTCGATTTCGAAATCGGCGATTCGGTCAAGGTACTCGACGGCCCGTTCGCGAGCTTCAACGGGATTGTCGAGGAACTGGATTTCGACCGCAGCCGCGTGAAGGTTTCGGTGTCGATCTTTGGGCGGGCTACGCCGGTTGAGCTGGAATTTGAGCAAGTCGAGCGCAGCAAGTAAGGCAAAGCCGCACAGGATTAGCGTCAGCTAATCCTGAGACGGCGCTCGGCCGGCCGGCGGCCAAAGGCCGTCCGACGACGCGGCTTTGCCGCGGCGGGCCGCCCACTCTCCGGCCAATTCAATACCGTCCCCGCACCCGCAGAGGCGCCGCCCTACATGGCGCGCAAAAGCTTGAGGCCGCGCTTGGGCGGCAGCGCGATCGCAACTTGCAATAAGGCGATTCTGGCATCGCATTGCTGCTGCGCCGAGCCGCGCTTGTTGAGCGCCATTCCGAAATCATCACGGCTCAACCGCGCCTTTTTGGCACCCATTTCCATCACGTCTCCCGGAACCGAGAATGTGGATGCGCCGGTCTTTTTCGCCACGTCTTCGCCGGTATGCAGCAGTATGTCGTACACCGCATTGCGCAAAGGGGTCCGCAGCTCCTCGGGCGGCGGCTTGCCTGCATTCGTAAAGAAGTCTTTACATTCAATCGAACCAATATTTTTATAGTATAACCCCGATTGCAGCACGAGTTTCTGATACGATTTTATTTGATCGTACGGCGCCTTTCCAACCACGCGCGTGAAGCGTGCCGAAACCATCTCGCTCAACTCCGCCTGCAAGTCCCAGATATTACCACCGTTGAGCTTTTGATTGTTCCATAAAATCGCAATGTCGCCATACCAAGCAGAGTTTCCCTCCTGTACTTGCTTTCCATCGAGATGATCGCGCGACACCAACTTCACGACGCGATCAATGTCCCGCGCCTGATCCGTCAAGGCGTCCGCAACCAGATTGACAGGTGCAGTCGGTCGCGTGTCGTGGGTCCCCGCGCTGAACATGCGTGCCGCTTGGATCAAGATGAAGAGGCCGAAAGCCATGGCTTGCCAGGGAACGACGCTCGGCTGCGCGTTTTCCCATAGGCCGACACGCCAGCTATCGAGATAGCGTTCCGCGTCTGGGTGCTCTTCCCGGATGAGCTTCAAAAGCGCGAGGACGCTTTTGCGGCGCGTGCCCCAACCGCGTCGCGATTTCTCGGTCGCGACGGTGGTCAGTTCCTTCCACGCGCGGTGCAGCGGGTGGCTCTTTTGCTCGATTTCGCGCAGGAACCCGAGGGTCGCGTGGCGCGCCAGAATATAGCGCACAGCAGGCGACTGACCGAGTTGCCCGGCACTCGCAATCCAACCGAATTTTTCGATAACGATCGGCACCAGCGGGTCGGAAAAGGGGCAGCCCTGCGCGACGACCTCGGCGGCCCATGCTTCCGCTTGCGCGTAAAAGCCCAGTTCCTCCAGCCGCGGATCGGCGCTGATTACTGCCCAATGATCGAGCATGGCCTCGGTTTCCTCGGGCGATGCGGGCATCCAGTCGTCGGGGTGGGACAGTAGCAATCGTTCCAGCGCCGCAGCGTGGAGGTTGATCGGGTCTTCCGGCTCGTGCGGCACAGGATCGGGCGCTTGCACATCGTGCGGCGGCACCGTCGAGCGGGCCGACCCTGGGTCCGCTTCCTCCGCGCCCGACCAGCGATCGTCCAGGCTCGGCGTCAGCGCCGCGACAGGTTCGAGCGCAGGCGGAATCTCCGCCATGTTCGCCAGCGCGGTAGCATGCTCGAACGCTTCGCGTAGCGCGACGAAGCGTTCCGGTTCGGCCTCAACGTCGATCGCCTTGAGCAGCTTCGAATAAGCACGCCGAACTTCGCGGGGATCATGAGTCGGCGCAATGCCCAGCGCTTCCCACGGGTCGGTGAATGCGCTCATATGTAGCGCTCCCCCTCGAGAGCGTTCAACATTGCGGTCAATTCCGTGCGTGCCGCCTGAATGGCGCGCGGCTGCTGGCTCTCGAGCGCGCCTTCAAAATCGAGCGTCGCCTGCCCGATTTGCTGGCGCTCATCGCCCAGAAAGGATTCGTAACAGCGCCGCGCCCGCGCCAGCACGGCGGCATTCTCACTCAATTCCCTAGGGTGAAGCTTGAGGGCCGCCAGCGCCGCCCGCCGCTCCTCCAACGCTTCCGGTGACAGCGCGTCGACATCGTCGGCAATCACGAGATTTTTGAAAATGCCCGTTTCGGGCACAAGCACGTCGACCTCCAACAGTCCACTCGTGTCATAGCTGAAACGGCATTCGACGACGACATGACCCGCCGGCCGCGGCGGCACCGGGACCTGTACTTCGCCGAGCTTCACGTTGCCGGATACCTCGCGCGCCTCGCCTTGATAGATCCCGAACTGGACCATGCGCTGATTATCGACGACGGTCGTATAGCGGTTGATGCGGCTGACCGGGATCACCGTGTTGCGGTCGATGATCGGGGAAAAGAGCCCGCCATGCATGGCGCCGCGTGCGTCGCGCTCCGCATGATCGACGCCGAGCGTGAAGGGGCACACGTCGGTCAACCGGATTTCCTCCAGTGCCGCGTCGCGCGACAGCAGGCCCGCTTGCACCGCTGCGCCGAGCGCCACCGCATGATCGGGGTGAATCCCGGTGTTCGGAAAGCGCCCGAACATGCGCGTGATCGCCCGCCGCACCGCCGGCGTCCGCGTCGCGCCGCCAACCAATACGACTTCGCTCAGCGTCTCAACCCGAATCCCTGAGTCCCGCAGCGATCGCAGCACCGGATCCCGTAGCCGTTCGATCAACGGTTCGGTCGACCGATCGAAATCGGCGGATGAAATCTCCGCTGTGAAATTCCGGTTATTCCAGGTGACCGAAAACGGCGCGGTGGGCGCGTCCGACAAAGCGCGCTTTGTGCGTTCGGCCGCCGCGCGCAACAGCTCCTGCAGGATTATGGGATCGGCAGCGGCAAGCGCGCCTTCCGGATCGATCCGCGGGCGGGCGACATCAATCAGAGCCGCATTGAAATCCTCGCCGCCGAGCCGATTGTCGCCAGCCGAGGCGCGCACTTCGACGATCCCGTCAAACACCTCTACGATCGATACGTCGAAGGTACCGCCGCCCAGATCGAACACCAGAAAGGGTTCACGCTCCGACCGATCGGCCACCCCAAATGCAAGAGCAGCGGCGGTCGGTTCGTTCAGCAGCCGCTCGATCTTCAAACCGGCCAATTCTCCGGCGCGGCGCGTGGCGCGACGCTGGCGCTCGTTGAAATACGCCGGAACGGTAACGACCGCCCCTGTTACGGGTTCGCCCAGATACGATTCGGCATCCTCCTTCAAGCGGCGCAGCACGAAGGAAGACAGATCATCGGCGGCATAGGTACAACCGTGAATCTTCACGGTCTGCTGCGTCCCCATCCGGCGCTTGAACGCGGTGACACTTTCGTGCGGATGCGTTGATTGGCGGTCACGCGCGGCCGATCCGACCAGCACCTCACCGGATTCGGCAATACTCACGGCCGACGGCGTAAGCATATCGCCGAGAGCATTCGGAATCAGTTCGGCACGCCCATCGCGCCATACTGCCACCGCGCTGTTGGTGGTGCCCAAGTCGATTCCGATGATCATCTAAACTCCCCTGTCAGCTCCGCTATTAGTAAATGGGAAGCTAACGCAAGTGTGACCTTTGGGATTTTTCATCGCAGATTGGACTTCGGCGGCGACGGTGCTCGATCGTGCCGTATTTGACGCCGATCTCGCGCGCGGCGAGGCGGATGTTGCCGGTCCGACGCGGCGCCTTCAGAAACGCGGCATTCTCGAGTGCTTGTGCGCGGGTGAGTGGTCGGGCCATGGCGCCTGACCATTTCTACCGCGATTTCCTACATTGCAAGCGTGCGCGCGCTCGGCTATGCGCGCCAGCTTCCATACCGATGGAAACCGCTGCGGGAGGACGTTTTACGCGTCCGTTCGAACCGCTAAACTTGAGAAAGAGTGAAATGGCAAAAAAGATTACCGGCTATATCAAGCTGCAGGTTCCTGCAGGCAAGGCCAACCCCTCCCCGCCGATCGGCCCTGCTTTGGGTCAGCGCGGCGTCAACATCATGGAATTCTGCAAGGCGTTCAACGCGCAGACCGGTGACCAGGAAGTCGGAACCCCACTGCCGACCGTGATCACCGTCTATGCCGACCGTTCGTTCTCGTTCGAGACCAAGACGCCGCCGGCCTCGTATCTGATCAAGAAGGCCGCTGGCCTCAAGTCGGGTTCGAAGGAGCCGGGCAAGATTTCGGGCGGCAAGATCAAGCGCTCGCAACTCGCCGACATTGCGACGGCGAAGATGAAGGATTTGAACGCCAACGATCTCGATGCCGCGACGCGCATCATCGAAGGCTCCGCCCGCGCGATGGGCCTCGAAGTGGTGGAGGGCTGAGATCATGGCATTTGTCAGCAAGAAGCAGAAGGCCGTCACGATCAACCGTGAGAAGCTCCACGGCATCGACGAAGCGATCGCTCTGGCGAAGTCGGGTGCGACCTCGAAGTTCGACGAAACGATCGAAGTCGCATTGAACCTCGGCGTCGATCCGCGTCACGCCGACCAGATGGTCCGCGGCGTCGTGACCCTGCCCAAGGGCACGGGCAAAACCGTTCGCGTCGGCGTGTTCGCCAAGGGCGCGAAGGCTGAGGAGGCTTTGGCCGCCGGGGCCGATGTCGTCGGTGCGGAAGATCTGATGGAGATCGTCCAGGGCGGCACGATCGATTTCGACCGCTGCATCGCGACGCCCGACATGATGGGCATCGTCGGTCGCCTCGGCAAGATTTTGGGACCGAAGGGCATGATGCCGAACCCCAAGCTCGGCACGGTCACGATGAACGTCGCCGAAGCGGTCAAGGCAGCCAAGGGCGGTCAGATCGAATACCGTGTCGAAAAGGCCGGGATCATCCATTCGGGCATCGGCAAGGCGTCGTTCCCGGCGGAAGATCTGCGCGCGAATTTCGACGCGCTGGTCGATGCGATCGTCAAGGCCAAGCCGTCGGGCGCAAAGGGCAAGTACGTCAAGAAGGTCGCGGTTTCGAGCACCATGGGTGCCGGGATCAAGGTCGACGTGGCCGAGGTTTCGGCAGCCTGAGACTTTCGACTACGTTCGCGAAATGATCGAGGGCCGGGGCGCAATCCCCGGCCCTTTTTCTTAGGCGTTTGCTATTTCGGCGAAACGCGCCTAGGGCGCGCAGGCTACTTTCGCAAATCGACGGTCTCTGGCGCTTTGCGGCTCCACCTTCCTTCTTTCACTGCTGATTACGGCACACGTCGGCGCGGTGTTCGCGTCGGCGCAACCAAAGAAGGATATCTTCATGACTATCGGAACCGTAAAGTTCTTCAATGCCGACAAGGGCTATGGCTTCATCGCGCCGGAAGGCGGCGGCGAGGATGCCTTTGTGCACATCACCGCAGTCGAGCGCGCCGGCATGGCGACCCTCGATAAGGACCAGCGCGTCCAGTACGAGCTCGAGCAGGACAAGCGCGGCAAGATGTCGGCTGTGAACCTGCAGCACGCTTAATAGCGTCTGCCGAAAGAACGGGCGGTCCGGTTTTCCGGGCCGCCCTTTTTTTGTCTGGCGTTCAGCGCAGCGCCGCCGCGACCGCGCTCGCGCAGCCAAAGCTTGCAGGCGGCGGGATCGCGATGTCGGGCGGCGTCTTGGTGATCCCGAGCGCCTGACCGAGCGAGCGACCGAATACCTTGATCAGCGCGCCGGGGGTCGGCTTATCGGTGGTACCGGCCCCCGCAACCGACACGGTCGGCGCGCTGAGCGTCCCGCCGATGCGGATCGGGTCGGCAATCCGGAGCAGCGCGCGGCTCTTGCTCGTGCCCGCCAGCGTCAGGTCGATCCGCTCGCCATCGAGCATGATCCGCCCTGCCCCACGCCCGACCGAGCTGCCGGTGTCAATGCCGAGCGGATGCGGCACGAGCACGCCGTCGGTCGCGCTGAAGTTCGCGACGAGGCAGCGCAGCGGCACTTGCTGGCTCGGTCCGCCGATCGCATGGGTGACCGCACCGCTGAGGTTCTGGCCGAGCACGTCGGCGACAATGCGCTGCACATGCCCCTCCGTCGCGACGATCGCGGCCTTGCCCGATGCATGCGACAATGCCTCGCGCACGGTATCGCCCTGCCCGCTGAGCACGATATGCCCACGCACCGCGCCCCCGACCATGTCGGGCTTGCCGATCAAACTCTCGAGCGTGAGCCCGGCGAGGCGAAGGTCGAGCGACAATTTGGGCCGGCCGCCACGATGATCGACGCGTGCGGTGCCGGTCATCCGGCCATTGACGAGCGTCGCGACGATGTTGCTGACGCTCAGCAGCTTGTGATCGAGGCTCAGCGTGCCCGACAGGGTGCGGAAAACCGTGCCGCCCGTGGAGATCACATGATCGACCGAAAAGCGGATCGTGCCGTCGGTCTTCCACAGTTTCGACAGGTTGATGCGGGTCGGCGGGAGGACGCGCGGACCGATCGACGCGCGGCGCTGGGCGGCGGTTGCTTGCCCGTTGGCGTCAGCGAGATTGTCGAAATCGAGCTGCGTCGCATGCAGCCGTGCGTCGATCAGCGTGCGTTGCCCGATCTTGTGGATGGTCGCCACGCCGCTGAAGCGCGAGCGCCCGATGTTGCCGCCGATCCGATCAACATACCAATCGCGCCCGTCATGCCGGATCGTGCCCGTCACCGCGACCGCCTGCGTGCCGAACAAACCAGCCTCGATGATGCGGTCGATATTCTTGAGCGTCGGCGCGCGCGCGGTGATGTCGGCCTTGAAGTGGCGTGTATCGAGCACGCCGTTCATCTGGCCCTTCGCCGTCATGCGCAAGGCGGGCGACACCAGCGTCGCCGCAAAGGGATAGGGCGCGGCCGGGTCGATCCCGGTGATCCGCCCGCCGGTCAGGGCGAGCGTCGCGGGCGTATCGAGAAAGGTGCCGGCTGCCGAAAGGCGCAGGCCGTGGACGGCATCGACCGTGAGCGGACCGGCGACGACCAGCGCGCGCTTGGCATCGCGCAGCACGATTTGCGTGTTGGTGACGGTCAGGTCGGACAGGCTCGGGCTGGTCGCATCGGCATTGCTCGGTTTCGGCCCATCCGGATTCCAGTTTCCACGGCCATTGGCGTCGCGCACCAGCACGATGCGAGCTCCGTCGACCGCCAAGCGGTCCGGGCGGAACGTGCCGAACAGCAACGCGAAGACCGGCACGCGGACACGCGCAGACCCCACACGGACGAAATCGCCCGTCCCGGCCCAGGTCGGCTGCGCGATCCGCACGTCGCGCACCGACACGATCGGCGTGTACGAAAAGAGGCTGTCGCGCGTGATCGAACCGACCTGCACCTGCGTCTTGAGCGCGCTCGACAATCGGTTCTCGACCAGACCGCGCATCAGGGCGACCGGGAAAGCGCCCAGCGCCAGCAAAAGGATCGCCAGCGACGCCGCGAACGCGACCGCAATACGCGGCAACAGCCAGCGCCAGCGCGGGGGCCGCGCGGTGAGATGTGGGTTTTCGGGGATGGTCACGCGGGTAGAACCCGGCGACGCGAAATTTGTTGCACCCGCGTAGCGAACGGGTGACGCGAAAAGGGCCGGAGGTTTTCCCCCGGCCCTTCCACCATTGCACTACCGACGGAATCAGCGGCCGATCAGGCGATCACCTTGTCGAGCGCGGTGCAGAACGCCTTCATCTCCGCCGCCGATCCGACCGTCACGCGGCTGACCGTTGGCCAGATCGGCCAGGAGCGCCCGATCTCGACGCTTTCCTTGCGGAAGGCGGCTTGCATGTCCTTGGCCTGTTTGGTTTTCCAATCGATCATGAACATGTTGGCGTCGGTCGGGAAGACGGTCACGCCCTTGGCTTTCAGATGATCGAGCGTCAGGCCGCGCGCGACTTGCATTTCCTTGCGGCGCGCGGCGATCAGCGGGGCGGCGGTGAGGCTGGCGGTGGCGCAGGCGATGCTGGTGACGGGCAAGGCGCCCGATTGCATACCGCCATCATAGCGCATCATCTTTTGGATGTTAGCTGGCTGGGTGATGATATAGCCCATGCGCAGCCCCGCCATGCCGAACAGCTTCGAGAAGGTGCGCATCACGATGACATGCTTGTGCTGCATCGCGAGATAGGAGGCGACGGGAACGCCGGCGAAATGCGTGTACGCTTCGTCGATCAGCACCATCGCATCGGTTGGCTTGTTCGCGATCAGCCATTCGATGTCGGCGAGCGGCGTGATCGTCCCCGTCGGATTGTTGGGCGTGCAGATATAGAACAGCCCGGCATTCGGGTTGGCCGCGACCATCGCCTTCACGTCGTGGCGATAATCGGGCGTCAGTGGCACTGCATTAACCGGCGCGCCGAGCCAGGCGGCGGTGCGTCCGGCGAGTTCGAAGGTCGGGTCGGCAGTGACGAGACCCCTGGTCGGGGAACAATAGCTGACGACCGCGCGGCACAGCGGATCGCTCGATCCCGGCCACGGCGCGACATGATCATAGGGCACGTTCTCGACCGCCATCACCGCCTTGATGAAATCGCCGCGCTGATCTTGCGGCGAATAGCGATTGCCCTGCGTGATCATTGCGGCTGCCGCCTTCTGTCCGGGCGCGAGCGGACCGGTCCAGCATTCGTTGGCGCCGATGCGGACCTTCGCGCTCGGCGCGGGGTCGGGAACCCCGCCCGAAGCCCAGGCGGGCCGCCCGACACTGGCGGCAAGCATGCCCGTGCCGAACACCGCGGCAATGCGCGCAAGGTCGCGACGGGCGAAGCCGCGGGTCAGCAAGTCGTCCTGCGCTTCTTCGGTGAGCGGCGCGGCGGGCAAGTGCATAGTCATCGATCGGTCCCCTGGTTCAAGCGGATTGCGATCCATCCTGCGTGGACTCATGCGGTCCTTGGGGCTGAGTGTTTCCTAGTTTGTGAGAAAAAGCCACCCCCCTCCCCCAGCCGTCACCCCAGCGAAGACACCCTTCCCCGGCGAAGGCCGGGGCCCAGCCGGAATAGGTCCGTAATCTTGGCGGGTGCGCGGTAACTCAGACCTTCGCTACTGGGCCCCGGCCTTTCGCCGGGGAAGGATGAACAACGTTGACTTCCACCCCGCGTCCGCTAAAGGCGCGCACTCTCCCGTCAGGCTCCGGCTTGGCGGGACCGTCCGAGACAGCGAGTGACCGGAGTTTGCCGGTCTTGATTTCTCGCCGAGACGGGGACAGGATTTCAGCCGACGTGGTTCGCCGCGCACGGTTTGCCGCCTCCTTTACCGAAGGCGTCGCTCCCATTCCCCATCGCTGGACTATGCCGGGTGCATTAGCTCCCGGTTTGTAACCGGTCATGTCGCTTGCGGCATGGCCAAACGTGGAGAATGGCATGGATCGCGCTCAAAAGACCGAGCTCGTCGCCGAGCTGCAACAGACGTTTGCCGAAGTCGGCGTGGTGGTCGTCACCCGCAACCTCGGCATGACGGTGGCGCAGTCGACCAAGCTGCGG
>JBBQLB010000011.1:0-82706 GCA_038327465.1 Sphingomonadales bacterium | reverse complement strand
CTGGTGTTCGCGACGGCACGGCTGTTCGCGGTCGATCGCGATTGTGCGGGGCGCGTTGCGACGGCAATCGAGTGTATCCATGTCTATTCGCTGATCCACGATGATCTGCCGGCGATGGACAATGACGACATGCGCCGCGGCAAGCCGACCGTGCACAAGGTTTACGGCGAGGCGACCGCGATCCTCGCGGGCGATTGCCTGCATGCGCTGGCCTTCGAGATTCTGTCCGATCCGCTGACGCATGCCGATCCGTTTGTGCGGAGCGAATTGGTGCTCGATCTGGCGCGTGCGGCTGGCCCTACGGGCATGGCGGGTGGGCAAGCGCTCGATCTCGAAGCCGAGAAATCGAGCTTCGATTTGCCGACGGTCACGCGGTTGCAGGCGATGAAGACCGGCGCGTTGATCGCCTCTTCGGTCGAGGCGGGCGCGATTCTCGGCAAGGTGCCGCCCGAGAGCCGCACGGGCTTGCGCGGATATGCCCGCGACATGGGGCTCGCCTTCCAGATCGTCGACGACATTCTCGATGTCGAGGGGGATGAGGCCGCCGTCGGCAAAGCGCTGCGCAAGGATGGCGAGGCGGGCAAGGAGACGTTCCTGTCGCTGCTCGGGCTCGACCGCGCGCGCGCGCAGGCGCAGATGCTGGTCGATCAGGCGATCGAACATCTCCAGCATTTCGGCCCGGAAGCCGATTTGCTGCGCGACATCGCCCGCTTCACGCTGGAGCGTGATCGTTGACCGACGCCGGCGGGGTGCGCATCGGCGTCTATCCCGGTACGTTCGATCCTGTCACGCTCGGGCATATGGACATCATCCGGCGCGGCGCGACTTTGGTCGACCGGCTGGTGATCGGGGTGACGACCAATGCGTCGAAATCGCCAATGTTTTCGAGCGCGGAGCGGATTGCGATGATGGAGCGCGAGACTGCCGGAATCGCGGGCGTCAGCGTCGTCGGCTTCGATTCGCTGCTGATGGATTTTGCCGCCGAGCAAGGCGCGAGCACGATCCTGCGCGGTGTGCGCGGCGTGACCGATTTCGAATATGAGTATCAGCTGACCGGCATGAACCGCGCGATCAACCCGCGCATCGAAACCGTGTTCCTGATGGCCGACGTATCGCTGCAGCCGATCGCCAGCCGTCTCGTCAAGGAAATCGCGCTCTATGGCGGACCGATCGACCGTTTCGTGACCCCGACCGTCGCCGCCGAAGTCGCGGCGCGGGTCGCACAGATCGGGCGCAAGGGTAGCGTTTGATCGGGGCATGATCGCGGTGGCCCTAATTCCGTCGCCTTTGGCCGCGACACGTTCAGTTTGGCGCAAGCCGCCAGTTGGTCTAAGCGACCGTTCACCATCAGCATACCTGCGGGGACTCATGCGTTTCTTTACCCTTTTCATCGCTTTGTTCGCGCTGCTGGCAGGACCCGCCTTCGCCGCCAAGAAACAGAAGGCGGTCGAAAAGGTCGCGGTCACGACCACCGCCGGTCGCCCGCCGGTGCCGTCTGCGACCGATCCGGAAAATCTGCTGTATCTCGATCTGTCGACCGGTGGGCGCGTCGTCATCTGGCTGCGTCCCGATGCCGCGCCGAAAATGGTCGAGCGGATCAAGACGCTGACGCGCCAGCATTTCTATGACGGGCTGCGGTTCCACCGCGTGATCGAAGGCTTTATGGCGCAGACCGGCGACCCCAAGGGGGACGGCACGGGCGGATCGCCGCTGCCCGACGTGCCCGCCGAGTTCAATTTCCTGCCGCACGTGCGTGGGGCCGTTTCGGCGGCGCGCGAGGGATCGGCAGAGGGCGCTACGGTCGAGGAAGTGACCAAGGCCGAAAACAGCGCGAACAGCCAGTTCTTCATCGTATTCAACCCGACGCTCAAGCTCGATCGCAAATATACGATCTTCGGGCGCGTCGTCTCGGGCATGAACTATGTCGATGCGATCGCGCGGGGCGAGCCACCGCTGAACCCGTCGCGGATCCTGCACGCCTATATCGCGGCGGATTCGCCGCCCGCTTATGCGCCGCCACCGCCACCGGCACCGGTCGCGCTTCCGGCCGCGACGCTGCCGTCGGCCAAGCCAGCAGCGAAGCCACCGCTGGTGCGCGAATCCGGGAGGCGTGGCGGCTGAGGCCGACCACCCCGGAACACCGCCATGAACGTCGATCTGTTCGACTTCGACCTCCCGCCGGAGCGGATCGCGCTGCGCCCAGCGGTGCCGCGCGATGCGGCGCGACTGCTCGTGCTCGACGGCGATGCGACGCACGATCGCAGCGTCGGTGATCTTCCGGCTTCGCTCCGGCCGGGCGATCTGCTGGTCTTCAACGACACGCGCGTGATCCCGGCGCAGCTGGAAGGGACGCGCGGCGATTCGCGGATCGGCGCGACCTTGCACAAACGCGAGGGGCCACGCCGCTGGCGCGCCTTCATCCGCAACGCGCGGCGGCTGCGCGAGGGTGACACGATCGATTTCGGGAATGGCGTGACCGCAACCGCGCAGGAGCGCGGCGCGGACGGCAGCTTCGCGCTCGACTTTGCCGGGGACGAGCCGGTCGAACTGCTGTTAGAGCGCGCCGGGCGTATGCCGCTGCCGCCCTATATCGCCGCCCGCCGCGCCGCCGATGCGCAGGATGCGGAAGATTATCAGACGATGTTCGCCGCCGAAAAGGGCGCGGTTGCCGCCCCCACCGCCGCTTTGCATTTTACGCCCGAACTGATGGCGCGGCTGGCCGCTGCCGGGATCGAACACGCGACGCTCACGCTGCATGTCGGCGCGGGGACGTTCCTGCCGGTCAAGGCCGAGGACACGGCCGAGCACAAGATGCACGCCGAATGGGGCCGGATCGACGCCGCGACCGCCGAGCGGATGAACGTGGTGCGCGCGCGCGGTGGTCGCCTGATCGCGGTCGGCACGACCAGCCTCCGCCTGATCGAAAGCGCGTGCGGCGAAGGTGGCGTGGTCCGCCCGTTCGAAGGCGACACCGCGATCTTCATCACGCCCGGCTATCGCTTCAAGGGCATCGACGGTTTGATCACCAATTTCCACCTGCCGCGCTCGACGCTGTTCATGTTGGTCTCGGCGCTGATGGGGCTGGAGCGGATGCAGGCGGCGTATGCGCATGCGATACAAGACGGCTACCGATTCTACAGCTATGGCGATTCGAGTTTGTTGCTGCCCTGAACTCGGATCGATTTTGGGTGCAAGGCAGCTATCGCTTCGCCTGCAACTCGACTATCCGAAGATGGTCCCCGTCGCGGTGCGCAACGGCTGATCGGAAGGCGGAACGATGAAGCTCCTGGTGCAGGTTCTGGTCCCAATCGCGTTGGCCGCCAGCGGGGGGCCGGCATTCGCGTCCGAGACGACACCGACCGAGGCTGATATCGCAGCCCAGACGACCGCGCTCGGCGAATGCCTAACCGGCAAATCGACGGGGGAAGACCGCATCACTCTCGCGCGCTGGGCGCTGGCCGCGATGGCGTCTGCGCCCAAGGTATCGGATGTCGCCAAGGTAGATCCGGTGCGCAAGGCGGAGCTCGACAAGGCATTGGCAGGCATCTTCACGCGCTTGATCGCCCGGGATTGCGCAACGCAGGCGCGCCCCTTGTTCCGCGCGAAGAGCAAGGCTGCCTTCGGTGCAGCATTCGGCAAACTTGGCGAGATCGCCTTCAAGGAACTGCTTGCAGACCCGAAGGCGGAAGAGACGCTCAGCGAGTTTACGAAATATCTGAATGAGAGCGATTTTGTCAACGTTGCCAAATAGTTTGCGCGTGCTGTCCGTTCTGCTGCTCGCGCTCGCTGTCCCGCTTTCGGCGCAGACCGCGCCGGCCGTGACCGACCAACAACGTCAGCCTGCCGCAACGATCGTCGGTGAACCCGCCGCGCTCTTCATCGCCGCGTGCGATGCGAATGGGGATGGCCGCACGACGCGCGACGAACTCTCCGCGTGCGTCGGGCGGACCTTTGCCGATGCCGATAGCGGGCGTGCCGGGTCGATCGGCTATATCGGCTATGCCGATTGGGCGCTGAAATGGCTGGGCGACCGCAACGCGCTGCCGAGTCCGTTCGGCATCGACCGCGATGGCGACAATCGCATCACGCTGCCCGAATTGCAGGCGGAGTTCGCGGGCCTGTTCGACCGGTTCGATAGGGATAAGGACGGTGCCACGACGCGCGCGGAATTGCTCACCCTTCGTGCCGGCGCTTTCCCGGAAGGCGAGGTCGGCAAAAAAGGCCGTGGACGCGGCGCAGAACCGCGCTAAGCACCGCAGGTGACCCCACGCTACGCCCTGGTGATCTTCGATTTCGATGGGACGTTGGCCGATAGTGGCGACTGGTTCCTGTCGATCGCCGATCACCTTGCCGAGCGCTTCAAGTTTCGCAAGGTCCTGCCGCACGAGATCGAGCGGTTACGCGGGCGCACGTCGAGCGAGGTGATCCGCTACCTCGGCATCCCGCGCTGGAAGCTTCCCGCGATCGGGCGCTATGTCCACGGGCTATTGGCGCAGCAGACCGACCGGATCGCTTTGTTCGACGGCATCGTGCCGGTGTTGCAGCAACTCGCGGAACATGGCG
Source organism: Sphingomonadales bacterium (assembly GCA_038327465.1). GTDB lineage: Bacteria > Pseudomonadota > Alphaproteobacteria > Sphingomonadales > Sphingomonadaceae > Sphingomonas. The sequence goes on along the minus strand of JBBQLB010000011.1, from coordinate 78,143 downwards.
TGCGGATGGCGCTGGTCACCTCGAACGCCGAACAGAATGCGCGCGCGATCCTCGGGGCGGCCAATGCCGCGATGTTCGAGCGGTTCGAATGCGGCGCGTCGCTGTTCGGCAAGGCGCCGCGCTATCGTCGCGTGTTGCGCAAGAGCAAGATCGCGCCGTCCGATGTGATTTCGATCGGGGATGAGACGCGTGATGTGGTCGCCGCCAAGAAGGTCGGCATAGCCTCTGGCGCGGTGCTGTGGGGCTATGCCAATCGCGCCGCGCTGACACAATTGCAGCCCGATATCCTGTTCGAGCGCCCCGACGAGGTGCTCAACCTCGTACTGGGCGCGCGCGAGCCAGCAGCCGCCTAGGAAATGCGTGACTCGCGCATCGCGCTCGCGCTAGGCGGCGATGATGTCCATTGCAGCAGCGGCGCTGGCGCCCGATCCATCCTATATCCCGACTAGCCATAAGGGCCTGACGTACCCGTTTGGCGGGGCGGAACCGGCGGCGGGGGAAGTGATGACGGTGGCCGCTGGCGTGCGCTGGGTGCGCTTGCACGTTCCGGGGCCGCTGAAGCACGTCAATTGCTGGCTGATCGACGATCGCGATGAGCAAGGCGAGGGCGTTGCGCTCGTCGATACCGGCATGAACACGACCGACGCGCGGGGTGCGTGGAAGACGCTGTGGAAGGGGCCGCTGGCGGGCGTGCGCGTCACCAAGATGATCGGCACGCATTTCCATCCCGATCATATCGGTCTCGCTGGCTGGATGCACGACAAGCACGCTTGCCCGGTGGTGATGACGCGCGGCGAATGGCTGACCGCGCAAATGCTGGTGGCGGACGCGCGCGATGCGGTGCCGGAAGACGTCACCGCGATGCGCGTCGCGGCCGGATGGGACGCCGCGCAGATCGACCATGCCGCCGCACGCGGCTGGGCCGGGTTTCGCCAGATCGTGACGGCGCTGCCGCTCGGCTACACGCGGATCAAGGATGGCGACACACTGCGGATTGGGTCGGTCGACTGGCAGATCGTCGTCGGATCGGGCCATAGCCCCGAACATGCGTGTCTGTACGATCCGGTTGGCAAAGTGCTCATCTCGGGCGATCAGGTGTTGCCGCGGATCAGCCCCAACGTGTCGCTCGGCGTGACGGAACCCAATGCCGATCCGCTCGGCGAATGGTTCGATTCGATTGCCAAGCTGAAGCATCTGCCCGACGATGTGCTGGTGCTGCCGGGGCATGGCGACCCGTTCACCGGCTTGCACGCGCGGCTCGACGCGATGGACCGAGAACATCGCGAACGGCTCGATGAGCTGGCGGTGTTCCTCGCCGAGCCGCGACGCGCGATCGATTGCTTCGGTCGCCTGTTCCGGCGCGCGATCGGGCCCGACATGCTCGGCATGGCGACGGGTGAGGCGCAGGCGCATTTGCGGCGGCTGGTGGTCGAGGGTCGCGCGGTGCGCACGGTTGAGGACGGGGTTTGGTGGTATCGGGCTTCTTAACCCGTTCGTCCCCGGACTTGATCCGGGGCTGTCGAAGCACCGCAACATGCGAGCGCGCTCTTGTGGCAAAGGCCCTTCGACAAGCTCAGGGCGAACGGTTTAGGGTGGACACCGCCAAGGGGCGAATCGCGAGGAGAGACACGCATGTGCGACGAGTTCACCGCAGCCGAAAATGACGCGCAGCTCGGCATCGTAACGTCGGCGGTTACGCGGCGCGGGTTCGCCTCGCTCGCGGGCGGTGCAGGTCTCGCGATGCTGCTACCGGCACCGGCCAACGCCAAGCCGATCTCCGGCAAGGACGTGACGATCGATACCCCGGACGGCAAGGCCGATGGCTATTTCGTCGCGCCCGCGAGCGGCAAGGGACCCGGCGTGCTGATCTGGCCCGACATCATGGGGTTGCGCCCCGCCTTCCGGCAAATGGCCGACCGGTTGGCGCAAAGCGGCTATGCCGTGCTGGTCGTCAACCAATTCTACCGTTCGGTGAAGGCGCCGTTCCTTGCGCCAGGCGAAAGCTATGACCAGCCCGCGGTGCGCGCGAAGATCGGGCCGTATGTGAAGGCGCTCAGCCCCGAAGGGACGGTGCGCGATGCGCTCGCCTTCACCGCCTTCCTCGATGCGCAAAAACAGGTCGACAAAAAGCGCGGGCTTGGCACCTCCGGCTATTGCATGGGCGGGCCGATGGTGATGCGCACCGCCGCCGCCAACCCAAGCCGGATCAAAGCGGGCGCGACGTTCCACGGCGGCGGGCTGGTCGGCACGCAGCCCAACAGCCCCAATATGCTGATCCCGCAGATGAAGGCGAGCTATCTGATCGCCATCGCCGCCAATGATGATGCGCGTGCGCCGACCGACAAGGACACGCTGCGCGCGAATTTCGCCGCCGCCAAACTGCCCGCAGAGATTGAGGTCTATCAGGGCACGATGCACGGCTGGTGCCCGCCCGACAGCCGGGTTTACGACGCCGCGCAAGCCGACCGGGCGTGGACGCGGATGTTGGCGTTGTTTGCCAAGGCTTTGTAAACGAACGGGATAGGTATCAGCACCTAGCGAGTGGCGGGTGTGTCCATCCGTCCCGGTAGCGCCGCCATCACCGCCGCGCGCCATTCCGTCGTGCCGCTGCCCCAGCGCGCGATTTCGTCGAGTGTGCGGGCGCAGCCGACGCACAGGCCGCTGGCCGCGTCGATGTCGCAGATATTGATGCACGGGCTTTCGATCGTGGGCGCGATTTCGATGAACCCGTCCACGGCTTAGTCGGTCAGCTTGGCCATCAGGAAGCTCGGCATCGGGCCGTTCCAGCCGCCATCTTCGGGCGCGTCGGCGAGCTGCGGTTGCTCGGTTCGGGCTGGACGATCGTCGCGCGGCGGACGGCTGTCGCGCGCGGGGCGTTCCTCGCGTGGCGGACGGGCATCGCGGGGGGCACGCTCTTCGCGCGGTGGGCGAGGGGTGCGGGCAGGGCGTTCGGCCTCGACCGGGGCTGCTTCGACTTCGACCGCGGTCGGCTTGGCGGCGGGCTTCTTCGCGCGTCCGCGACCGCGTGGCGCGGCCTCCTGCGGGGCCTCGGAATCGTCCGCCACAGGCGTATCGTCGGGCGCGTAGCGTTCGATCTTCAGCCCGGTCAGTTTCTCGATATTCTGAATATTCTCGGCATCGTCGGGGGTGGCGAAGGTGAAGGCGATGCCGGTTGCGCCCGCGCGGCCGGTACGGCCGATGCGGTGGATGTAATCGTCCGGGTGCCACGGCGCATCGAAATTGAAGACGTGGCTCACGCCCTTAATGTCGATCCCGCGCGCGGCCACGTCGGAGGCGACGAGGATATTGACCTCGCCCTTTTTGAAACGGTCGAGCTCGGCGATGCGTTGCGATTGCTCCATGTCGCCATGGATTTCGCTCGACGCGAAGCCGGCCCGTTGCAGCGCCTTGTTGAGCTCGCGCACCGTCGTCTTGCGGTTGGAAAAGATGATCCCGGTCTTCACCGCTTCCGAGCGCAGCAGCGCCATCAGCCGGTCGCGCTTCTTGGCGGCGGTGACGGGGACGAGCCATTGCTTGATGTTGATGTTGGCGGTGGCGGGCCGCGCGACCTCGATCGTCTTGGGATTGTCGAGGAATTTGTCGGCGAGCTTCTTGATCGGCGGCGGCATCGTCGCGGAGAAGAGCAAGGTCTGGCGCGTTTTCGGCAGTTTGGTGCAGATTTCCTCGATATCGGGGATGAACCCCATGTCGAGCATCCGGTCGGCCTCGTCGATCACCAGCATCGAACAGCCGGTCAGCAGGATTTTCCCGCGTCCGAACAAATCCATCAACCGGCCCGGCGTCGCGATCAGGACATCGACGCCCTTTTCGAGCGCGGCGGTCTGGTCGCCCATCGACACGCCGCCGATCAGCAGCGCCATCGAAAGCTTGTGATATTTGCCGTATTTTTCGAAATTCTCGGCGACTTGCGCGGCGAGTTCGCGCGTCGGCTCGAGGATCAGCGTGCGCGGCATGCGTGCGCGGCTGCGGCCCTCGCCCAGAATGTCGATCATCGGCAGCACGAAGGCGGCGGTCTTACCGGTGCCGGTTTGCGCCACCGCGACCAGATCCCGGCCCATCAGGATCGAGGGGATTGCGCTCGCCTGGATCGGAGTCGGCTCGGTATAGCCGGACTCATTGACGGCACGTTGGAGTTCGTCGGAAAGGCCGAGGTCGGCAAAAGTCATGCGGTGTCCGGAAAAAGCGTCCGGGCGAGAGCGCTAGGACCGACGAAGCGCTTGCCGATCAGGGGCGAAATGTCAAGGTAAACGGGTTAGGCGCGTGTCAGCGTTTTGCCACCAGCCGCTTGAATTTGTCGATCCGGCAAACGCTGCCCGAGCGCGCGCGGATCGAGTCGCGGTCGGCGCAAACCATCCCGTCGATCGTCCCCTTGATATAGAGGCCCGAGTAGAAATCGAGCGCGGGGCAATTGTCGTCGAATTCGGCGCGCAACCGAGTGCCGTCCGCCACGATCAGATCGACGCTGTCGCCGCCGGTGATGATTGCGCCTTCGACTGCGCCCATCGGGACGCATTTCGGACCCTTTTTCTCGGTCCAGCGGATTGCGGGCGGTTCCGAACGCTGCTCCGGGCGCGGCCCGAGGATGCGCGGAATGCGGATCACGATGCGCTGATGAATCGTCAGCTGTGCCAGTTCGACGCGGTCCCACTGCTCGACTTCGGCCGAGGCGGCCGGGGTCAGCATCAAAAGCAGCAACAAGGGGAAAGCGGGGTTGGGCATAGTTAGCCGCCAGCGATACCGCTTATGCTTGAACGTCGGATGAATTGGCAACGTGCGCGCCACAATGATAGAGCGCCCGCCATGACGGAGACGCCATCATGACCGACGCCAAGGCCGCGCGCCAAAACCGCCTGATCAACGCGGTGCGCACCGCGCTCGGCGAGAAATCGGTCGTCACCGATCCGCACGATATCGCGCCGTGGCTCGACGATTGGCGCGGGCGGTATCACGGCGCGAGCGCGGCGATCCTCGCGCCCGACACGACCGAAGGCGTCGCGACGATCGTGCGGCTGGCGGGCGAGCATAATGTGGCGTTGGTGCCGCAGGGTGGCAATACGTCGATGGTCGGTGGGGCGACGCCGCCTGCGGACGGGTCCGCGCTGATCCTGTCGCTCAGGCGAATGAACCGGATTCGGTCGATCGACCCAGCGGCGAAATTGGCGGTGGTTGAGGCCGGGGTGATTCTTGAGACCCTGCACAATGCCGCCGACGCGCAGGGGATGCGCTTCCCGCTGACGCTTGGCGCGCGGGGGAGTGCGACGATCGGTGGCCTGACCTCGACCAATGCCGGGGGCACGCAAGTGCTGCGCTTCGGGACGATGCGGTCGCTGGTCGCAGGGGTCGAGGCGGTGTTGCCCGACGGATCGATCCATGACGGGCTCGCCGCGTTGAAGAAGGACAATCGCGGCTATGATCTGACGCATTTGCTGGTCGGGGCGGAGGGGACGCTTGGGGTGGTGACGGCGGTGACGCTGCGGCTTGTGCCCGCCGTACATGACCGGGCGACGGGCTGGCTCGCGGTCGAATCGCCCACCGATGCGCTGAAGGCGCTGCGTGTAATGGAGGCGCGATCGGGCAGCGCGATCGAGAGTTTCGAGCTTGTGCCGAAGATCGCGCTCGATCTCGTGCTGAAGCATATTCCCGGCACGCGGTCGCCGTTCGAGGGTCCGCACCCATGGCTGGTACTGGTCGATTATGTTTCGCAACCGGGTGAGGCCGCCGCGCAAACTGGCCTAGAGGATTTGATGCAAGGCGTGCTCACCACCGGGCTGGCGCAGGACGGCGTGGTCGCGGCGAGCGAAACTCAGGCCGAAGCGTTCTGGCGCTTACGCGATTCGATCTCAGAGGCAGAACGCGCCGAGGGTCCGACGATGGCGCACGATATCTCGGTTCCGGTCGATGCGATGCCCGATTTCATGCTGCGCGCGGCCGCACTGGTCGAGGCGGCGTTCCCCGGCGTCCACGCCAGCGCCTTCGGGCATTTGGGGGATGGCAACGTCCATTTCCACGTCAACGCACCGCGCGGCGTCGATGCCGAGCGCTGGCGTGTCGAAATCGGCGAACCCGCCAGCCACATGGTGTATGATCTCGTCGTTGCGGCCGGCGGGTCGATTTCGGCCGAACACGGCATCGGCCAGATGAAACGTGCCGAACTCGCGCGGCTGTCCTCGCCGGCGCGGATGGCGGCGCTGCGCGCGATCAAATCGGGACTCGACCCGCACGGATTGATGAACCCTGGAAAATTGCTTGGTCTTGCGGAAAGCCCTTCCGCACCATAGAGCCAGCGGCCATTCGGCGTGGTGTGTGCGCGCTTTCAATTTCGATGGAGAATTACCGATGGCCAGCGCGCCGCAATCGCTTCCGCTGTTCTACAATGCACTCGAGCCGCTTTCGAGCGAGACGCATGCCGCGTTCAAGTTCCGCGTCATGGATCGCGCGAAATTTCTGGTCGGGCAGCATGCGATCCCGATTACGGTCGACGAATTCGTAGCAGCTCAGCGCAGCTTGCCGATCGTCTTCACCACCGGCGATGATTCGATTCCGATCGCGCTGATGGGCCTGAACGAGGGCGTCAATGTCTTCATCGACGATGACGGCAAGATGACCGAAGAGCAGATTTACGTGCCCGCCTACGTTCGGCGCTACCCCTTCATGCTCGCGCGGCTGCGTCCCGACGCGGAGGAATTGTCGCTGTGCTTCGATCCGACCACCGAGGTGATCGGTGCGTTCGACGACGGTGAGCCGCTGTTCGAAGACGGCAAGCCGACCGAGATCGTGCAGAACATTCTGACCTTCAACGAGCAGTTCGAGCAGGCCGGCGCGCGCACGGCGAATTTCATGGCCGAGGTGCGTGAGCTCGGAATTTTGATGGACGGCGAAGTCACGCTGCAAATGCAGGGCTTCGAACAGCCATTCGTCTATCGCGGGTTCCAGATGGTCAATGAGGAAAAGCTCAACGATCTGCGCGGCGATCAGCTGCGCAAGATCCAGAAATCGGGCCTGCTCGCGTTGATCTACGCGCACATGTTCTCGCTCGCGGCGCTGCCGCAGGTTTTCGAACGGCAGGTCAAACTCGGCAAGGCGCCCGCCCCGCAACTCGTCGGGTAAGATGGCGCGGAGAAGCAAGGGATCGGGTTCGTTACGGACTGAAAATTTCTCCCTTGAAGGGTGAAAACGGCTTCCCTATATCTGCTATACGCGGTTCGTGTTCCCCCCTTTCGCGGGCCGCGTGGCACCCTTTTAGGGTGCTCCTCCCTGAACCTAGGCCACCGCGTGCATTGCACGCGGTGGTTTTTTATGTGTCTATTCGGCGGCGACTGAAATCGTCGCGGTCGCCTCATCCGCCAGGGCGTCGATCATTCGGCGGAGCAGGGCTGCAGTCGCCGCCAGCCCGTCGCCGGGGCCGTCTCCGGCGGGATCGAGATAGAGGCTGCGGTCGAATTCGATCTGCACCGCATGCACGCCCATCGCCGGTCGTGCATGCACGTCGAGGATGTGACCTCCGGCATAGGGCGTGTTGAGCGCGGCGGTATGTCCTGCTGCTTCCAAGATCGCCTCAATCGCCGTTACGAAGCGCCCGCCCGCACTGCGCCCGAAGCGGTCGCCAATGACAATGCATGGCTTGCCCGGACCGAGCGAGGGCATCGAATGCAGATCGAGCAACACCGCCGCCCCGAATCGGGCGCGCGCTGCCGCCAATTCGGTGGCCAGTGTTGCATGATAGGGCCGGTGATCCTCGCGGATGCGCGCGGCGACATCATAAGCGTCGAGCCGTCGCCGCCACAATTCGCCCGCGCCCGCCACGCGCCGCGGCACCAGCCCGAGTCCACCGCGCACCTTGGCCGAAGTGAGCGGTAGCGCGGTCCACACCGCGCCTTCATCGATCGCGGGGTCGCGTTCGAGCTCGGAGCGGTTGAGATCGATCCAGGCGCGTGCGCGGCGCTGGACCAGCATCGTTTCACGGCCCTGGCCCAGGCTTCGCGCGGCTAGCGCCACGGCATCGATGTGACGATCCTCCAAAACCGTCACTGCCGCCATCGGCACGCGGAGCGCAGCGCGCAACGCCAGTGGGTATTCCCGCCCGGCATGCGGCACCGAAAGAATCACCGGGCTGGCCGGGATGGCGTCTCCGTAACGCTCGAAAGAAGGGGACGACGCGGCCATAATCGGTACATGCTATCACACGTCGCGCGACGACCCGGCGAGAAAATCTTAAGGGCTTTGCGCATACACGCTGGAGAACGGCAAACGCCGCGGGGCAGGGTTTGGACATGATACGAATTTTACTTGCCGAGGATGATCGCGTGATGCGCGAATACCTCACCCGTGCGCTGGAACGATCGGGCTATGCCGTGTCGGCGGTGGACCGTGGCACCGCAGCAATCCCGCTCTTGGAAACCGAGCATTTCGATCTGCTGCTGACCGATATCGTGATGCCCGAGATGGACGGCATCGAACTCGCGCAAAAGGCCAGCGAGATGGTGCCGGAGCTGCGCGTGATGTTCATCACCGGCTTCGCTGCCGTCACGCTCAAGGCGGGCCGGACGATGCCGCAAGCGCGCGTGCTGTCCAAACCGTTCCACTTGCGCGACCTCGTGCTCGAGGTCGATCGCATGTTCGAACTGGAACGCGCGAGCGACAATATCTGAAGGCGCACGCGCAGCGGCGCTTGCGTGGCGGCTAGGCCTTCGTTAAAGGCCGCCGCTCGCCCTGTTCCGTCACGGCGTTGTGGGCGTGTAGCTCAGTGGTAGAGCACTGTGTTGACATCGCAGGGGTCGCAAGTTCAATCCTTGCCACGCCCACCATTAAAAGCCCGCTATTCCAATGGGATGGCGGGCTTTTTGCCTATAGAGGATTTCAGGTGGCACCCGCGACCGCGCTTGGGCTGGATTTCGGCACGACCAATACCGTCGTCGCGCTCAGCGATGGCGCGGGGCATTCGCGGCTGGTCGATTTCGTCGGCGCGGAGGCGACTGGCGCGGTGTTTCGATCGGCTCTGTGCTTTTGGGAGGAAGAGCGCGGCTGGAACGGCGTCGCGCATGAGGCCGGGCCGTGGGCGGTCGCGGAGTATCTGCAATCGCCGCTCGACAGCCGGTTCGTGCAATCCTTCAAGACCGTGGCCGCGAGCCCGCTCTTCGAACGCGCGCAAATCTTCGGGCGCAATTTTCGGTTCGAGGATTTCGGTCGGCTATTCCTGCAGAAACTGGTGGCGCATGCCGGCGGCGCGCTCGATTCGCGGCCGCAGCGCGTCATCGTCGGGCGGCCGGTCGTCTATGCTGGTGCGCGGCCCGACCCGGATCTGGCGCGCGAGCGCTATGGCTTGATGCTCAAGGAGTTCGGGGTAGACCTGCACTATGTTTATGAGCCGCTGGGGGCCGCATTCAGCTATGCATCGCGGCTGAGCGCGCCAGCGACGGTGCTGGTCGCGGACTTTGGCGGGGGCACCACCGACTTCTCGGTCGTGCGTGTCGCTGCGCCGGGGGCCGAGCGACGCTGTATCCCGCTGGCGTCGTCAGGCGTGGGGATTGCGGGCGACCGCTTCGACCGGCGCATCATGGACCGGCTGGTGCTGCCGCTCCTGGGCAAGGGGAGCAGCTACCGCTCGTTCGACAAGGAGCTCGAGATACCGGGCGGATATTTCGCCGACTTTGCCGATTGGTCGCGGCTCGCGCTGATGCGCAACCGCCGCACGCTCGACGAATTGCGCAAGCTGGAGCGCAGCGCGGTCGATCCCGCGCCGATCGGCCGGATGATCGCGCTGATCGAACATGAGCAGGGCTTCCCGCTCTACGATGCGGTCGGCCGACTGAAGCGCGCGCTTTCGGAGGCCGATGAAGCCGAGCTGATTTTTTCGGGCGGTGGCGTCGACATTGCGGCGCGCGTGTGTCGGGCTGATTTCGAAGGCTGGATCGCCGATGATCTGCGTTTGATCGAGCAAACCTTGGATCTCGCGCTCGCCCGCGCCGATATTGCCGCCGACCGGATCGACCGGGTGTTCCTGACCGGCGGTTCCTCGCTGATCCCGATCATCCGGGCGATGTTCGAGCGCCGCTTTGGCGCGGACCGGATCGCGACCGGCGGGGAATTGACGTCGATCGCGCACGGACTGGCGCTGATCGGGGATGAGCCGAGTCTCGCCGAATGGACCGTGTGAGCCCGCCGATCCTCTACAGTTTCCGGCGCTGCCCCTATGCGATGCGGGCGCGCCTCGCGCTGGCGGTCAGCGGAGTCGCTTACGAGCTGCGCGAGGTCAGGCTATCGAATAAACCCGCCGCGATGCTCGCTGCCTCGCCCAAGGGGAGTGTTCCGGTGCTGCGCTTGCCCGACGGGACGGTGATCGACGAGAGCCTCGACGTCATGCGCTGGGCGCTGTCGATCTGCGACCCCGAAGAGTGGCTGGCGCGCGATGATCGGGCGTTGATTGCCACCAATGATGGCGCGTTCAAGCACGACCTCGACCGCTACAAATATCCGCAGCGTTACGGCTCCGATGCGCTCGCACACCGCGAAAGCGGGTTGGCGTTTCTACGGGAACTCGATCGTCGCCTCGCCGCCGACGGGCAGTTGTGCGGTCCAAGGCGCGGGCTGGCGGATGCGGCGATCGTGCCGTTCGTCCGGCAATTCGCAGGCGTCGACCAGGACTGGTTCGCGGTCCAGCCGCTCGCCAGTCTCAAGATTTGGCTGGAGGGCCACCTCGCGTCCGCGCTTTTCGATGCCGTGATGGTACGCAGGCCGCAGTGGGTACCGGACACCGTTGGCTCGTTTGACCGCGTCAGCCTTCACTGCGGTTGAGATATTCCCACACTTTCGAAATGACCACCGATCCTTCGCCGACCGATGATGCAACGCGTTTGACCGATCCGGCGCGCACGTCGCCGACTGCGAAGATGCCGGGGTGCGACGTGGCAAAGGGGGAGGCGGCCTTCACATCGTGTCCGGTAAGCACGAAGCCTTTGTCATCGAGTGCCACCAGGCCCGAAAGCCACGCCGTATTGGGCGCGGCCCCGACCATCACGAACACGGCGCGGGTCGCGACGGTTTCGGTCGCGCCGGTCGCCGTATTACGGATCGTCACGCCGTCGAGGTGATCGTCGCCGTGGAGTTCGCTGACTTCGGCCTGATAGTGGATGGTGATCGCAGGATCGGCTTCGAGGCGGCTCGACAGATAGCTCGACATCGATGCCGCGAGCGACGTGCCGCGCACCAGCAGCCGCACGCGGCGTGCCGAGCGGCTGAGGAACATTGCGGCTTGGCCCGCAGAATTGCCGCCGCCGATCACGATCGCCTCGGTCCCTCGGCAATAGCGCGCTTCGATCTCGGTCGCGGCGTAATAGATCCCGGCACCCTCCAACGCTTCGAGCCGTGCGATCGGCAAGCGGCGATATTGCACGCCCGTCGCCACCACCAAGGCCCGGCCGCGCACGCGAGCGCCCGTGTCGAGCGTCGCGCAGAAGCTGTCGTCATCCAACCGTTCGAGCTCGACGATGCGGCACGGCATGGCAAAGCGTGTGCCGAACTTCATCGCCTGTATTTCGCCGCGCCACACGAGATCCGCGCCTGAGATGCCGGTCGGAAAGCCCATATAGTTTTCGATTCTGGACGACGTTCCCGCCTGACCGCCGATCGCCACGTCCTCGATAACGAGCGCACACAGTCCCTCGGCTCCAGCATAGACGCCCGCTGCGACCCCCGCCGGACCGCCGCCGACGATCAGCACGTCGAACAGCTTCTCCTCGGCATGATCGCGGTTCATGCCGAGCAGCCGCGCGATGCTTTGCGGGGTCGGATCAGGCACGATCTCTCGACTGAAGATCACGCTGGGGCCGGTGAGCGTGATCCCGCAACTGCTCGCCATGTCAGCCGCCTCGGCACTGTCCAACGCGATCGCGGTGTAGGGAATGCGGTTGCGGCTGGCGAATTCGGCGATCCGGCGGACATCGCGGTCGAGCTCTTCGCCGATCAGGACGAGCGCGCTGTCCTGATCATCGAGCTGGCGCCGTCGCCGCGCGGAAAGCACAGCGATAACGATATCGGACATTTCGGGGATTTGCGACATCAGCGTCAGCATCGCGTCGCGCGGTACTTCGATGACTTCGGTATCAACCGCCGCGCGCAGCGGCATCGACCAATTGCCGCCGTTCAGGAAGGATATCTCGCCCATGAATTGCGCGGGCCCGAGCGTGGAGGGCAAATGACGCTCGTCGGTATAGAGATTGACCACCTCGATTTCGCCCGACAGCACATAGGTAAAGCGGTCGGCGGGCTTGCCCGGCTGCGCGAGGAAGGTGCCGGCGGAATAGCGGACGATCGATCCGGCAGCGCGCAACGCCGCGACGTGGCTATCGGACAAAGGCGTTCGTTGCATGTGGCGAAGGTCGCCGCCGATCGATTCCATGTGGTGCCGTCCCGCTCTAAGGTCGGCTCGATCCACATCGAATTCGGTACCGCGTCAAGCCGCGAAGTCTTGCGATCGGTGACAGGCGTGCCGCGGCACGCGCAGGCGTCAGACGATTGTGGCGACCTCGGCAATGATCGCCCACATCAGTAAAGACGCAACAGCCACAATCAAAAGACCCGCTCCCGGCGGCCAGGCGCGCTTACGGCGCGGATGCGCGGCGGCAATATGATTTATCGATCGAACCCTCATCCAAATTGCTCCTGCCGAAGCGCGTCTTCTTATTATGACCACGCTTAGATTCACATTTAATACAGAAGATGACAAGGATTGGTTACGCGCGGCGGCACCGTTTTCTTTCTTGCGTGTGCTGCGTCGCAACACTAGACCAGTCGCGTGAAGGGTTCCCGGAGACGGGATCAATAGGGAAACCGGTGCGTGGGGGTAACCTCGCAAGACCGGTGCTGCCCCCGCAACTGTGACCGGATAGCCGGCGCGCCATCATGCCACTGGGTCCGAAACGACCTGGGAAGGCGGCACGTCAGCAGCGACCCGGGAGCCAGGAGACCTGCCCCTCACGGTCGATCCACTGCGCGGGCGGGTGAACCGGGCGGACGAGGCGAAACCTCGAGCGAACGACGGAACCGGGGCCATGACTCCGGGCGTCGCCGTCCGGCAACGCCCGGCGTCGCGGCCCTCTTTGAGGGTAACGTCATGATCCACTATCGAAAATTGATTCCCACCGTGCTCGCCTTGGGCTTCGCCGGTGCAGCGCAGGCGCAGACGGTGCCATCGGACCTGATCGGACGCAATGTTGCCGAGTTGGCGGCACTCACCGAAACCAGAACCGAACCCGACATCATCGTCGCGGCGCGCGTGCCGCAATATAGCAACCAAATCGGCCAGGCCGTCACGGTCCTGACGCGGGCCGAGATTGAGCGCCGCCAGACCATCGTCCTGTCCGATTTGCTCGCCACCACGCCGGGTGTCACCGTATCTCGCACCGGCGGCATTGGCACGGTTACAGCCGTTCGCATCCGCGGCGCAGAGGGCGAACAATCTTTGACGATTATCGACGGAATTCGCGTCAATGATCCGTCTTCGCCCGGCGGCGCGTTCGATTTCGGCACTTTGCTTGCCGGATCGATCGACCGAATCGAGATTTTGCGCGGGCCGAATTCGGTGCCGTGGGGCAGTCAGGCGATCGGCGGAGTGATCAACATCGTTACCGCCACCCCGACCATGGGCGTGCAAGCGCGCGGTCAGATCGAATATGGGTCGCACGATACGCTCTACGCCAACGCCGGACTTTCGGGCGGGACGGGTGCGCTGACCGCGGCGTTCAACGGCGGCTATCTGCGCACCGACGGCATTTCGGCGGCGGCGACCGGTACCGAGCGCGACGGCTTCCGCCAATATGGCGCGACCGGCAAAGTGGGCGTGGAACTCGCGCCCGGCATCGGGATCGATCTGCGCGGCTATTATGCCGATAGCCGCACGATGATCGACGGCTTTCCGCCACCCAATTTCGCGCTGGCCGACACGCCCGAATATTCGACCTCGAAGGAAGCCTATGGCTATGTCGGCGCGCATGCCGACCTGTTCGATGATCGTTTCCGCAACCGCATCGCCTTCACCATCGCCGACATCAGGCGCGACAATTTCGACGCGCCGAATACGCCGGTGTCGTTCTTCTCGCGCGGGCGGACCGAGCGGTTCGAATATCAGGGCGATTTCCGCGTGATCGATCAGCTGCGCATCGTCGGCGGGGTCGAGCATGAGGACAGCCGCTTCAACGACGGCAGCACTTTCGCATCGACCGGCATCACCTCAGTCTATGGCGAGGCGATCGTGACGCCGGTGCGCGAGCTGACGATCACGGGCGGGGTGCGGCATGACGATCACCGCACTTTTGGCAGTCGCACGACCCTCGGCGCCGACGCAGCACTCGCGCTCGACACCGGCACGACGTTGCGCGCGAGCTATGGCGAGGGCTTCAAGGCTCCCACACTGTTTCAGCTCTACAGCTTTTTCGGCACGCGCGCCCTCGTGCCCGAAACCGCGCGCAGCTATGATGTCGGCATACAGCAACGCTTGCTCGGCAATCAGGTGAGCGCGAGCGTCACCTATTTCCACCGCGACACGAACAACCAGATCGATTTCGATCTCGGCACCTTCGCGTATCAGAACATCGCGCAGACACGCGCGGGGGGGGTCGAGATCGAACTCGCGCTGCGCCCGATCGCGGCGCTGACGGTGACGGGCAATTATTCGTATATCGATGCGAAGAACCGCTCGGCGGGCGCGAATTTCGGCAAGGATCTGGCGCGGCGGCCCAAACAGACGGTGAGCGTGTCGGCCGATTATCGCTTCGCGTTCGGCCTCTCGATCGGTGGCACTGTCGCCCATGTCGGCGACAGCTTCGATAATGCGCGCAACACCGTCCGGCTCGATGGCTATGTGCTGGCGGGCTTCCGCGCGGAAATGGCGGTCGGGCACGGGCTGTCGGTCTATGGCCGGATCGACAACGCCTTTGACGAGAAATACCGCACCGTTGCCGGATACGGCACCGATGGCCGCGCGGCGTTTGGCGGCATCCGCGTGAAGCTCGATTGATGCGCCTGGTCCCGCTGCTTGCCATATTGCTCGCCGGGTGTGCTGCCCCGGCGCGCGTGCCGGTGGGCGGCGGGCCAAACTCTGGCGGAATCGTTTCGACCAATCCGTGTGCCGATGCGGTGTTGGTAGACCTCGCGCCCGAACGCTTGACCGCAATCAGCCAATATTCGCACGATCCCGCCGCCACCTCGCTGCCGCTCGATGTCGCGCGGCGCTTCCCCGCAACCGCTGGGACGGCGGAGGAGGTGATCGCCTTGCGCCCGGCGCTGGTCGTGACGTCGAGCTTCACCCCGCTCGCCACGCGCGCGGCATATGCCCGCGCCGGGCTGAAGACGCTGCTGCTCGATTCCCCAACTACGGTGGCGGCGAGCGAAGCGCAGATCGCGCTGGTCGCGGAGGCGGTCGGGCAGGGTGCGCGCGGCAAGGCGATGATTGCGCGGATCGAGGATGCGCTGGCACGCGCCGCACGGCGCGATGCAAATACGTCGCCGTCCGCTTTGCTCTTGATCGGCGGCACACTGGCGAACGGACCCGGCACCCTGCTCGACGAACTGATGACGCGCGCCGGTCTTCGCAACGCCGCCGGCAGCTACGGCCTCGCCTATACCGGCCCGGTCGCGCTGGAGGCGATCGCAGCCAATCCCCCCGCACTGATCCTCACTCCCGGCCCGTCGCGCAGTGCGGACCTGCGGACGAAAGTGCTCGCGCGGATGCACGCACCCACCCGCACCGCGACCTTCGCGCGCACCCTCGTCAATTGCGGCGGCCCGACGATCGTCCCGGCCATCACGCGTCTCGCCGAATTGCGGCGGGGCCTGCCATGACGCGCAAGCTCGTATTGCTCGCCGCGCTGGTGGCGGCCGCCTTCGTGCTGTCGCTGATGGCGGGCAAGCTGTGGATCCCGCCCGCCGCCTGGTTCGGGCATGGTGCGAACGCCGCGATCCTGTTCGAACTGCGCTTGCCGCGCGCTTTGCTAGGTTTGGCCATCGGCGCGGTGCTCGGCCTGTCCGGCGCGGTGCTGCAAGGCTATTTGCGCAACCCGCTCGCCGATCCTGGCGTCGTCGGCGTGTCGTCGAGCGCGGCGCTGGGCGCGGTCAGCGCGATCGTGCTCGGCATCGCCAGCAATCCGTTGATCCTGTTCGGCTGCGCGATGGCGGCGGCGGGTGGGTCGATGGCGCTGCTCGCGGCGCTGACCTGGCGGCAGGCCAGCGCCGTCCGATTCATCCTAGCGGGCACGGTGCTCGCCAGCCTGTCGGGCGCGTTGACGGCGTTCGTCATCTCGATCGCGCCCAATCCCTATGCGGTGGCCGAGGTGATCGACTGGCTGATGGGCGCGCTGACCGATCGCGGGATGGACGATGTGCGGACCGCAGTCCCGTTCCTGATCCTTGGGGCAATCGTGCTGGCCGCGACCGGTCCCTCGCTCGACGCGCTGAGCCTCGGCGAAGACACGGCGCGCTCGCTCGGCATTAGGCTTGGGCGGGTGCAAGCGCTGGTCGTGCTCGGCACTGGCCTGACGATCGGCGCGAGCGTCGCGGTGACGGGTGTGGTCGGCTTTGTCGGGCTGATCGTCCCGCATCTACTGCGCCCATTGTTTGGCGCGCGACCGTCTACCTTGCTGCTGCCCAGCGCGCTTGGTGGCGCGGCGCTGGTGCTGATCGCCGACAGCCTGTGCCGCCTGCTCCCCGGCGCGGGCGAAGTAAGACTAGGCGTCGCGATGGCGCTGATCGGCGCGCCGTTCTTCCTGTGGCTGCTGCTGAAGGGGCGCGTCGCATGGAATTGAGCGTCGCGGGCCTTGGCGTGAAGCTAGACGGTCGCCGCGTGCTGGACCGCGTCGATGCGGTGCTGCGGCCGGGTCGGGTGACCGCGATCCTCGGCCCCAATGGTGCGGGCAAGAGCACGCTGCTGAAGGCGATGGCGGCGTTGCTGGTGCCCGATAAAGGCACGGTCACGCTTGTTGGTCGCGCGCTCGCCACGTTCGACCCGCGCGAACGCGCGCGGCTGATCGGCTACCTCCCACAGGAGGCGCGTGTCCATTGGGATTTGCGCGTGCGCGAATTGGTGGCGCTTGGCCGCGTCGCGCATCGCTCGCCCTTTGCTGCGCCCGGTCCCGCCGACCATGCCGCGATCGATGCGGCGATGCGGGTGACGGCGACGACCGAATTCGCCGATCGCGGCATCGCCACGCTATCGGGGGGCGAGCGTGCCCGCGTCCTGCTCGCGCGCGTGCTGGCGGGGGAACCCGCTTGGCTTCTCGCTGATGAGCCGCTGGCGAGCCTCGATCCCGCGCACCAACTCGATCTGCTCGATCAATTGCGCACCGTAGCGGCTTCCGGGCGCGGCGTCGCGGTCGTGCTGCACGATCTCCTCCACGCAGGCCGCATCGCGGACGATGTTCTGCTGCTGCAGCACGGCCGCGTCGTCGCTTATGGCCCGACGGCGCAGGTGCTGACTGCCGAAACGCTCGGGCGCGTGTTCGATATCGCGGTGCGCGTGTCGCACGATCCGGATGGGCGACCAATGTGCGTACCGACCGGACGCATCGGATCGGCCTTGCCGTAAGGCGCAAACCCCGTATCTTGCGGCCCGCCGGAACAGCGGCAGGGGTGGGGGACGATATGGCGACGAACGTGGCGGGCGATGTGGGGCCGGATGCGGGTGCGGCACCCAGCCGCAAGGACATTCAGCTCGTCATCACCGCATCATCGCTCGGCACGATCTTCGAATGGTATGATTTCTTCATCTACGGCACGCTGGCCGCATCGGGGATCATCGGGCGGACCTTCTTTCCGGCGCAGAATGAGCTGTTGCAGACGCTCTACGCCTGGGCGGGGTTTGCGGTCGGCTTCGGGTTTCGCCCGTTGGGCGCAATCCTGTTCGGCTTCCTCGGCGACAAGCTCGGCCGCAAATATACGTTTCTGGTGACGATCACGGTGATGGGGCTGGCGACTGCGGCAGTCGGCATGGTGCCATCGGCAGCGGCGATCGGACTGGCGGCGCCCTTCATCATCATCGGCCTGCGCGTGTTGCAGGGGCTCGCGCTCGGTGGGGAATATGGCGGGGCGGCGATCTATGTCGCGGAGCATGCGCCACCGGGCAAGAGCGGCTATTTTACCAGCTTCATTCAGGCGAGCGTCGCGGGCGGCTTCATTCTCAGCCTTGTCGTGGTGCTGCTGACCAAGGGGTTGATGCCGACCGCCGTGTGGGAGGCGTGGGGCTGGCGCGTGCCGTTCCTGTTCTCGCTCGTGTTGCTCGCAGTATCGTTGTGGATGCGGCTGAAACTGTCGGAAAGCCCGGTCTTCAAACAGATGAAGGCGGCGGGGGAAACTGCGAAGAACCCGTTCGTTGAAAGCTTCACCTATCCGGGCAATCTCAAACGGCTGTTCGTCGCCTTGTTCGGCATTGCCGCGGGGCTGACGGTGATCTGGTACACCGCGATGTTCTCGGTGTTGTCGTTCCTGCAAGGCACGATGCGCGTGCAGGAAACCGCAGCGCAGCTGATCGTCGGGTTTGGCGCTCTCGGCGGACTCGGCTTCTTCGTATTTTTCGGCTGGTTGTCAGACAGGGTCGGGCGCAAGGCACCGATCGTGATCGGCTATGGGCTGACGCTGGTGCTGATCTTCCCGATCTTCTGGGTGATGGGAGCTGCTGCCAATCCCGAACTCGCCCGCGCGGCAAAGCGCGCGCCCGTGGTCGTCTCCGGCCCCGCTTGTTCCTACGAGGTGTTTCCCGGCAAGCCGAGCGAGTGTCGGCGGCTGCTCGATTATCTGTCGAAAAAGGGCGTTCCCTATACCAAGGCGCACACCCCCGTAACGTTGGTCATCGTCGGCGGGGTCGGGGTTGATGACATGACCAATGAAGGGGTCGACGCTGCGCTGACCAAAAGCGGCTATGATCTGAAACCCGTCATCCCCGCGCCTGGCAACATCGCCCTGATCCTGATTGCGATCCTTGCGCTCAGCGCGCTGTCGGGCATTACCTATGGCCCGGTTGCGGCGTTGCTGGCGGAGATGTTTCCACCCCGCATCCGCTACAGTTCGATGTCGATCCCCTACCACATCGGCACCGGCTATTTCGGCGGGTTCCTGCCGCTGATCAGCCAGGTGATCGTCGCGCGGACCGGCGACCCCTATGCCGGGCTGTGGTACACTGTCGCGGTCGTCGGGATGGCGCTGATCGTCACTGTGTTTGGGCTTGAGGAAAGCAAGCCCGGCACCGCGCCCGTAGACTAGCTGCACGCTGGCCGCTAACCGCCGGGGATGACCGCGCCACTCCGTCTCCGGCTCGATGCCGCCGCCCTGATTGCCAATTGGTGTGCGCTCGATCGGTTGAGCGGTGCGGCCGCCTGCGGGGCCGCGGTCAAGGCCGATGGCTATGGCCTTGGTGCAGCGGGCGTGGTCGAGCGGCTGGCCGGGGCAGGGTGTCGTGATTTCTTTGTCGCGACCTGGGCCGAGGCGGCGACGCTGGCAGATTCCGGGGCCGACGGCGTCCAGATCTCGGTGCTGCACGGGGTACGCGCCGAGGATATGGCCATAGCGCTGAGTGGCATCGCGCGACCCGTGCTCAATTCCGCGACGCAAATCGCGCGCTGGCGCGAAGCGGGGGGCGGGCGCTGCGATGTGATGGTCGATACCGGCATCAACCGGCTCGGCATTTCGGTCGAACAGGCCGGGCAGGGGCTGCTCGACGGGCTCGAGATCGAAACGCTGATGAGCCACCTCGCCTGCGCCGACGAAGACGTGCCCGCCAATGCCCGTCAGCGTGACGCTTTGCTTGCGCTGCGCGGGCGCACGGCTGCGCGGCGGCTGAGCCTCGCCAATTCGGCCGGTATTGCGCTGGGCCCGGACTATGCGTTTGACCTGACCCGGCCCGGCCTCGCGCTGTATGGCGGCGTGCCGCGCGGCGCATTGGCCGACGTGGTGCGGCAGGTCGTTACGCCGCAAGCGCAGATCCTCCAGCGCCGTACGCTGGCGGCAGGCGAGTCGATCGGCTATAATGCGCTCCACACCGCGACCGCGCCGACTGAAGTCGCGATCCTCAACATTGGCTATGCCGACGGCTATTGGCGCGGCTTTTCGAACCAGGGTAGCGCGCGGGCAGGGGATGCCGTGCTGCCCGTGCTGGGGCGCGTATCGATGGATTTGACCGCAATCTGCGTCGACGCCGCGCCGATGCTGGCCGAGGGCGACTGGGTCTCGCTCGATTACGCGTTGCCGCACGCGGCCGCACTGTCGGGCATGTCGCAATATGAGCTGCTGACCGGGCTGGGCGCGCGCGCCGAGCGGCTTTGGGTCTGAGCGCTAAACCGTCGGGAACATCATATTACGGCACGGAATGCGGCGTTTCGGCACCGGCGGCCGTTCTGCATCATTTGGCGGCGGTCCGATACGATCGGTCGAGGGCAAAAAAAGGGGCGGGGAAAAATCCCCGCCCCTCCTTTCTCGTGGCCGTAAGGCGCGTTCGACTTAGAACTTAGCCTTGAACCCGGCATAGAAGTCGCGACCGCGGAATTGATAGATCGCGCTGCCCGATCCGGTTGCGGTGGTCGCACCGTCGGGAACGCCCTTGTCGAGGACGTTGTCGACACCGACGTAGAACTTGATCGCGCTACCGTCCGCTCCCTTGGCTACATCGATGTCAAGGCGAAGGTCATGATACATGACCGACCGGAACGTCGTGGACGGGAACGCGTCGACGTCCGAAGCAGGCAGCCCGTTGATCGGGAACAGCGTGCTATAGCCGTTGAAGAACATCGGTCCGATATAGTGCATGCGATAGCCGAATGTGACCGGCCCGGTGCCCACGTTGACGTCCCAACGATACTCGTCCTTGGGATCGCCGAGCTGACCCTTGATCACCGTTTCGAAGTTCGGGTTGGTCGGGTCCTGATAGTTGCTGTTCTTCAGCGTGTGGACGTAGATCACCGAGGTATCGAACTTAATATCGCCGAAGCTCTTACGATAGTTGAAGTTGACATCGATACCGCGACGAACGCGCCGTGCGAAGTTCAGCGGTGCGTTGATCAGCGAGTTGCCCAACAGGCGACCCGGATTTTCGCCGAGAGGGCCCGTGCCCGGCCCGCGCCAGCGGGTGAATTGCGAGCAGAACACGTTGTTCAGCGTCGCCGAATCATAGCATTGGTTGACCGTCGTTTGTGGGGCGACGCTCGCAATGATGCCATTCACCGTAATGTCGTAATAATCGATCGAGAGGCTCATGCCCGGTGCGAAGCGCGGCTGGATAACCGTACCAACCGTGAGCGAGTCCGACGTTTCGACCTTCAGGTTCGGGTTCGACCCACTGACAATCGGCAGCGACTGCGTGATATCGGTAAGTGTCGCCAGCAACGCTGGGCCGAGATCGGCCAAGCAGTTGGCTGCGCGGACACCGCTTCCGATGACGCCCGGATTGCACGGATCGACGAAGCCGTTCGAGAAGTTCGGAACCAACGGGAAGCCGGTTTCGGACACGTTCGGTGCACGAACTGCGCGACCGTAATTCGCGCGGAAGCGAATGTCCTTGATCGGGGCGTATTCGACACCAGCATTGTAGGTATAAACCGTGCCGACCTTACCCTGATATCCGGAAACACGACCTGCACCGGTGACCGTCAATTCTTCAAAGAACGGCGTATTCTTCAACAGCGGGATCGAGATTTCGCCGTACGCTTCCTTCACTTCGAACGCCGGAGGGGTGAACGAAGGGATCGAAACGCCATTGGTGAAGCCGTCGGTAACGAACTGATCCTGCTGATAGAAGGCAGTCTCACGACGATACTCTCCGCCGATCGAGAAACCGACCGGGCCACCGGGCAGTTCGAACAGCTGGCTCAAATCGCCGCCCACGTTGGCCGAGGCCACGAACTGCGACAGGCCCGAGCGTGCGGTGAAGGTCCGTGCGAAATAGGCGACCGAAGCGCTGTTGTCGGGCGAGCCGAACGGATTGTACGGCACGCAGGCCGCAACATCGGCTGCCAAACGTGCGGCGTTGGCGGTCGCCGAACCGGCGAAACCAACGAGCGGAACGTTCGACGCTGGGTCGAATTGTGCACGACACTGGATTTGTCCGGTAATCGGGTTGCGACCAGCATCGTTTGCCAGCGCATAACGCTGACGATCGATGAAGCCGTTGGTGGTGACCGCTTCGGTGAACTTGCCGTAATTGGCCGCGATTTCATAGTTCCAGTCGGTGTTGAACGTACCGCGCAGACCGGCGACAACACGATAGGTGTCACGCTGGAACCGCTCATCACGCAGACCAACATCGAGCAGGTTGCGCGCATCGACGAAACGGTACGAGCCATTGTTGATGTTGGTGATGTCGGTCGCACTAAGGTTGCCGCCTGCAGGGCAGGTCACCGTCAAACTCGTGTTGCAGCCCGAAGCGAGGATCGCATTCGTCAGCGTAACGCGGTCGGTCGCGTTCAGGAACGGGTTGTCGAGACGCACACGCTCACGGAAATCGGTCGTGCCGCCCGTGCCCTGGTTGAACGAAGGACCGGCATTGTTGCCGAGTACATTCACCCGGTTCCATTTGGCTTCGATGAATGCTTCAAGCGCTGGCGCAAATTCATAATGCGCAAGCAGGTTGAAATTGTAGCGTTCGTTGAACGGCAGAACCGATACGGTCTTGCCTTCGCGACCGGTCTGGCCGTTGCCGCCGATGATGCCGCTGTTGATGCCGGTGCCGAAACGCGTGCCGGTCTGCGGTACCAGACGGCCGTCGTTGGTGAAGATATAAGTGCAGCTGAACGCCGGTCCCGCCGTCGTCGGGGCGCCGTTATTCGCAACCGTTGCGTTGCCGCACGCGCCAGCGTTCGGAACGTTCCGCTGGTTGACTGGAACGAGGCCGTTATAGTGGATCGTGGTGCTGCTGAGGTTGTTGAAGAACTGGCGATCGGGGAAACCGTCACCGCCATTAACGATGCCAGCACCGCCGTCGGAATCGACAACCCCGAAATTGTTGTTCTGACGGAAGGCCGCGATGTCCGACGCGAACACGCGGTCCGACCGCGAATATTCGCCATGGACCGTGATATTGCCACGACCATCGCCAAAGTTACGACCGGCGAGTGCCGAAATATACTGGGTGCCCGCGACGCCCTGCTGGGTAATGCCAGCCTGACCGCGTACCTGAAGGCCGTTGAAATCGCGCTTGAGCACGAAGTTGACGACGCCGGCGATGGCGTCCGAACCATAGACTGCCGAGTTACCGCCGGTGACGATATCGACCCGCTCGATCAAATCGTTCGGAATGGTGTTGACGTCGACCGACGTCGCATTGTTGAGAATGTCGGCCGGGACGTGGCGACGACCGTTGACCAGCACCAGCGTGCGGACGGTGCCGAGACCGCGAAGATCGAGCAGGTTCAGACCGGCGATGCCGATACCCAAGCCCGGGTTCTGCTGCGCGAAGGTGCTGCGCAGCTGCGGCAGATCGTTCAGCGTGTCACCGATGCTGGTCTGTCCGGTCTGGAAAAATTGCTCGCCCGAAATCGACGTGATCGGAACGCCCGACTCAAGGTTCGGACGCCGGATGCGCGATCCGGTAACGACGATGTTCTCGTCTTTCTTGTCCTCTTCCGCGGTCGGAGCGACCGTTGCGGTCTGCAACGTGGCAGCGGTCGGTGCGGCGGGATCGGCTGCAAAGGCAGCGGTCGGAAGGATGAACGATGCGCTGGATAGCGCGGTCGCGGACAATAGGATTCGGAGCTTCATGATTTTCCCCATTTTGATGCAACGCGGCAGATTCTGCTCGGTTGCCGGAGAACAAAGTGGAATTTGCGCCGCAGCGCAAGCAGAACCTTTCGCCCGGATGAACGAACTGTGACAGAATGACGCAACTGTTGCGCTTATACAACATCCGGCTCGGGCTTAAGGATGAGGGCTTTGGGGTTCTATCGCTCGACGCACATCGCGATGCCCATACCGCCGCCGATGCACAAAGTGGCGAGGCCCTTCTTCGCGTCGCGCTTAGCCATTTCGTACAGCAGCGTCGTCAGCACGCGGGCGCCGCTCGCGCCGATCGGGTGGCCGATCGCGATTGCACCGCCATTGACGTTGACGCGCTCGGCATCCCAGCCAAGCTCCTTGCCGACCGACAGAGCTTGTGCGGCAAAGGCTTCATTGGCTTCGATCAAATCGAGATCGGCGATGCTCCACCCGGCTTTTTCCAGCGCCCGGCGCGTGGCGGGGACAGGGCCGATGCCCATGATCGACGGGTCCACTCCCGCCGAGGCCCAGCTTGCGATCCGTGCGAGGATCGGCGATCCGCGGCGTTCGGCTTCGGCGCGGCTCATTACGACCAGCGCGGCGGCACCATCGTTCAGGCCGGAGGCATTGGCGGCCGTCACGGTGCCGTCCTTTTTGAACGCAGGCCGCACGCCCGACACGCTGTCGATCGTAACCCCTGCGCGGATATATTCGTCATCGGCGACGATCGTGTCGCCCTTGCGCCCGGCAATCGTGACAGCGGCGATTTCGTCGCGAAAGCGTCCCGAACTCCGCGCCGCATCGGCCAAATTCTGCGATCGTACCGAAAACGCGTCCTGCGCCGCGCGCGTGATCTGATATTGCTCCGCCAAGTTTTCGGCGGTGATGCCCATATGATAGCGGTTGAAGGCGTCGGTCAGGCCGTCCTTCACCATCGTGTCGATCAGGCTGAGGTCGCCCATTTTCTGTCCGGCGCGCAGCATCTGCGCATGCGCGCTCATCGACATCGATTCCTGCCCGCCTGCGACGACGATGGTCGCATCGCCGGTCGCGACCGCCTGCGCCGCCAGCGCGACCGCGCGCAGGCCCGATCCGCAGACCTGGTTGACGCCCCAAGCGGGAACCTCCTTCGGAATGCCCGCCGCCATCGACGCCTGACGCGCCGGGTTCTGGCCTTGCGCGGCAGTAAGCACCTGACCGAGGATGACTTCCGACACGTCTTCGCCTGCAACGTTCGCCTGCGTGAGCGCGGCTTCGATCGCAATGCGCCCAAGCTCATGCGCTGGCGTCGCGGCAAAGGCGCCGAGGAAACTGCCGACGGGGGTGCGCTTGGCGGCGGTGATGACGATATCGTGCATGGAGTTTCTCCGGGGTCTGGCGTTGCGGTTATCTAGGCTTGGGAAGCGCGTTTAACCAGCCCGACAGCGGCTCCCACAATTGTGTTTTGGCGGCGCGCCCGACGATCATTCCGACATGCCCCGCGCCGAGATCATGTCGGTCGGGCAAGTTTGCGGCACTGGCGGCGGGGACGATGCGGTCGCTCAGCGACACGAATTCCATGGCCGGACACGTGAGGGCGGAGGGTGCGATCGTCGTCCCGCCGATTGTCCAGCGGTGCGTGCCGGTGGCGTTTGCGTCGACGAAATCCTCGAACAATTGACGCCCGGTGGCAAAGGGCAAGGGCGCGCCAGCATTCGCCCAATCCTCCATCGCAACAAACAGGCGCGCGGCGGCGCTGTCGGGATCCATCGCAGCGAACGCTTCATATTTGCCGATCGTCCGCGCCGGGTCGAGCCGCCAAAACCCCGATTGCAAGACTTCCATCGGCACCAGTCCCATCGCGTCGCACAAGGGTTTTGCGGCATTCCAAAGACCCGCAATCTCGCCGCGCGCGACCGCCCCGAACCCAGCGAAATTCCATGGTGCCGCGATCAGCGCCAGACCGGCGACGGGCTTAAGGCAGGCTGCCGCAAGCGCCATCGTGCCCCCGAGGCAATAGCCGACCAGCACCGGCGGCTCGGCGAATTTGGCGATCAGTGGCAGGAGCACGCGTTCAATATGCGCACTCACGTCCATAGTGCGTGCCTTGGGCGGCGGCGTCCCCCAATCGAGCAGAAACGGGCGATGGCCCTGCTGCGCCAACCACCGCAGCAAAGAGACCTCGGGCAGGAGATCGAGGATGTGCGGCGGGTTGATCAGCGAGGGGATGAACAGGACCGCGCGGCCCCCCGCACGCTCGGCGCCACCCTTCGCGCCATAGTCGCGCAAGCGCGCGGTGCCTTTGCGGAACCGTGCCGGCATGGGCTTGCGCGCACGCCCGCGCGGGAAGTCCTGATACGCCCGCAATCCCGCCAGCGCCGACGCGCGCCGCTCAGCCGATGCTGCGGTCTGTTCGCGCAGCATATCGAGGAACAGCGGTAATGGACGCGGCCCGTGTTGCGGTGCGGTATCGAATGGTGGTACGGCAGCGGCAACCATAGGGCGGGGAGCCTTTTTCATGAAGAAGCCAATGCCGGGCGAAGGCCCGGTCACCATCAAAAAGTATGCGAACCGTCGCCTCTACAATACCGAAACGTCGTCTTATATCACGCTCGAACACCTCGCCGCGATGACGCGCGAGGGGCGCGACTTCAAGGTGCTCGACGCCAAGTCCGAAGAGGACATCACGCACAATATCCTGACGCAGATCATCATGGAAGAGGAGCAGCGCGGGCAGACCATGCTGCCGGTGAATTTCCTTCGCCAGTTGATCGCGATGTATGGCGATTCGATGCAGGCGATGGTGCCGGGCTATCTCGAAGCGTCGATGGACAGCTTCCGCCGCAATCAGCAGCAATTCAAATCGGCGGTCGAAGGCGCGTTCGCCAATTCGCCCTTCGCCGAACTTGCCAAGACGAATATGGCGATGTTCGAGGCCGCGACGCAGGCGTTCAAGCCAGGCGCCAAAGGCGGGGTCGGCGCAGCGCCGCAAACCTCCGCGAGCAAGGATGACGAAATCGTCGCGCTCAAGGCCGAACTCGGCCGCTTGCACGAAAAGATCGAAAAGCTCGGCGACTGAGTATCGCCAACCTTTGGTGGATCGCGGCGGCGGTCGCCGGACTCGTCGCGATTGCGGCGGGTGTGGGCGATTGGCGGCGGTCGGCTCGGGTCGATCTCGACCGGATCGGGATCATGGATTGGCGCACGCTCCAGATGTTTGCGCTGATCGCCGCAGCGTGCTGCGCAATTCTTGCGACGCACGGTCAGTAAAAATTACGCAGAGTCAGCGTTCTGGTCGTGCCGTCGCACAGACCCAGTCGGACCGTCTTTCCCGGTCGATCGACCGGCCAAAGTAGCGGGGCGTCGGGGATGACCGCTGCACCATCCACACGGCAAATCTGTTCTCCTGCGCGCCATCCGTCGGCTTCCGCAGGACCGCCGCGCATGACGTGGAGCACGCGCAACCGGTCACCTTCGCTGCGCAGCACGAGGCCGCTGGTTGAGCGCAGTGGGGGCGCGTCGGCGCGCTTGCCGGGGCTCAGCACCATCCGTCCGGCACCGGGATCGAGCAGCACCCGGTAGCCGACAAGGAAGCCCGATCCAATCCGCCCGTTCATCCCGATTGCCTTGGTATAGCCGGTGTCGGGTTCGATCCGCGTCTCGACTCCGCGCGCGCTCAGCGTTCCGCTCCGTACGGTGGGAACGACCGCCAGATCGACCATTGATGCGCCGCCGATGCCATAAGCAATCGTGCTCGTGGTCGGTCCCTTCGCTTCGGGCAGGACATTCCACACCCCATTGCGCAACGTCACCGCACCGCCGTCTCCGGTGTCGATCACGATGCGGGAGATGTGCGCCGCGCCTACCGAAATCTCGGTCACATAGCTTGGCCAATTGCCCGCAATGCGCAGCGGCGCCGTGCTCCCGCGAAACGGCAAGCGCCCGGACGGCAGCAGTCGGAAGCGCCGCGCATCATAATCGATGTCGAGCGCATAGCCCTGGGTCAGATCGCGCCCGACGAGCAGATCGACCGACGCACCCCCCGTTGCCGCATCGGGCAGGGTGGCGGTGGCGAGTTGCGCGCGGTGCCGGGTCAACGCGCCGATTGCGATGTTGCGTACGTCGACCCACCCGCTCGCGACCGTCCCGCCGATCGCGACTGCCACCGGGCCGGGGCGAACGTGCAGCTTTGCCCGATCGACAAAGGCGCGCGAAAGGGCCGAATTGCTGACGCCAGTGTCGAGGATCGCAGTCACGGGCGCGCCGTCCACGCGCAGGGCGAAGCGGATCTGGTTGGCGGTGGTGAGCTCGAACGCGACCCAGCGCGCTTCCGCGTCGGGCGCCAGCCCATCGGTCGTCGCCGGTTCCGGTGCTGCGGCGATCAGCAGCGGCAAAAGGCAGAACGCACGCATCGAGTGAAGCGTAGCCGATGTCGCTGCTAGAGGCACGCCTCGAGATATGCTTGATCGAAGCCGAAGGTCCGCGCCTTTTCCAGCGTATAGGGGCGGAGGCCCATCGAGCGATATTCGCCGATGATTTTCCCGTCGGCGCTTTCATCAAGATATTCGAATTTGAAGAGCTCCTGCGTGACGATCACCGGGCCTTCCATGCCGATCACTTCGGTCACGTTGGTGACGCGACGCGAGCCATCACGCAGGCGCTTCACCTGAATGATCATCTCGACCGAATCGGCGATCTGGCGGCTGATCGCTTCCTTTGGCACCTTGATGTCCGACATCATCACCATGTTTTCCATACGCGCCAGCGCCTCGCGCGGGGAGTTGGCGTGGAGCGTACACATTGATCCGTCGTGACCGGTGTTCATCGCGGCGAGCATGTCGAAACATTCGGATCCGCGGATTTCGCCGAGGATGATGCGATCCGGGCGCATACGCAGCGCGTTCTTGACGAGATCGCGGATGCTGATTTCGCCTTGGCCCTCAAGGTTCGCCGGGCGCGTTTCGAGCGGGAGCCAGTGCGGCTGTTGCAGACGAAGTTCGGCCGCATCCTCGATCGTCAGCACGCGCTCGCCCGGGTCAATCATCTTCGACAGCGCGTTGAGCATCGTAGTTTTACCGGAACCCGTACCGCCCGAGATGACGACGTTGAAGCGACACGCGCCCGCGATCTTGAGCGCGGTCGCCATTTTGGGGCTCATCGAGCCGAAGCCCGCCATCATGTCGAGCGTGATCGGCTTGGCAGAGAATTTACGAATCGAGATCGCGGTGCCGCGTAAGGATAGCGGCGGAACGATGACGTTGACGCGGCTACCGTCCTTGAGGCGGGCGTCGGCGAGCGGCGTAGTCTGGTCGACGCGGCGGCCGACCGAGTTGCAGATGCGCTGCGCAATTTGAAACAGATGCTCCTCGTCGCGGAACTGGATTTGCGCCAGTTCGAGCTTGCCCTTGCGCTCGACATAGGTCTGGTCGGGGCCGTTGACCATGATGTCGGTGATGTTCGGATCGGCGAGCAATTCCTCGAGCGGGCCGAGGCCGAGCAATTCGTCGACCAGCACTTTTTCCAGCGCGAACTGCTCGCGCCGATTGAGCGTCAGCTTCAGTTCGGCGAGCACTTCGCCGATGATCGGGCGGAATTCCTCGGCGAGCTCGTCCTTGTTGAGCGTAGACGCCGCCTCGGGATCGACGCGTTCGAGCAAGCGCGGAAGCACCTGTTCCTTGATCTTGTGGATCGAGCTTTCGAAACCCTCGACCTTCGAGCTGCCCGATTCAGCGGACGAAGCTTGTCGGTCTGCAAGGCGCTGCATCGCGTCCTGCTGCGTGCCGGGCATGGTGCCGGTTGCCTCGGCTTCGGGCGTCGTCGGAAGCGGCGGGAATTGTTCACCAGCGCCTGGTCCGGCTTCGCCGTCGGACGGGCGGGCACTGCCGCCGCCGTGCATCGGGCGTGCGACACCGAAAGCGGGCCGCGCTCCAGCTCCAGCCGTTCCCGGTCGACGTCCAAATGCGCTCATGCCGTGCGGTTCCCAATGGTCACCGCAAATGCCTAAGCGCGAGAGTTTGACAATTTACTAACCAAAATGGCCGCTTGCGACAGCCGGCTTGCGCGTCAGGCGGCGCGTTCGGCCAGCACGGTCAATCCTGCGGCCGAAACTTCGGCGAAACCGCCTTCGATCGCGATCATTTCGGGCTCGCCCTTTTCGGTGCGATAGACGTGGAGCGCGCCATCGCGGATCGTCGACATGACCGGGGCATGGCCCTGCAGCACGCCGAAATCGCCCTCGGTGCCGGGCACTACGACCATGTATACATCCTCGCTGCGGACGAGGCGTTCGGGGGTTACGAGTTCGAAGTGGAGCATGTCTTCTTCTCACTCCCCTCCCGCTTGCGGGAGGGGCTGGGGGAGGGGACTTTGCAGAGGGCAGTATTTTCGGAACTGCCCTCCCCTAACCCCTCCCGCAAGCGGGAGGGGGATTTTGTTGCCTTACGCTTCCTTGGCCATCTTCTCGGCCTTGGCGACGACTTCGTCGATGCCACCGACCATGTAGAAGGCGCTCTCGGGCAGGTGATCGTACTCGCCGTCGACCACGGCCTTGAACGACTTCACCGTATCCTCGACCTGCACGAACTTGCCGCTGATGCCGGTGAAGACCTCGGCGACGTGGAACGGCTGGCTCAGGAAGCGCTGGATCTTGCGCGCGCGGCTGACGGTCGACTTATCTTCTTCGCTCAGCTCGTCCATGCCCAGAATGGCGATGATGTCCTGCAGCGACTTGTAGCGCTGCAGCGTCTCCTGGACGCGGCGGGCGGTGTCGTAATGCTCCTGACCGACGATCGCGGGCGTCAGAACGCGCGACGTGGAGTCGAGCGGATCGACCGCCGGGTAGATGCCGAGTTCCGAAATCGCGCGGTTGAGGTTGGTCGTCGCGTCCAAATGCGCGAACGAGGTGGCCGGCGCCGGATCGGTGAGATCGTCTGCGGGAACGTAGATCGCCTGCACCGAGGTGATCGAGCCCTTATTGGTCGAGGTGATGCGTTCCTGCAGCGCGCCCATGTCGGTCGACAGCGTCGGCTGATAGCCCACTGCCGACGGAATACGGCCCAAGAGTGCCGACACTTCCGAACCGGCCTGCGTGAAGCGGAAGATGTTGTCGACGAAGAACAACACGTCCTGCCCTTCGACGTCGCGGAAATATTCGGCGATCGTCAGGCCCGAGAGCGCGACGCGTGCGCGTGCGCCGGGAGGCTCGTTCATCTGACCGAACACGAGTGCGACCTTTGAACCTTCCGGCGTCGGGTTGCCATCGGCATCCTTGGCGATGACGCCCGCGTCGAGGAATTCGTGATAGAGATCGTTACCCTCACGGGTACGCTCGCCGACGCCCGCGAACACCGAGGTGCCGCCGTGCCCCTTGGCGATGTTGTTGATCAATTCCTGGATCAGCACGGTCTTGCCGACGCCGGCGCCGCCGAACAGGCCGATCTTGCCGCCCTTCGCGTAAGGCGCGAGCAGATCGATGACCTTGATGCCGGTGACCAGAATCGCGCTCTCGGTCGACTGGTCGACGAACAAGGGCGCGGGGGCGTGGATCGGCATCGTGTCGGTGTGGCCGACCGGCCCGCGCTCGTCGATCGGCTCGCCGATGACGTTCAAGATTCGCCCGAGCGTCTGCGGGCCGACCGGCACGCGGATCTGCGAACCGGTATCGGTCACTTCCTGGCCGCGCGTCAGGCCCTCGGTTGCGTCCATCGCGATCGTGCGGACGGTATTCTCACCGAGATGCTGCGCGACTTCGAGGACGAGGCGGTTGCCATTGTTCGAGGTTTCGAGCGCGTTGAGAATGGCGGGCAGGCGATCCTGCTCGAAGGTCACGTCGACGACAGCGCCGATGACCTGGCTGATGCGGCCGACGCTGTTGGTCGTCGCGATCGGGGCCGTGGTTTCGGCGGCTGCGGGCTTAGCGGCGCGCGGCTTGCGGGCGGGCTTGTCTGCGGTGGGGGCGGCGGTGGCCATCTGTTACTTCCTTGTCGCTTTGTCTTTGGCGGCTTGTTCGGGGGCGGCTTGTGCGGGGACGGTTTGATCTTGCGGTGTGGTCGGGTTCTTCGCGCCGGGGCGGATGATCGTCACCATCGTGCTACGGTTGCGCTTGTGTTTCGGGTCACGCACCGGGCCGGGATCGAAGATGATGCGCGCACCGGGCAGCGCAATGTCAACGGGCTGCAGCGATTTGATGCCGGCCTTGATCGGGTCGTTCGGCTGTACTTCGAAGCGCCCGAGGAAGCCCGACAGCACGCGCAGCGGGGTCTTGTCGACATCGGTTGCCACTGCAGTGTCGCGCCCGTCATCTCCGGTTGAGGTGAAGGTGAAGACGTAGCGATCGACCAGATCGGCCTTTGTCCCTGATACTTCGAGCACGCTGCGCGTCTTGACCGGCGAGCGCGGGAGCTGGATCACCTGTTCGTCGCTCTTCGCCGCGAAAGTGCCGGGCGCGCCAGCGGTCATCGGCCCGATCGTATAGCCCATATCCTTGGCGGCCCGCGCGCGAATCGCGGGATCGGTGAACACCGTTCCCCAGCGCCGCGCGATTTCCTTCGCCGGGTCGAGCAGATCGTTCGACATCATATTGGCGGGATCGGCCGGTTTCGACACAGCCGCGCCGCCGCATGCGGCCAATGCCGCACACAGGATCATCGGCAAGGCGCGCACGGCCTTCATCATTTCAGCGCCTCGGCACCCGAGATGATCTCGACCAGCTCGGTCGTGATTGCGGCCTGACGGCTGCGGTTGTACTGGATCGTTAGGCGGTTGATCATGTCGCCGGCGTTGCGCGTCGCGTTGTCCATCGCGGTCATGCGGCTGCCTTGCTCCGAAGCAGCGTTTTCGAGCAAGGCGCGGAACACTTGGATCGCGACGTTGCGCGGGAGGAGTTCGGCGAGGATCGTTTCCTCATCGGGCTCATATTCGACCGCGGCACCGCCGTCCGAGATCGGGGCGGCGTTCACGTCGATCGCGACCGGGATGATCTGACGACCGACCGGCTCCTGCACCAACGCCGATTGGAAGCGCGCGTAGAACAGATGGGCGATGTCGAACTCGCCCGCTTCGAAGCGGGCGATCACATCATCGGCAATCGCGCGCGCATCGGCGAACGACACCGTCTTGATGTGGCTCATCTCGTGATCGGCGGCGATCTGGTTGGGGAAGAAGCGCTTGATCACGCGTCCCTTCTTGCCGGCCACGTAGAATTTCACGGTCTTGCCGTGCGCTTCAAGCTCCTCGGCCTTGCGGCGTGCGGCGCGGACGATGTTCGAATTGAACGCACCCGCCAGACCACGCTCGGAGGTGGCGATGATGATGAGGTGCGTCTGGTCCTTGCCGGTGCCGGCGAGCAGCTTGGGGCTGGATTCGCTGACCGAGACCTTCGCGGCCAGGCTCGCCATCACGGCTTCGAGCCGCTCGGCATAGGGGCGCCCGGCGACCGCCGCCTCCTGCGCGCGGCGCAGCTTCGCGGCGGCGACCATCTTCATCGCCTTGGTGATCTTCTGCGTCGACTTCACCGAGCCGATGCGGATCTTGAGGGCCTTTAGGCTTGCCATCTTACGCCAGTCCGTCCCCGAGTTCGGTCATTTGGACGGGCTCGGCGAGCCAATCCTCATACTGTTTGAACACCGCACGCGTGTAGGGCTGCGCGTGGTGAAAATCGAACGCGGCTCGATCTTGCCAGCGTTCGTAGATGTACAGCGTTGGCGATCCGTCCGCTGCAGGATGAGGATCGAAACGCTCGCACCCCGCTTCTGCCTGCGTTTGTTTGACGATCGCGGCGACGGCAGATTGTGCCGCGTCGAAATCGCCCGACTTCAGGCTGATCCGGGCAAGGTACGTCAGCGCCATTGCGGTTACGCAAACGTCTTCGAAAACGCACCCAGCGCGGTCTTCAGCGCTTCGGTCGTCTCCTTCGACAGATCGCGCTTTTCGCGAATGTCGGTGAGGAGATCGGCGTGATCAGCGCGCATCGCTGCGATCATTGCCTGCTCATAGCGGACGACGGCGTTGACCGGCACGGTGTCGAGGAAGCCCTGCGTCCCTGCGAAGATCGACACGGTCTGCTCTTCGAACGGCATCGGCGCGAACTGCGCTTGCTTGAGTAATTCGGTCAGTCGCGCACCGCGGTTGAGCAGCTTCTGCGTCGAGGCATCCAAGTCCGAACCGAACTGCGCGAACGCGGCCATTTCGCGATACTGGGCAAGCTCGAGCTTGATCGAGCCCGACACCTTCTTCATCGCCTTGGTCTGTGCGGCGGAGCCGACGCGGCTCACCGACAGGCCGACGTTGATCGCCGGACGGACGCCCGCGAAGAACAAATCGGTTTCTAGGAAGATCTGGCCGTCGGTGATCGAGATCACGTTGGTTGGGATGTAGGCGGACACGTCGCCAGCCTGCGTTTCGATGATCGGCAGTGCGGTGAGCGAGCCGCCCCCGTTGGCGTCGTTCATCTTCGCTGCACGCTCGAGCAAACGGCTGTGGAGATAGAAAACGTCGCCGGGATAGGCTTCGCGGCCCGGCGGGCGGCGCAGCAGCAGCGACATCTGACGGTAGGCGACGGCCTGCTTCGACAGATCGTCATAAACGATGACCGCGTGCATGCCATTGTCGCGGAAATATTCGCCCATCGCGCAACCGGTATAGGGTGCGAGGAACTGCAGCGGGGCCGGGTCGGATGCGGTCGCCGCGACGACGATCGAATAGTCCATCGCGCCATTCTCGGTCAGCGTGCGGACGAGCTGTGCGACGGTCGAGCGCTTCTGGCCGACCGCGACATAGATGCAATAGAGCTTCTTGCTTTCGTCATCGCCCTGGTGCGCAGCCTTTTGGTTGATGAAGGTGTCGATCGCGACGGCGGACTTGCCGGTCTGGCGATCGCCGATGATGAGTTCGCGCTGGCCACGGCCGACGGGGACGAGCGCGTCGATCGCCTTGAGGCCGGTCTGTACGGGCTCATTGACCGAGGTGCGCGGGATGATGCCCGGTGCCTTGACTTCGACGCGGCTGCGCTGATCGGAAACGATCGGGCCCTTGCCGTCGATCGGGTTGCCGAGGCCATCGACGACCCGCCCCAACAGACCCTTGCCGACGGGAACGTCGACGATCGTGCCGGTGCGCTTGACGACATCGCCTTCCTTGATCTGGCTGTCGGAGCCGAAGATCACGACGCCGACATTATCGGCCTCAAGGTTGAGCGCCATGCCCTGCACGCCGTTCGAGAATTCGACCATCTCGCCCGCCTGGACGTTGTCGAGACCGTAAATACGGGCGATGCCGTCGCCGACCGACAGCACTTGGCCGGTTTCGGAGACTTGCGCCTCGGTGCCGAACGAAGCGATCTGGTCCTTGATGACCTTCGAAATTTCTGCGGCGCGGATATCCAGGATCTAACCTTCAGCCTTTCATCGCGTGCGCGAGAGAATTCAAACGGGTGCGGATCGACGAATCGATCCGTTGCGAGCCGATCTGGACGACCAGACCGCCGAGGAGGGTGGGATCGACCGAGAGATCGACCGAAACGTCGGTGCCGATGCGGGTGCGCAGCTGCTGCTTCAGCGCATCGACCTGATCGTCGGTAAGCGGGTGTGCCGAGGTCACTTCCGCTGTCGTCTCGCCGCGGTGGCGCGCGGCGAGGTTGCGGAAATCGCGGATGATCGCGGGGAGCTTCGCCAAGCGACGATTCTCTGCCAGCACGCCGAGGAACTTCGCCGTCGTGTCATCGACGTCGATCAGCTCGGCGGCGGCGGCAATCGCCTTGGCGGCGGCACCGCGCGACACGATCGGGCTGGCGATGAGCGCTGCGAACTCACTCGACTGCGCGATCGCCTCGCGCACGCGGCCAAGGCTCGCCTCGACGGCGTCGATCGCCTTGCCATCACGCGCAAGCTCGAACAGCGCGGTCGCATAGCGTCCGCTTAAGCTTGCTTGAATACCGCCGGATGTCTCCACGCGATTGGGGTCCTCTTGGGCACGAATGGTGGCCCCATGCAGATGGAAGGCGTTAGAATGCGCCTGCCGATGGGATGGCGGGCGGTTAGCATCGGGTCGGGGCGGATGCAAGCGGTGCGGCGGGTCAATGTTTCGGTGGCCTGTTTCACGCAACTGTAACATTCGCTTAACCATTCGTTGGCGGCTTTGCGTGCAAAACGAGCGCCATGAACCGCATCGCTCTGCCACGCTCGCTCCCGCTTCTTGCAGCACCCTTTGCGCGCTGGGTCGAGCGGTGGGAGGCGGGCGGTCGCAACATGCGGGTCCAGCTGCGGCGGATCGTCTTTGCGCTGCTCGGGATTCAAGCGTTGTTGGGGCTGGCGCTGATCGGCACCACGCTGGCGACGAGCCACAGTGTGAACGCGCTGGTGACCGACCGGCTCTACCCAATCGGAGAGTTGCAACGCGTGAACGCCAATTATGCGACGGCGCTGCTTACCGCCCATAAGGTCCGCAGCGGCAATCTTTCGGCGCTGGGCGCGGTCGCGACGATCGAGGGAACCCGCGCCGAAATCGCGACAAGCTGGGCGGCGTTCACACGCCATGATCTTGATGCACGTCGCACCGCCGAAGTCGCGCAAGTCGCGGCGGCGCGGCATGATGCCGATGCAGCACTCGACCGCCTGCTCGATCTGCTCCGCTCGGGCCGCACCGATCAGCTCGATTTCTTCGTCAGCGGCGCGCTTTACGCCGCGATCGATCCGCTGACCGCAACGAGCAGCACACTGATCGCCGATCTGCGCAGCGACGCGGCGCAGGAGCGCGCCGCGCTGGAGCGGGGCTTTGGCCAGGTCTATATTCTGGTCGCGTTCATTACGGTTGCCGCGATCCTCGTTGCCTTTTGGGGGATGCGGATGTTGAGCCGCCGCGTCGAGCGCCCGCTTGCGCTCATCGCCGAGGCGACGCGCGACATCACGCTGGAACGCGCCGACGTGCCGATCCCCGCGCTCGACCGCAGCGACGAGATTGGCGACATCGCGCGGGCGCTGGCCTTTGCGCGGCAACGCTCGGCCGATGCGCGCCGTCTGAGCGAGGAAGCGCGGCAGACCGCCGACGCGCTGGGCCTTAGCGAACGCCGCGAGCAAGCCGCCCGCGCGCGCCGCGCCGCGCACCTCGACGCGCTGTTCGCTGCGTTCGAGGGCGAGGCAGGCGCTTCGGTTCGGCAACTCGCGTCGGCGGGCCCAGCCCTGCGCGAGACGGCGGCTGCGATGTCGGGCGAAGCCGGGGCGACCGAGCAACAGGCGATGGCGACCGCCGCGATCGCCGATCAGAGCGCCAACAATGCGCGCACCATCACCCACTCTGCCGCCGCGCTCGCTGGCGCGATCGAGCGGATCAGCCGCGAGGCGAACGAATCGCGTGCCAGCGTCGCCGCGGTCCGCGCGCGGACGCTGGAAGGCCGCGACCGCGCCGAATCGCTCGGCGAGATGATTGCCGAAATCGCCGCCGTGCTCGATCTGATCGCGGCGGTCGCGGGCCAGACCAATCTCCTCGCGCTCAACGCCACGATCGAGGCGGCACGGGCGGGCGAGGCGGGACGCGGCTTTGCAGTCGTTGCCGACGAAGTGAAGGGGCTGGCGCGCCAGACGCAATCTGCTGCCGGACGGATCGAGGCGCGGCTCGCCGCCGTGCGCACCGCCAGCGACACCGTGCTCGCGACGATCGAATCGGTCGATGCGCTGGTGGCGGAGCTCGACCAATCCTCGGCGAATGTCGCGAGCGCCGTCGATCAGCAACGCGGCATGACGCAAGCGATCGCCCATGCCATCGCCGAAGTCGAGGACGGCACCGCCGATGCCGCCGCCAACATGCAGACCCTTCGCGAACGCGCCGAACGCTCACGCCACACCGCCGATCAGGTCACGCGCACGGCGGGGGATGTGGCCGGCGGGGTCGAGCAATTGCGCGGCCAGATTAACCGCCTGATCGCAGACGTGCGCGCGGCGTAGCGCGGCACCTTGAAGGTCGCTAGCGAGTGTCCGCAACCCTAGCATGCGGAGCGATTCGATGACCGGCACGATGGAACAGCGGACGATGTCCGACGGCGCCGAGATCGCCGTCTATCATGCGCAACCGACGGGCGCGCGAAAGGGCGGCTTGGTGCTCGTCCAAGAGATTTTCGGCGTCACCGACCATATCCGCGATCTTTGCAACGAATATGCTGCGGATGGATATGAAGTGCTCTCGCCCGCTTTGTTCGACCGCGAACATCGCGGGTTCGAGGCGGAGTATTCGGGCGAGGGGTTTGCCCGCGCGGTGCAACTGGCGCGCGAACTCCACCCGTTCGATCTTTCGCTCGCCGATGTGCAGACCTGCATTGATGCACTGGCACCCAAGGGACCGGTGTTCGTCGTGGGCTATTGCTATGGCGGATCGGTCGCGTGGTTTGCCGCCACGCGGATGCGGAATGTGGCGGCGGCGTCGGGCTATTATGGCAGCTTGATCCCGGCTGCGGCGGACGAGGAACCCAAGGTGCCCGTCATCCTTCATTTCGGTCGCTTCGACACGGGCATTCCGATGGAGGGTGTCGAAAAAGTGATCGCCAAGGATTGGCCGAAGGCGACGGTGCATGTCTATGAGGCTGGCCACGGCTTCAATTCGGACCGGCGCAAGGATTATCATGAACCCAGCGCCGATCTCGCGAAGGAGCGGACGCTCGAGCTGTTCGAGGCGAACGGGGCGGCTTAGCCTTTCAGCGCGGCAATCGCGGCGGCGCGGGCATCGGCGGCGGCCTTGGTATCGGCCAGTGCCTGCTCGTTGGCGGCAATCGCCGCCTGCGCCGCCTTGGTGGCATCGTCGGATTTGGCGCGTGCCGCATCGGCCAGTGCCCGCTGGTCGCGCAGCAGAGCGGCATCGCTATTGCGCGCAGCAGCCTTGTCCGCCGCCGCTTGCGCCTTGTCCGCCTTCACCTTCAATTTGTCGGCCCGCTTCGTCAGATAGGCGCGCGCTTGCGTCGTGCTTTCGACCCGGTATGGCAAGACATCGCCTACAACATGGCAATATTGGACCAGCGGTTCGACATATTCCGTCGCCGGATAGACCCTGAGATCGGCCAATTTCCATTGGCCGAGGGCGCGGCGGAAATGCGCGTCGAGCGTACCGATCAAATGGCCATCGGCGCGACGCACCGCCCACTGACCGTGGACAGTGGAGCCGTCGCCTGAGCGGAAATAGGCGAGCGGTTTGGCATCGAGCGCCGCGCCCTGCTGCGCGAGCGGATCGGTCACGTTGCGCAGACCGGCAGCATTCAGCGTCATGCCGCCCCCAACCCAGCTCAGCTTGCGATCGGCTTGAAAGAAAGGCGATACATCGGCGGGCGTGCCGCCGCGCACCGCCTTCCAATAGCCGTCGATCGCGGCATAGGCCGACGCGCGTGTTTCGGCGATTTCGCTGTCGGGCATCGCTTGCCCGCCTCGGCAAGCGGCTTCCAGCTCCGCGGCCCGTTGCTGCGCGATCATGTCGCCGACCATTTGACCGATCCAGGCTTGTCCGATTGCGGGCGCGCTCAGTGCCAAAGTGCCAAGCGGCAGCATCGCAGCCAGCACGAAGCGCAATGCCAAAGCCTGTTTTGTCATGGAATCCCCCCGGAAATAGCTGCCGCGTTAAGCGTTTACAGTTCTTTAACCGATCGCTTTTTACGGGCCAAGCCGATTTCCCGTGCGAGCAAATCAAACCGCTCCGCTTTGAACGCAAGCACCGGGGTTTGGAGCGGGTCTGCGCTGCACGCCCGATCAGGTCGGGCGTGCCGGGCCGCTGTGGCGCGCTTGCTGGAACCGTTCGAGGGGAATGGGGCGGAGGGTTAGACGATCCCGCCCTCATCCTGGTAATCGAGCAAATCGCCGGGTTTGCAATCGAGTTCCTGGCACAGCTTTTCCAGCGTTTCGAAGCGGACGCCCTTTACCTTGCCCGATCGCAGCAACGACAAATTGGTCTCGCTGATGTCGATCCGCTGCGCGAGATCCTTGGCGCGCATCTTGCGGCGCGCGAGCATGACATCGAGGGTGACGATGATCGGCATGGCTCAGACGATCTGCGCATGATCGGTGGCGATGTCCGCCGCTACGGCCTGGATCCGGCCGAGCAGCCGGATCGCTAGGCCGACGCAGATCAACGCCAGCTGGATCGCGATATAGGAACCGGTTACGGTATCCAGCGGGGCGTTGGCCGGACCGACCGACAGTCCGAGCAGCGCGCTGATCGTAAGCCAATCGCCCACCCGGCCGAGCAGTCGTCCGCCGTGGGCGGATAGGATCGACCCACCGGCATAAGCCTTGAACAATTGCCGTGCGGTCCACAACGCCACGAGCAGGGCAATCGCGGGCAGCGATCGGATTGTTACGATCACGATCGTTTCGATCGCGTTGGCAATGTCGGGTGTCCCGATCGCAAAAAGCAGTCCCTTGATCGGCACATAAAGAATCTGGCTGAACAACAGAAAGCCGCCAATCCCTACGGCCCAGCCAAACAACGTTTTCAGGCGGCTGCTCTCCGCGTGCAGCGCATCGATCGTCATCGTTTTCATCGTTTTTTCCTCAGTTGATGTTGATGCTGACGCGAAGCTGCACGTCACCGGTGCCGATCGCGATCGTGGTGTTCAGCCGCGGGGCGGCGAAGGTCACCGTGGGAAGCGCCGTTGTACCGACGGTCACGCCAAACACTGCGGCGACGGCGATCAACCATAGGCTTGGCGCGAGCGGTACGATTGGACGATAGGGCTTCTTGTAGGCCTTGAAATCAGTTCGGGTCATATCAGTTTCCTCATTTAATATACGTAAAACATAAATAAATTGAGAAATAGCGTCAAGAGATTTTTGCATGAGGACAAAAATTGCGCGCTTTCCGCCGCTCATCCCGCACAATTGTTTGAATCCAAAGGCTTTTTCTGCAGCATTTGGGGGTGCCGAGAAAATCGGCCTGGAGCCAGTGGGGTCGAACGCGACGTGGCCCCTTCGCGGCGAATCACTCTTCGCCTGCTGGCCATTGCGTACCGGAAGGGGTCGTTTTAACCTCCTGAGCAGGGGGGACCGGTCATGCGAAAAACGAGCGGGTTGGGAGCTGTATTGCTGGTCGCGATGGCGGTCGGTGTTGCGCGCGCGGAAGTCTTGCAAGTGACTGGCGAATTCCCTGCGGCTAATCGCGAGGCGAGCTTCCTGCGCTCCGTGTCGGTCGAGCGGTTCGGCGGCACCGACGGGCCGGCGCTCGCCATCGCGATCGAACGCGCGCTGACCAACAGTCAGTTCGACGTGATTGGCGGACGCATTGGGCGCGACACCGCCGAGGGTTCGATCTCGGGCACGGTTTCGACCGGGGTCGATATGCAGCCCTTCACGCGCAAGGATAAAAAGTGCGTGGAAAAGGCGGCGGACGGCAAATGTGTGAAGGAGGAAGAGGTCGAAATCCCCTGCATCCGCCGGATCATCGACATGAACGCCGATATCCGGATCGTCCGGAACACCGACGGGAAAATCCTCTCTTCGGAGGCACAGCCGTTCCGCGACGAAACGACCTGGTGCGAGCGGCAAAGCCCCAATCGCACGGTCGAGGCCGTCGTGGCCGGGGCGATTCGTAATATCGCGGAATCACTGCGGAGCGCGCTCGTGCCGCATGTCGAAACCTATCAGGTGCGCGTGCGCGAGAGCACCAAGGGGCTCAACAAGGAAACCGCACAGCGTTTCAAGGATCTGGTGAAACTGACCAAGCGCGATCCGCGCGGCGCTTGCGCCGGTTGGGGTGCGATGCAGGCCGAGGCGGCGGGCTATCCGTCGCTGATCTTCAATCTCGGTTTATGTGCCGAACAAAGCGGTGATTATGACGCTGCGGTCAAGCTTTACACCGATGCTGCGCGCGCTGGTGCGGCCGAGGGGAATGAGGGTGCGAATCGCGCCACGCGCTTGATCGCCGGGCGCGCCGACGCGCGCGAGCGGGCACGGCGGCGGGGCTGACGTTGCTGCTTTGAGCGCAAGGCGTGGGATGTGAGGTCCGAACGCATGCGCCTATAGCACTGTCATGACGCAGACTCTTCCTCTCCCCCTCGACTCAGATGCCGCATGGCGCGCGTTCGAAGCCCGCGACCGGCACAGCGATGGCCGCTTTGTCGGCGCGGTGAAAACCACCGGTATCTACTGCAAGCCGAGCTGCCCGGCGCGGCACCCGAAGCGGGAGAATGTGCTATTCTATCGCACGCCGGAGGAGGCGCGCGCGGCAGGCTTTCGGGCATGTCTGCGCTGCACCCCCGATCAGGTCGGGCGCGACCGGGTCGCCGTGGCGCGCGCGGTCGCGCTGATCGAGGCGGCGGAGGAGACTTTGGGGCTCGACGAACTGGCTGCGCTGGTCGGCTATGCGCCGCATCATTTCCACCGGCTGTTCAAACGCGCGACCGGGGTGACCCCGGCAGCCTATGCGCGCGGGCTGAAGGCGCGGGCCGCCGCGCACGCCCTGACCAAGGAGACGAGCGTGACCGAAGCAATCTATGAAGCGGGCTATTCGGCACCGAGCCGGTTTTACGAAGGTGCTGGCAAGCGGCTGGGCATGACGCCGAGTGCGTGGAAGCGTGGTGGGGCGGGCGTAACGATCCGCTGGACGGTCGCTGATACCAGCCTGGGCGACATGCTCGTCGCGGCGACCGACAAGGGGCTGTGCCGCGTGTCGTTCGACGAAGGCGAGGGCGCTTTGCGCGCACGCTTCCCGCATGCCGAGATCGTCCCCGGCGGCGCGGCGCTCGCCGATCTGGCGGCGCAAGTCGTCGCCAGTGTCGAATCGCCCGATCGCGACCATGATTTGCCGCTCGATGTGCAGGGTACCGCCTTTCAGGAGGCGATCTGGCAAGCGCTGCGCGCCATCCCGCTCGGCGAAACGCGTAGCTATGCCGAGCTCGCAGCCGAGGTCGGCAATCCCAAAGCGGTGCGCGCGGCGGGATCGGCGTGCGGTGCGAACCCCGTTTCGATCGTGGTGCCGTGCCACCGTGCGCAGCGCACCGATGGGACGCTCGGCGGCTATGCGTACGGCATCGATCGCAAGGTTGCGCTCCGGACGCGTGAAGGGGTCAAATGAAATGAGCTATGTGATCCGCGGACTCGATCCTGCCGTGTTCGCGCCGCTGTTCGGCCTGTCCGATGCAGCCTTGGCGGAGCGTCAGATCGTACGTCACTTCGCCGACGCCAAGCCGGGCTTTCCATGCCGCGTTACGCTGGAGGAGGCCGAACCAGGCGAAGCGTTGCTGTTGCT
Organism: Sphingomonadales bacterium; assembly: GCA_038327465.1. Lineage (GTDB taxonomy): Bacteria > Pseudomonadota > Alphaproteobacteria > Sphingomonadales > Sphingomonadaceae > Sphingomonas. The sequence continues at coordinate 35,213 of JBBQLB010000011.1, read as the reverse complement.
CAATTACGAACATCTGCCGGTATCGTCGCCCTATCGCGCGAGCCATGCGATCTACATCCGCGAAGGCGCTTCGGCGGCGGCGGTGTACGAAGATCGCATTCCCGAACAACTCAGCCGACGCTTGCTGTCGGTGCGCGCGTTCGACGCTGCGGGGATGATGGTCGAGGCCGAGGTGATCGACGGCACGGAACTCGACACGCTTACGCGCGACTGGCTCGGTCGCCCGCAGGTCGCCTATCTGCATGTCCACAACGCGAAACCCGGCTGTTTCGCCGCGCGGATCGATCGCGACTGAACGGTTGCCAACCGACCCCCGCGTGTTAGGTGTGTGGTACAGCAGGGGGATCACGATGCAACCGACCGAGCCGAACACGCCGCCCGACAGCAAAATCTGGCGCGTCATCCACTTCCCGTTGGTGTTGCTGGTGATCGGCTTCGTGTTCGTGATGGCGGGCAATGTGCTCGCCTCGGTCCTCGCGCACATGTATCCGCCGTTGCACAACAACCCGCTCGAAATGCTGCAAGCCGCCGCCGTCGCGGCGATCGTTGCCGGTGCCTATGTTGCCTTTGTCCGGCTGATCGAACGTCGACCGGTGTCCGAATTCGGCGCGAAGGGCTGGGCGGGGGAGCTTGCCATCGGCCTGCTGCTCGGCGTCGCGCTCTTTTCGGTGGTGATCGGGATCATCGCCTTGCTCGGCGGGTATCGCGTGATCGGCTATGGAACAGTCGAGATGCTGTACCCGGCGATCGCGCTCTCGATCTTCTCGGGGGTCGGGGAGGAGATCGTGCTGCGCGGGCTGTTCTTCCGGCTGATCGAGCGCTGGCTCGGCAGCTGGATCGCGCTCATCCTGTCGGCGGCGCTGTTCGGGGCGCTGCATCTCGGCAATCCCAATGCCACGCTGTTCGCCGGACTCGCCATTGCGCTTGAGGCCGGCGTGATGCTTGCGGCGCTGTATATGGTGACGCGGCGGCTGTGGGCAGCGATCGGGCTGCACGCCGCGTGGAACTTCGCGCAGGGCGGAATTTATGGCGTCGCGGTCTCGGGGTTCGAACAAAAGGGCTTGCTTCGTCCCGATATGCGCGGACCCGAATGGTTGACCGGCGGGGCGTTCGGGGCGGAGGCGTCGGTCATCGCGCTGATCGTCAACGTGGTGTTCGGCATCGCGTTGCTCATCATCGCGTATCGCCGCGGCAATGTCGTCGCACCATTCTGGGCACGGCGCTGACCCTACTCAGCCGCCGTGCAGGAATAGACGATCTTCTCGTTCGGCCGCGCCGGTAGTGCCGTGCGGATCGCCGCCTGCTGCGTCGCCAGATTGGCGCGACCGGCTTCGTCGGGCGAACACGCTTTCAGCGTCACGGTCGAGCGGATCTTGCGTAAAACGTCCATCTGCGGCGCGCTCAGGAAATAGCGGGCGTTGATATAGCTACGCGTCGCGGGGTCGAATTGCAGCACCGACACGGTCTGCTCCTCCGACGGAACGAGGATGCGGTCCCATTTGCTGCCATTCTCGGCATATTGCGTGCGGCCGTTCATGCAGCCGGCCTTGCCCCAGTCGATCATCACATCCTCTGTGGTGGAGGAAACCACGCGGCTGCGCGCCGCCACGAAGCTGCACACCATCTTGCCGAGCGGCGCGGTCGAGGAGACGGGGGGCGCGGACGGCTGGCTCGCGGCGACGACCGCTTCGGGCAGAACGGGGGATCCGCTCGGGCGCAGCACGAACAGCACGATCGCGCCGACCATCACCAGCGCTCCCACGCCCCACGCCCAGATCGCTTCACGCCGCAGCGCTTGCGCATCGAGCAAACCGCCAGCGCCCACCGCCATCGCGCCGAGCACGAGCATCAACACGGCCAGCCCCATGATATTCTCGCGGTGCCGGTCACCCGCCTCGCGCGCGGCGGTGAGTGCTGCCTCGCGCGCCAGCACCGCCTTGCTCGCCGCCTCGCGCTTGATCGCGTCCGCCAGCGCGGAGGCTTGCGCGTCTGCGGCCTGATCGAGCTTCTCGATCTCGGCAATGCTCGTGCACGGCGTGCCGACCGCGACAAAAGGTTGCTTGGCCTTGGTCAGAAAGGCGGCCACTTCCGAATTGGCAATGGCAAAGGCGAAGCTCGAATCGCCCTCATCGCCGCGGGTGATCGCCGAATTGATCCCGATCACGCGCCCGCATGGATCGAGCAGCGGCCCGCCCGAATTGCCGCGCGCAATCTGCGCGGTGTGGAGCAACACGTCGGTCCCGGTCATTTGCCGGCGCCCCGAAAACACGCCTTCGGAGCGGATCGGCGAGAGCGGATGGATGTAATCCGCCGCCGATTTCGCGGTCGCCAGATCGACATTGCCAGGATAGCCGAGCGCGGTCACCATGCTGCCTTCGTCGAGCGGCCCGGTATAGAGCGCGGCCGTCGGCAGGCGCGTGCCGGTGAATTCGATCAGTGCGAGATCGTGCGCCGCATCGACCGCGATGACGCGGCCCTCATAACTTTTGCTGCCCTCCGACGGGACGATGCCGATCACGACATTGCCGGGATATTTGGATAGCAGCTCAACGACATGCGCGTTGGTGACGATCCGGTTGGGCGCGACCGCGACGCCGCTGCCATGGCCGAAGCCGACCACTTCATCATCGACGATCGCGATCGTCACGACGCGCACGACGCCGCGCCCGGTCGCGGAGATGTCGTCGGCGCGGGCTGGGGCGGAGAGGCCCACGCCAAGCGCGAGCAGCAATGCCGCGACGAGCCTCCAGAAACGACCCTCAACCATTCGTACGAGGCTGCGACGCGGTGGCAGGGGCAGGGGCAGGGGCGGGTGCAGCGGCAGGAGCCAGCGCAGCGCGCTTCTTTTCCAGGCGGGTCATCATTTCCCGCGCGGTTTCCTCGTTGGGGTCCTCTCCCAACAGTGCGAAATTAACCTTCTCTCTGTCGCGCCGCGCTCGCTCGCTCGGACTCATCTCGCTGTTGGGCCTGATGCGATAGGCGAGCGGCTTTATCACAGTGATGGCATCGTCGATTTGGTCGCGCCGTTCGAAATCGCGCGCCACCTGCATGCGCAGGTCGTCGTCCGAGGGCACCAGCGAAAGTGCTTCCATCAATCCGTTCTGCGCCCCCGCTGGGGGCAAGACGCCCTCGGCCACGAAGCTGTTGTAATAGGCGCGCAGGATCCGCGGCTCGCGGCCGTTCAGGCGAATCGCCGAGAGAATCGGCTTGCGCGCCTCGCCCCAACGCGGATCGCCCGCCGGAACTTTGGCGGCCTTGAGCGTCGCAACCTCGACATCGCCCTTGAACATCAGCGCCAGCGGATCGCGCGGCGCGATTGCCAGCCAGTGCGTCACCGCTTGGGTCGCCGCAGGAACATTATCGAGCTGCATTTCGGTGTCCGTCAGGATCCGTAGCGCATAGGCGTCGTCGCCGAAACGGGCCGCACGCTGCCGCACGTCGTTGGCGAACGCGCTCGCGTCGCGTTTCGCGATTCCCGAACTCAATCGCAGGTCGGAACGCCATAGCGCAACCTCCGCACCCGTCATCGGCCGAACATCGACCTTGCCCGGATCGATCTTCTTGAACGGATAGCTGATCAGGTTGAGCCGCGAATTGCGCGAATAGGCCCTCAGGTCGGAATTGAACCGGGCGAGATCGCCGCCGAACGCACGCTTCGCTGCGTCCGTGTAGGACATTCCGGCGTTGATCGCATCGAGATACAGTCGTAATTGCTTGCCGCGCTCCGGATTGGTCGCCGCAAAATGTACCAGCAGCCATCCCTCTGCGTACAGGGCGTCGATCGAATCGCCGACATCGCTATAACTATGCGCGGACAGCAGCTTGTCCGCGGAAATCCATTCGCCCGCCGCGATCGCGTCCATGCGCCAATATTGTGGCTGGCCGATCTCGACCCGGTCCGTCGTCGGGGTCTCTTCCAACCGGAAGGTGCCGTAAAAATCGGCAAAGCCCTCCGAATACCAAGTCGGATATAGCGCGGACGAATTTTGGTACATGAAGTTGTGCGCGACTTCGTGATACGCGATCAGATCATAGTTGACCTTGCTCGCCTCGTCGCGCGCGACACCGATCTGTGGGGTCGATCTCCCGAGCGGTGGGGTGACGAGAATGGAACCGCGCACCGCAGCTGAATAATATCCACCGACGCCTGACGAAGGAAACGGCATCGTTGCTTGAACCTGGTTCATGTCGTGGACCATGTAAACGGTCAGCTTCGTGGGATTCGGCGCTGCCGATCGCATGCCGGAAAGCACGCGCATCACGAACGTATATTTTTCCAACTTTTCAGCCGCTTTACGAATCTCGTCCGATTTCATGTCGCCGTACACGATGTAATGGGCCGATTCCGCTCGCTGCCACTCCGCCCGCGCCGCCGTCGCCATCAACATTGTCGCCAACACTACGCCAACTACTTTGCGGACCATTATGTAAACCTTCCCCGTGACCGCGAAACGATACTGCCCGACCTGTCCGACGGCAAGACGAAGTGTCGCGAATCAAACAAAACTGTACGGATCGACATCGACCACCACGCGGACCTTGGCGGGCCAGGCGAGCGCGCCGAGCCAGTCGCGGATGACGTCCTGTACGTCCAACCCGCGTTTCGCGTGGACCAGCAAGCGATAGCGGTGCCGCCCGCGCAGCATCGCGAGCGGGGCGGGGGCGGGGCCGTAGACTTCCATCGCGTCGTGATGCGGCGCGGCGCGGCCGATCAGGCGTGCGGTCTCGAACGCAGCGGGCTGGTCCTCGCTCGACACGACGATCCCGGCGAAACGGCCGAACGGCGGCGCGCCCGCCTCGCGGCGATGTTCGGTCTCGGCGGCATAAAAGGCCTCGGCATCGCCCGAGACCAGCGCCTTCATCACGTTCGCATCGGGGCTGTGCGTCTGGATATAGACATGCCCCGGCTTGGCCCCGCGACCGGCGCGGCCCGCGACCTGCATGATTTGCTGGAAGGTCCGTTCGCTCGCGCGCAGATCGCCGCCGTCGAGCCCGAGATCGGCGTCGATCACGCCGACCAGCGTCAGATTGGGGAAGTGATAGCCCTTGGTGACAAGCTGCGTGCCGACCAGAATGTCGATGTCGTGCGCCTCCATCCGTGCGACGAATTCGGCGGCCTTGGCGGGGGACCACATCGTGTCCGACGTGACGACGGCGATCTTCGCGTCGGGGAACAATGCGGTCACTTCGTCGGCGATCCGTTCGACCCCGGGGCCGACCGCTGCCAGCGTGTCCTCGTTCTGGCACTCGGGGCAGACTTTGGGCACCGGTTCGGTATGCCCGCAATGGTGGCAGGCGAGGCGGCGGACGAGGCGGTGCTCGACCATCCACGCGGTGCAATTGGGGCATTGGAAGCGGTGCCCGCACGTGCGGCACAGCGTCAGCGGGGCATAGCCGCGGCGGTTGAGGAAGAGCAGGACCTGCTCGCGCCGGGCCAGCGTTTCGGTCATCGCGGTAAGCAAGCGCGGCGCGATCCAGCGGCCACGTTCGGGCGGTTCGGCGATCAGGTCGATCGCGGTGATGCTCGGCATTTCGGCGGCACCCCAGCGGCCGGGCAATTTGACCTCGGCATAGCGGCCGAGAGCGACTTGCTGGCGCGTCTCGATTGCGGGGGTGGCAGACGCGAGGATCACCGGGATCTGCTCGAACTTGCCGCGCATCACCGCGACGTCGCGGGCGTGATAATGGACGCCTTCCTCTTGCTTGAAGCTCGTCTCATGCGCTTCGTCGACAACGATCAGGCCGAGGTTCGCGTAAGGCAGGAACAGCGACGAACGCGCGCCGACGGTGACGAGTGCCTGACCGCTGGCAATGGCGCGCCATGCGCGGCGGCGTTGCGACTGGCGCAGGCCCGAATGCCACGCGACCGGCGCGACGCCGAAGCGCGCGGCAAAGCGTTTCAGGAACGGCTCGGTCAACGCGATTTCGGGGAGCAGGACGAGGCACTGGCGGTTTTCGCGGATCGCGGCGGCGACGGCCTCGAAATAGACTTCGGTCTTGCCGGAGCCAGTGACGCCATCGAGCAGCGTCGGCGTGAACGCGCGTGCTGTCACGTCGGCAACGAGGGTTGCGGAGGCGGCGCGCTGATCGGGGGAGAGCGCGGGGGCGGCGAAGTTGGGGTCGGGGGCAGGGAAGGGGCTGTCGATATCGACGTCGACCGCTTTGAGCGCGCCGGTTTTGACGAGACCCCGGATCACCGCGTCAGAAACCTCGGCGAGCGCGGCGAGCTCACGGATCAGGCCCTGTGTCTGGCCGATGCGCTGCAGCGCCTGCTCGCGCTGCGGGGTGAGACGGTCGGGCAAATCGCCGGTCGCGCGATATTCGGTGATCGTTTTGCCGCCCTCCAGCGCCGAGGTCGAGGCAAGCGCCATCCGCACCACTGCCGCCGGGGCCGCTAGGTAATAATCGGCGGTCCATTCGATCAGGCGGCGAAGGGGCGCTGCGAGCGGCGGCACCGGCAGCACGCCGACGAGGTTGCGCAAGCGGTTGTCGCCGACCTCGGCATCCGACGGCATGCGCTCAGGTTCCCACACGACGCCGAGCAACTGGCGTGGCCCGAGCGGTGCCACCACCACCGATCCCGGCTCGACGCTCATCCCGTGCGGCACGCGGTAATCGAGCGGGCCAAGCGCGGAGTTGAGGACAAGGACGCGGGCGCGGGACATGCTCGGGTATATGGCGGGTTGGGGGAGCAGGTGCAAAGTCATCCACTGCTTCACTCTCGTACCCTTCCCCGGCGAAGGCCGGGGCCCAGTTGCGATGGCCATTGTTATCAAGCGCGGCCCTCTCTTCCGAAGCGCTCGCAACTGGGCCCCGGCCTTCGCCGGGGAAGGGCAGGGGCGAGGCGATTCTCTTTGCTCTCCCGTTGCGCTACACCCTTATCGAATGTCCGACCTCCCCCGCCTCTACGCCAATCACCTCGCCCGCGACCGGCGGCGTTCGGCGCATACCGTGCGCGCCTATGAAGCGACCGCGACGCGGTTGTGCGGTTTTCTAGAAGGGCATTGGGGCGACGCGATAGATCGCCAGTCGCTTGCGAAAACATCCGCCGCCGACCTCCGCGCCTTCCTCGCGCTCCGCCGCAGCGAGGGGTTGGGCAACGCCTCCGCCGCGCGCGAATTGTCGGCGGTACGCGGGTTCCTCGCCTTTGCCACCGGAGAAGGCGCGACACCCCGCCTAAAAGGCCCGCGCGTCAAGAAAGGCGTGCCGCGCCCGGTCTCGCCCGATGAGGCGGTCGCGCTCGCCGAGGATGTCGCTGAGGATGCGACCGAACCGTGGATCGGCGCGCGCGATCTGGCGGTGCTGCTCTTGCTCTACGGCGCGGGCCTGCGTGTTGCCGAGGCGTTGTCGCTGACCGGCGCGGTGCTGCCGCTCGGTGCGACGCTGAGCGTGACGGGCAAACGCGACAAGACGCGAATCGTGCCGTTGCTGCCGCAAGTGCGCGAGGCGGTCGAGGCTTATGTGCGCCTTAGCCCCTTTGGCACGGCGCGCGATGCACCGATCTTTCGTGGAGCCAAGGGCGGGCCGCTCAGCCCCCGGCTCGTACGCCGCGCGGTCCAACAGGCGCGCGTGCGGCTCGGCCTGCCCGACCGCACCACGCCGCATGCGTTGCGCCATTCCTTCGCGACGCATCTGCTGGGGCGCGGGGCGGATTTGCGCGCGCTGCAGGAGTTGCTCGGCCATGCCAGTTTGAGCTCGACGCAAATCTATACGCAAGTGGACGCGGCGCATTTGATGGACGTGTATCGCAACGCGCATCCCCGCGCTTAAGCGCGCGGTTTCCAGCGGAGCAGGCGCCAGACATAGCCAATCAGGATCGCGACCATCAGTGCGACGGCTGCCGGACCGATAAATGCGTCGAGTTGGCGGAAATTGCTGCCGAGAAAATAGCCCGCGCCCGCCAGAAACGTGTCCCAGATCGCCGCGCCCGCCGCTGTCCACAGCAGGAAGCGCCCGCGCGGCATCCGTGCCATGCCGGCCGGCAGCGAGACCATCGTGCGGAAGGCGGGCATGAAGCGGAACACGAACACGACCCATTGCCCATGCCGCTGAAAAAAGCGTTCAAGCTCGAGCACATGCTCCCAATCGAGCGTCAGCCAGCGGCCATAGCGATCGACGAACGGGCGGAGCCGTTGATAGCCGAGTTTCCAGCCGATCGCGTACCAGAAATAATTGCCGACCACGGTGCCCGCCGTCCCGGCCAGCACCAGCGGTACGATGCCCATTTGCCCGCGCGCCACCGCGATCCCGCCGAGCCCCATGATGACCTCGGAGGGGAAGGGCGGGAAGATATTCTCCACGATCATCAGCAAAAAGATGCCGAAATAGCCGCCCCATGCGACGAGATCGATGATGATGTCGGTCATTTTGAATTCCCCTCCCGCTTGCGGGAGGGGTTAGGGGAGGGGATGTTGGACTGAGCGCGCTCGACAGGCCCTCCCCAAGCCCCTCCCAGAAGTGGGAGGGGAGTTTTACGCACGCGCCGCAACCTTGCGCTCGATCGCATCCCAGATCATTCCCGCGACATCGGTGCCGTCGAAGCGTTCGATCGCAACGATGCCGGTGGGGGAGGTGACGTTGATCTCGGTCAGCCATTCGCCGCCGATCACGTCGATGCCGACGAACAATAGCCCCCGGCGGCGCAGTTCTGGTCCGAGCACCGCGCAAATCTCGCGCTCCTTGGGCGTGAGCTCGGTCGCGACCGCCGATCCGCCGACCGCGAGGTTCGAGCGGATTTCACCTTCGCCGGGCAAGCGGTTGATCGCGCCCGCCACTTCGCCATCGACCAAAACGATGCGTTTGTCGCCCTTCGCCACGTCGGGGAGGAAGGCCTGCACCATGTGCGGCTCGCGCCACATCGTGTTGAAGACTTCGATCAGCGCCGAGAGATTCGCGCCGTCGCGGCCGACCTTGAAGATCGCCTTGCCGCCATTGCCGTGGAGCGGCTTGACGATAATTTCGCCGTGGCGGGCGAGGAACGCGCGGGCCTCGTCGAGGCTGCGCGTGACGAGCGTCGGCGGCATGAACTGCGGATAATCGAGCACGAACACTTTTTCAGGCGCGTTGCGGACGCTTGCCGGGTCATTCACCACCAGCGTTTTGTGCGCGATGCGTTCGAGCAAATGCGTCGCGGTGATATAGCCGAGGTCGAACGGCGGGTCCTGCCGCATCAGGATGACGTCGGCCGCCTCGCCAAGATCGAGTTGGACGGGCGCACCGAAGCTATAGTGATCCCCCTCCACGCGTTGGACCGTGACTGGATGGGCGTGCGTCCACACCCGACCGTCGGCATAGTTCAGGTCCTCGGCGGTGTAGTGGAACAGCTTATGCCCGCGCGCCTGTGCCGCCAGCATCAGCGCGAAGGTCGAATCGCCCGCGATGTTGATATGCGCGATCGGGTCCATCTGGACGGCGACGGTGAGGGACATGGTAGACAAACCTTCCGTTCGCCCTGAGCTTGTCGAAGGGCTGTTCTTCTTTTGGGGCGTTAGAGCGAAGGGCAGGGCTTCGACAAGCTCAGCCCGAACGGAAGGTGGGTGGCGTGGTGCGTTTTGTCACCTAGCCTATCCACGCATTCTCGATATGCCTCGGCCTTACACCCGGTGCGATGAGGATCACGTCGACGCGAATGTCGTCACCAGGACCGGCATAGGTCGGCATCAAATATTCCGCCGCCGCCGCGACGCGTGAAAGGCGGCGTTCGTCGATCGCGAAATCGAGTTCGGCGGCGGTCTTGCGCGTTTTTACTTCGACAAAGGCGACGAGATTGCCCTTCTTCGCCACCAGATCGACCTCTCCGGCGGGGGTGCGCACGCGCCGCGCGAGGATGCGCCAGCCCTTGAGCCGCAGCCACCACCCGGCGAGCCGCTCACCCCGGCGGCCGGAAGCTTCGGCGGCTTGGCGCTTAGGATTCCCCTCCCGCTTGCGGGAGGGGCTAGGGGAGGGGAGTCTGGGCGGCATGTTTCGGCACTGCCCTTCCCCACCCCCTCCCGCAAGCGGGAGGGGAGTAAAACGTCACCCCTTCAACGCCAGCGCCCTTGCGTACAGCGCCTTGCGATCCACCCCCAGCGCCTTCGCCACTTCGCTCGCCGCTTGGCCGGTCGACAGCCGGGTCAGTGCCTCGGCGAGCGCGGCATCCGCATCCGCCGCGCTTACCGCCTCGGGTGCGCCGGGGGGCGCGACGACCAGCACGATCTCGCCCTTGGGCGGGGCGTCGGCGTAGCGGGCGGCGAGCTGCGACAGGGTGCCCGTCACCGCTTCCTCGAAATGTTTGGTGATTTCGCGCGTCACCGCCGCCTCGCGGTCGCCGAGGCCCTCGGCCAGCGCACCGAGCGTCACCGCGAGGCGCGGGCCCGATTCGTACAGTACCAAGGTAGCGCGAACGCCCGCGACTTCGGCGATGGCGGCGGCGCGGGCTTGCGCCTTGGCGGGCAGGAAGCCGAGGAACAGGAACCGGTCGGTCGGCAAGCCCGCCAGCGTCAGCGCCGCCACCGCTGCGCAAGGCCCGGGAATCGTCCAGACGGTGTGCCCCGCCGCGCGCGCATCGCGGACCAATTTGTAGCCGGGGTCGGAAATCAGCGGCGTGCCCGCATCCGATACCAAGGCGACGGCCTCGACCCCCATCCGCGCGATCAGGCCGGGGCGGACATCCTCGGCATTATGGTCGTGATACGGCGTCATCGGGCGCTTGACGCCGATATGGTTGAGGAGCTTGCCCGTCACGCGACTGTCTTCGACCGCGATTATCGCTGCGTGGGTTAATATGTGCGCGGCGCGCGGCGACAGATCACCGAGATTGCCGATCGGGGTGGCAACGATGTACAGGCCCGGTGCCAAGTGCGGCGTAAGATCAAAAGTCATCAGGAGCGGTCATGGCAGAGCGGATATCGATAGGGCAATTGCCGAGTAGCTGGCGGCGCTTTGCGGCGGTCGCGGCGGCGGCGGGCGCGCTCGTGCTCGGCGGCTGCCAGACGGTCGTCCCGCGCGGCCCCGCGCCGGTGCGCCGCCCGCCGGTGGCCCGGCCCGTTCAGCAGCAGCAACCCGTCGTCGAACAGGGCATCCCGACCGATACGCAGCGCCACCGCGTCGCCTTGCTCGTGCCGCTGACCGGCCCGAATGCGGGCGTCGGGCAGAGCCTTGCCAATGCGACTCAGCTCGCCTTGCTCGATTCGGGCAACGACCGCGTGCGCATCACGACGTATGACACCGCGACCGGGGCCGCGCTTGCCGCGCAAAAGGCGCTGGCCGATGGCGCGCAGCTGATCCTCGGGCCGCTCCTTGCCGACGATGTGCGTGCGGTGACGCCGATCGCGCGTCGTGCGGGCGTGCCTGTCGTCAGTTTCTCGAACGATTCGGCGGTGGCCGGGAACGGTGCCTATCTAATGGGCTATGCCCCCGCGCAATCGGTTGCGCGCGTGGTCAATTACGCGCGCGATAAGGGCATGACGAGTTTCGGCGCGCTCGTGCCCAACGGCGTTTACGGCGAGCGCGTATCGACCGCATTCCTGCGCGCAGTCGAGACGGCGGGCGGGCGTGTCGGATCGCTTCAGACCTATGACCGCGCCACCGGATCAATGACCGCGGCGATTGTGCGGATGACGCGGAGCGCACCCTATCAGGCGATCCTGATCGCCGATGGCGGCGGCATGGCGGCGGCGGGCGTGCCGGTGCTGCGCAAGAACGGCATGGGCGGCGCGCAGGTGCTCGGCACCGAATTGTGGAATTCGGAAAGTTCGATCGCGAGCAAGCCCGCGCTGGAAGGTGCGTGGTTCGCCAGCGTCTCGGACGGGCTGTACCGCCAATATGCCACCAAGTATCGCGCGCGCTTCGGCACCGCGCCGTTCCGTCTGTCGAGCCTCGGCTATGATTCGGTGCTGCTGACGATCCGCATCATGCGCGATTGGCCGATGGGCGCGCCCTTCCCCGAGGAGCGGCTGAAGGATCGCGGCGGCTTTGCCGGGATCGATGGCGCGTTCCGCTTCGGCCGCGATAACGTCGCGGAGCGTGCGCTGGAGGTGCAGGAAATTCGCGGGGGGACGACGGTGACGGTATCGCCCGCGCCGGGTGGGTTTGGGGGGTAGGGGGACCGCTTCCCTGCCGTATCGAAGGACATGGCCAGAAACTGTCCTTCGATACGCGTCCCTTCGACTGCCTGCTAAGGCAGTCGCTCAGGACAGGCTTCGACTTCGCTCAGCCGCTACTCAGGACGAACGGGGTGTTTTACCCCCGCACCACCAGCGGCAGAATCGCATCGAGTAGCAGCATCCCCGCGTCGGTGACCGTGAGCCGTTCGCCGTCGTGCGCCAATAATCCCTGCCCCTCCAACCGCGCCGCAGCCTCCCAGTCGATAAGCGCCGCGACCGACGTTTCCCCCAGCGCCGCGATCGGCGCGAGATCGACGCCTTCACGCAGGCGGAGTCCCATCAGCAACGCCTCGGTCGCGCGTTCCGATGGAACCAGCGGCTCCTCGATTTGCGCGCCGTGGCCGTTGCGGGCGACCGCGCCGATCCAATTTTCGGGCTTCTTGTGCCGCGCCGTCGCGAGGCCCCCGCGTCGGCCGTGGGCACCCGGACCGATCCCGGCATAATCGCGGTAGCGCCAATAGACGAGATTGTGGCGGCTCTCCGCGCCTGCACGCGCATGGTTGGAGATTTCATAAGCAGGGAGACCGGCGCGTGCGGTGGTCTCGCGCGTCAGTTCGAACAAGTCGGCGGCGTAGTCGGGGTCGGGCAGTGTCAGCCGCCCTTCGCGTTCATCGGTGGCGAAGCGCGTGCCTTGCTCGACGGTGAGTTGGTAGAGCGACAGATGCTCGGTGCCGAACGACAGCGCGCGCGTCAGTTCGCTATGCCAGTCGCCGAGTGACTGTCCGGGGCGGGCGTAGATCAGATCGAAGCTGACCCGTGCGAAGGCGGTTTGCGCGGTGTCGAGCGCGGCCAGCCCCTCGGCCACATTATGGGCGCGCCCGAGAAAACCCAGCGCCGCATCGTCGAGCGCCTGCAACCCCAGCGACACGCGGTTGACGCCGGCGCACGCGATATCGGCGAAGCGTGCCGCTTCGACTGAAGAGGGATTGGCCTCGAGCGTAATCTCGATATTGTCCTTCGCCGCCCAATGGCCGATCGCGGCATCGATCACCGCCGCCACCGTCTCGGGCGGCATTAGCGAGGGCGTGCCCCCGCCGAAGAAGATCGATCCCAGCCGCCGCCCGGGGAGTGCCGCCGCCTCATAGGCCAGATCGGCAAGCAGTGCATCGCGCCATGCCGCCTGATCCACGCTTTCGCGGACGTGACTGTTGAAGTCGCAATAGGGGCATTTCGACACGCAAAACGGCCAGTGGACATACAGGGCAAGCGGTTCGGTCACGCGCTGGCTGTGGCGTCCTGTCTCGGGCTATGCAAGGTAGCGCACAAAAAGAGGAGGCGGGGATGACGGTTTCGGTGATCTTGACAGTGGCGGGCAGTGATCGCCCCGGTCTGACGCAGCAACTGGCCGAGGCGATCCACGGTGCGGGCGGCAATTGGCTGGAAAGCCAGCTCGCGCGGCTCGGCGGCAAATATGTCGGTGCGGTGCTGGTCGAGGCGAGCGACGTCGCGCGGCTGGAGGCGGCGGTGCGCGCGATTGATCCGACCACGCTCTCCGTCACGCTGATCGCTGCGGCGGCGGAGGACGTTGTGCAGGGCCACGCGCTGACGCTCGACATCGTCGGGACCGACCGCCCCGGTATCGTCCGCGAAGTGACGACGGTGCTCGCGGGGCTGGACGTCAATATCGAAGATCTCGATACCAGCGTCGCCGACGGCGCCTGGTCGGGGGAACGGATTTTCCGCGCGCGTGCTGCCTTGACGGTGCCGGTGGGAACCGACCCGGAAGCGGTCATCGCCGCGCTGGAGGCGATTTCGGGGGAGATTATGGTGGATGTTACGGTGGCGAAGGCGATGGCGGGGGTTTAGGTTTGGCTGTCGATGTAGGAGTGGTGAAATGCCGATAAGCGCATTTCTGGTCACCCCGGCCTTGTGCCGGGGTCCACCACGCCGCGATTGATCAGTCAGGGGGTAGACCTAGCCCAATCAGTCTCGCCGAGATCGCTTCAACTGCTTTCGCGCTCGATCGTCATATGTATCGTCTTCCTGCCCGGTGGACCCCGGCACAAGGCCGGGGTGACGGAAAAAGCGTTCCTGCGGCAGATGTCCGCCAAATGGGGCGCCAGCAGCCACCACCCAACCCATTCGAACCCCTCAGAAAACCGCCGCCACCATTTCCGCGAACGCCCGCGCGCGGTGGTTGTTGGCTTGTTTTTCCTCGAACGGCATTTCGGCGAAGGTCCGTGTGTCGCCTGCGGGCACGAACATCGGGTCATAGCCGAAGCCCATGCTCCCGCGTGGTGGCCAGATCAGCGTGCCGTCGATGCGGCCTTCGAACCATTGGACATGGCCGTCTGGCCAGGCGAGCGCGAGCGTGCTGACGAAATGCGCCGAACGGCTGGTGTCGGGGCCGAGTGCGGTGAGCTTTTGCTCCACCTTGCCCATCGCCAGCGTCCAGTCGCGCGTGCCGTCTGCGGTTTCGGCCCAATTGGCGGTGTAGACGCCGGGATCGCCGCCCAGCGCATCGACGCACAACCCGCTATCGTCGGCGAGCGCGGGGAGGCCCGACAGATCGGCGGCATAAAGCGCCTTCAATTCGGCATTGGCGACGAAGGTCGTGCCGGTCTCCTCGGGCTCGGGTAAATCGAGCTCGCCCGCCGAAATCGCGTCCACGCCGTAGGGCGCGAGCAAGGCGCGGATTTCCTTGACCTTGCCGGCATTGTGCGTGGCGATCACGAGCTTGCCGGGGGCAAGCTTGCGGATCGCTTGCGGGGCGACCTCCTCCGTCATTTTGCGACGGCCCGGGCTTGTGCGGCGAAGATGTCGGTGCAGCCGATCCGCGCCAAGCGGAGCAAGCGCAGCAGCGCTTCCTCGTCATAAGTCGCGCCCTCGGCAGTGGCCTGCACCTCGGCGATGTTGCCGTTTTCGAGCAGGACGAAATTGGCGTCGGCGTCGGCGTTCGAATCCTCGTCATAATCGAGATCGAGCACCGGCGTACCCTTGAAGATGCCGCATGAAATCGCCGCGACCTTCTGTGTCAGTGGGTCGGCAGTGAGCTTGCCGCTCGCCATCAAACCGTCGATCGCGAGGCGCAGTGCGACCCATGCGCCGGAGATCGATGCGGTGCGCGTGCCGCCATCGGCCTGGATCACGTCGCAATCGAGCACGATCTGGCGCTCGCCGAGCAATTTCAGATCGGTCACCGCGCGGAGCGAACGGCCGATCAGCCGCTGGATTTCCTGCGTGCGGCCTGATTGCTTACCCTTGGCGGCTTCGCGGCTGCCCCGCGTGTGCGTGGCGCGCGGGAGCATGCCATATTCCGCCGTCACCCAACCCTCGCCGCGCCCGCGCAGGAACGGCGGCACCTTCTCCTCGACCGATGCGGTGACGAGCACTTTGGTGTCGCCGAAACCGATCAGCACCGATCCTTCGGCATGTTTGGTGAAGCGCGGTTCGATGCTGATCGTGCGCATCTGGTCGGGGGTGCGGCCTGAGGGGCGCATCGGGAATCTCCTGGAAAATGGTCGCGCCGCCCTACTCGTGCGTTGGGCGAGTGTCACCCCTTGGAAGAGCGGCACGACAGACCACGTTCAGCGCAGAAGGTTCAGGCGGACGGCATGACGGTTTACGGTTCCACGCAAGATCGGGTCAAAAGCGCAGGTGCTGCGGCGGCGCTCGTCGCGCTCATCGGCTATGGCCTGATCGCGGGCCTGGGCGTGGGTGCGTCGCAGAGGATCGTCGAGCAATTGACCGTCCTTGCGCTTTTGCCCGACAGTCCGCCGCCCAAACCCGATCCAGTGCGGGCCCCGAAACAAGCGGAGAAGCGCAAGGAGGGCGCCGCTTCGCCGCCGAACATTACATCGAAAGCGACCGAATTGGTCGCGCCGCCGGTGCCGATGCTCATCCCGCAGCCGGCGACAATGGTGGTTGCGCCGGTCGCCGGACTCGGCAGCGACGCTTCGGCGGGTGCCGCCCCGGTCGTCGGTCCCGGCACCGGGAGCGGCGGGCAGGGCAATGGGCTGGGCAGCGGGGACGGCGGCGACGGCGATGGTGGGGGCGGCGGGACCGAGGCCGAATTGATCAGCAACAAACTGAATTATGCCGACTTGCCGCGTGCCCTGTGGGATGCGCATGCCGCCGGAACCGTCACTTACCGCGCGACGATCGGCACCAACGGTCGGCTGAGCGATTGCCGGGTCATACGGACCAGTGGGAATGCCGCGCTGGATGCGGCGACCTGTACGCTGGCGCTGCGGCACGTGCGGTTCCGCCCGGCGCGCGACGAGAATGGGCGGAAAATCTCCGATAGCGCGCTCTTCGAACAGGAGTGGACGGTGGAGCGGCGCGAGGGGGTCGAGGCGGAGGATCAATGATCCAACCTGCTTCCTTCCTCGGCGAAGGGCAAGTTGCTAGCCGGTTGAGCCAAGCCTCATCACACTCCATATACCGCGCAATGGCACTCCCCCCGATCACCGAACTCAACGACCGCGCGCGCGACGTGTTTCGTGTCGTGGTGGAGAGCTATCTCGACACTGGCGCGCCGATCGGATCGCGCACTATCGCGCATCTCTCGGGCCTCAACCTGTCGCCCGCCTCAATCCGCAACGTGATGCAGGATCTCGAGGAACTCGGACTCCTTGCCGCACCGCACACCAGTGCCGGACGGATGCCGACCGATATCGGCCTCAGGCTGTTCGTCGATGGGATGATGCAAGCGCTCGAGCCCTCGGCCGAGGAACGCGCCGCGATTTCCGCGCAGATCGTGCAGGCGGGGCCAGTCGAGAATGCCATCGCCGCGACCACGGCGGCGCTCTCCGGCCTGTCGGCGTGTGCGGGCATGGTGATGGTCGCCAAACGCGAGCTCGTGCTGCGCCAGATGAGTTTCGTGCCGCTTTCGACCAATCAGGCACTGGCGGTGCTGGTCGGCGAGGACGGGTCGGTCGAAAATCGTGTGATCGATTTGCCGCCGGGCCTGCACCCCTCCGCTCTGGTCGAGGCTGGGAATTACATGAGCGCGATGCTCGGTGGGCTGACCCTGATCGAGGCGCGCGCCCGGATCGAGCGCGAACTGGTCGCCGAACGCGCCGAACTCGACGGCGCGGCGCGTGCGCTGATCGAACGCGGTCTCGCCATCTGGAGCGAGGATACCGATCGCCGCCCGGTGCTGATCGTGCGCGGGCAGGCGCGGTTGATCGACGATGCCGCCGCCGCGGATCTGGAACGTGTGCGCGATTTGCTCGATGATCTGGAGGGCAAGCAGGAAATCGCGCGGCTGCTCGACAACGCATCCGCCGGCGATGCGACGCGCATTTTCATCGGCTCCGAAAACAAATTATTCTCGCTGTCGGGATCGTCGGTCATCGCCAAACCGTTCCACGGATTGGATGGTCGCGTGGTCGGTGTCGTCGGCGTGATTGGTCCGACTCGGTTGAACTATGCGCGCGTCGTGCCCATGGTGGATTATACCGCCGCGACGCTCGCGCGGCTGATGCGCTAACAGGATAGTTTGACGACATGATCGAAGACGAGAAAATCGATATCAATAACGAAGCGGACCTGCCCGAAGAGACTGCGGCGGAGGCCCCCGAGGTCGCGCAACATGATGCGACCGCCAAGTTGCTGGAGGAATTGGCCGAGGCGAAATCGGCTTTGCTCTATGCGCATGCCGAGGCGCAGAATGTCCGCCGCCGGGCCGAGAAGGAAGCCGCCGATGCGCGCGCTTATGCCGCGACCGCGTTCGCGCGCGATCTGTTGTCGGTCGCCGACAATCTCTCGCGCGGTCTGGAAGCGATCCCGGCCGAATTGCGCGCCGATGAAAAGATGAAGGGTCTTGTCGCCGGGCTCGACGCGACCGGTCGCGAATTGGAAGCGGTGTTCCAGCGCCACGGCATCAAGAAGATGACCACGATCGGCGAAAAGCTCGACCCCAATTTCCACCAAGCGATGTTCGAAATCCCGAGCGACCAGCCCGTCGGCACCGTCGTGCAGGAAATGCAGTCGGGCTATATGATCAAGGACCGGCTGCTGCGCCCGGCGCTTGTGGGTGTGGCGAAGGCGGCGGGGTAAGCGTGGCGTCGGTGCCCCGGTCAGAACCTCGGCCGGTCAATCCGGCGTTGATGTTTGGCTTGGTCGCCCTTCCCATAATTTTCGTTTGGTTCCTCTTTTTGCCCGGTTATGGCCGCAGCCTGCGCATCGTCGTCCTTGTATATGCGTTCATCCCAATGATCTTTGCGGGCATCGGCATGGCCTTCTGGCTATTGGTTTGGGCGTTCATGAAGATCGCGAGTAGCTTATGACGATCAACCCCAACCTCACCACCGACCGCCCCACCTTTGTCACGCATCTCGAATGTTCGATGACGGGCGAACGCTATGAGGCCGACCAGCTCCACGGCCTGTCGCGGGTCGGGCGGCCGTTGCTTGTGCGCTATGATCTCGATGCGGTAAAAGCCGCTATCCCGAAGGCGATGATCGCCGCGCGCGCGACCGATCTGTGGCGTTGGCGCGAATTGTTGCCGGTGCGGCACACGGCGAACATCGTCAGCCTTGGGGAGATCGAAACGCCGCTCATTCCAATCCCGCGATCGTCGGGCAGCCCCAATGTGCTGGTCAAGGACGAGGGCCGCTTGCCGACCGGTAGCTTCAAGGCGCGCGGGTTGGTGATGGCGGTGGCGATGGCGAAGGAGCTTGGTGTCACCAAGATCGCGATGCCGACCAATGGCAATGCCGGGGCCGCGCTCGCCGCTTATGCGACGCGCTGCGGGATCGAGACGATTGTCTTCTGTCCCGACGACACGCCCGAGATCAACGTGCGCGAAATTCAGGCGCAGGGCGCGCGCGTCTACCGGGTCAACGGCTTGATCGACGATTGCGGCGCAATCGTCGGACGGGGCGCAGCTGAGGGGCGCTGGTTCGACTTCTCAACGCTCAAAGAGCCGTACCGGATCGAGGGCAAGAAGACGATGGGCCTCGAACTCGCCGCGCAATTCGGCTGGAGCTTGCCCGATGCGATCTTCTACCCGACCGGCGGCGGCACCGGCCTGATCGGCATGTGGAAGGCGTTCGACGAGCTTGAAAAGCTCGGCTGGATCGGGCCGGAACGCCCGCGGATGTACGCTGTGCAGGCGAGCGGCTGCGCGCCGATCGTCCGCGCGTTTGAAGCGGGCGAGGAGCATGCCGAACGCTGGGAAGACGCTGCAACCGTTGCCGCCGGCATTCGCGTGCCGAGGGCGGTCGGCGATTTCCTGATTCTGCGCGCGGTG
The DNA here is from genome assembly GCA_038327465.1 of Sphingomonadales bacterium. GTDB lineage: Bacteria > Pseudomonadota > Alphaproteobacteria > Sphingomonadales > Sphingomonadaceae > Sphingomonas. The sequence continues at coordinate 15,872 of JBBQLB010000011.1, read as the reverse complement.
CGGGAAAGCGGCGGCAAGGCGCTCGGCGTCGGCGATCCGGCGATCCTCAAGGCGGTTGATGACTGCGCCCGGAAGGACGGGCTGCTGCTCTGCCCCGAAGGCGGCGCGACACTGGCGGCGTATAAGGAGGCGCTTCGCACCGGCGAGGTCGATGAAGACGAGCGCGTCGTACTGTTCAACTGCGCGACTGGCCTCAAATATCCGATGCCGGAGGCGAACGCTACACTCGACCGGTTTGCGCCGATCGACCTCGCCGCGTTGTAGCTGGCGGAACATCGACGGTGCTGGCATGTTGAGCCAGTGCGAGATGATGTTCCTATGACGCCCGACACCACCACCACCGCAGAACTGTCGCGCGTGACCGCGATGGGTTTTCTGGACGGTGGGGGCGAAGTCGGTTCGTTGCTGCGGGCGTTCGACTGGCACACGCATCCTTTGGGGCCGCCCGATCTCTGGCCGTCCGCTTTAAAGTTGAGCGTTAGCCACTGTCTGCATTCCAGCTTCCCGACCGCAATCTATTGGGGGCCGGATTTTCGCTTGCTCTACAATGATGCGTGGACGGTGCTGGCGGAGAACCATCCCTGGGCGCTGGGCCGTCCGGCGGCGGAGGCTCGGCCCGATATTTGGCCGGTGCTGGGCCCGCAATTTGCCGCCGTGCTCGCGACACGCACGGGCGTGGCGCATGTCGCGCAACGTTTGATGATGACCCGCGGCGGCGTGCCGACCGAGACCTTCTGGACCTACAACAGCTCGCCGATCCTCGATGAGAACGGTGTTCCCCACGGTATTCTCAATCAGGGCCTTGAGGTTACCGCGCAAGTTATCAACGAACGGGCGCTCCGCACCGCAAAGGACGAACGCGAGTTCATCCTGATGCTGACCGAGCGCCAGCGCGCGCAGGCCGACCCCGACGCTGTGATGCAATTGACGGCCGATGCGGTGGGCAAATATCTCGGCGTCGACCGCGCCGGCTTCTTCGAAATCCTGCCCGGCGATGTGATCCGGTACGGCGCGTGCTGGGTGGGCGGCCTCCTGCCGCCGTTGACCGGCACCGTTCCCTCGGCAGTGTTCGGCAAACGGCTCGGCGCCACGATCCGGGGCGGGGGGACGCTGGTCTTTGCACGCCCCGGTGACCCGCACGCACCCGATCAGGCCGCGCTCGATGCGACCGGCTCGCGCGCCGGGATCAGCGTACCCCTGTTGCGCGGTGGGGAATGGCAAGGCGCCTTCTACCTCAGCAGCGCGGCACCGCGCGACTGGACCCGCGGCGAGATCGCTTTGGTCGAGGAAGTCGCGGAACTGAGCTGGGACGCGGTCGCCCGCGTGCGCGCGACGGTGCGGCTCCACGCGCTCAACCTCAGTTTGAAGGATCAAGTCGCCGCGCGCACCGCCGAACGCGATAATCTGTGGGAAGTCAGCAACGATTTGCTCGGCATCGCTGATCATGACGGTCGCTGGATCGCGGTGAATCCCGCTTGGGAACGACTGCTCGGCTGGAGCGCGGCAGAGCTTGTCGGGCGCGACACGAAGTGGCTGCGGCACCCCGACGACCGCGGCGGGAGCACGGCGGAGCGGGCGGCAATTGCCGAACCTGGCACCGCCCAACGTATCGAGAAACGGTTGCGGACGCGCGACGGAAGCTATCGCACGCTCGCGTGGCAGACGATCCTGTTCGACGACCGGCTCTACACCAATGCGCGCGACGTGACCGAGGAGCGTCGCCAGCAAGCTGCGCTAATCGCCGCTGAGAAGCGTACACGGCTGGTGCTGGAGGCGATGGATGGCGTCGGCGTGTGGACCTATGATGTCGCGGCCGATCGCTTCCACAGCGATCCCGGCTTTGCCGCGTTGCACGGTTTCATTCCGGAGGAAGTGGGGCCGGGCCGGTCGATGGCCGAGGTCCTCCAGCGAATCCACGCCGATGATCTGCCGCGCACCTATGCCGCAATCGCCAAGGCGCGCGAAACCGGGGAGGATAGCGAGAACGAATATCGCATCACCCTGCCCGACGGGACGATCCGCCACATCCTGTCGCGCAGCCATGTTCTTCGCGATGCGCGTGGCGAGCTCGAACAGGTGATCGGCGTCGGCGTCGATGTCAGCCGCCAGCGCGAGCTTGAGGAACGCTTGCGCCAATCGCAGAAGATGGAGGCGGTCGGGCAGCTTACCGGTGGCCTCGCGCATGATTTCAACAATTTGCTGACCGGCATTTCGGGCGCGCTCGAATTGATGCAGCTCCGCCTCAAACAGGGGCGGATCGATGATTTGCCGCGCTATATCGGGGCCGCGCAGACCAGCGCCGGCCGCGCCGCCGCGCTCACCCACCGCCTCCTCGCTTTCTCGCGCCGTCAGCCACTCGATCCGCGCCCGGTCGATGTGGCGCGGCTGATTACGGGGATGGAGGATTTGCTGCGCGGGACGCTCGGCCCGAGCAACGCGCTCGAAATGCAGGTCGATCCTGCCACCTGGCCGATCCTGGCGGACGCCAATCAGCTCGAAAATGCGTTGCTCAATCTATGCATCAACGCGCGCGACGCGATGCCCGAGGGCGGGACGGTGACGATCGCGACCGGCCACGAATGGCTCGACGAGGCGGGCGCGGTCGAGCGCGATGTGCCGCCCGGTCCTTATCTGACGCTGTGCGTGATCGACACCGGAACGGGCATGAGCCCCGACGTGATCGCCCGCGCGTTCGATCCCTTCTTCACGACCAAGCCGATGGGGCAGGGGACGGGGCTTGGCCTGTCGATGATCTATGGTTTCGTGCGGCAATCGGGCGGGCAAATCCACATCCGCTCGACCCCGGGCGAAGGCACGACGATGTGCCTGTTGCTGCCGCGCCATTACGGTGCGGTGGCCGAAGCGGCGGTCGGCGCCGATGCGGCGCTGGTCGCGGCGGGTTCGGGCGAGACGGTGCTGGTGGTCGATGACGAGCCCGGCGTGCGCATGCTGGTGACCGAAGTGCTCGGCGAACTGGGCTATGCCGCGCTCGAGGCGGAGACGGGCGCGGAGGCGCTGGAGTTGCTCGCCGCCGCACCGCGGATCGACCTGTTGATTACCGATGTCGGCCTGCCCGGCGGCATGAATGGACGCCAGGTCGCCGACGCCGCGCGCGCGGTGCGGGCAGGTCTGCCGGTGCTGTTCATCACCGGCTTTGCCGAGAACGCCGTGGTCGGTGACGGCCCGCTCGAGCCGGGGATGGCGCTGATCGCGAAGCCGTTCGCGATGGAAACGCTCGCGGCGCGGGTGCGGGAGATGTTGGGGTAGAGGCTGGGTAAGGGTAGGCGAGAACGGGTGCACGTGTGAGCACCCGGAAATGGCTTGCGCGAACCCTTTGTCGGTGTAGCAGTCTCCCATGATGGGGAAACGGACTGATCTCTTGGGTGCCGCAGCGCGCTCGGCTGATCGGCCCCTTTCACGTGCTTGCCGACAAGATATGGCCTCATATTACTTTCGCACAGCGCAAGCGGGCGGGACGATATGACGCGGCAATCTACGGAATCGGGAACCTATCTCCCAGCGCTCGACGGCCTCCGGGCGTTGGCCGTTACTTCGGTGGTTACATACCACATATGGGCGAGCGGATTACCCGGTGGGTTTACGGGCGTAGATGTCTTCTTCGTAATATCAGGATATATTGTCACGCGGTCGACACTTTCGCGCCAATATTCCGGAATTTTTGATTTACTCTCGCGATTCTATGCCAAACGTTTTTTGAGAATCGCTCCGGCGCTAATCGTAGTTATTGTAGTAACAGCGTTATTATCAATATATTTCATTCCGATCCAAGTTGTTCTGAGCGATCGGTATCTACGGTTGTGCGCGGTATCTGCTGTTTTCGGTTTTAGTAATTTCGTTTTGCTGACAGACGAGAGTGGTTATTTTGGTTCCTCTACCGAGTACAATCCATTTGCACATACTTGGTCGCTGGGTATCGAAGAGCAATTCTATCTTATATTTCCGTTCATAATATATTTCTACCAAAGGCGATTGACCGCAAATCGATCGACGACTGGCCCGATTCTGTTGGTCGTGGGAGCTTCCGTACTTTCGTTTTTCGTGTTTGTCGCGACATCATGGTTCTCGCGACCGGCGGCATTTTACCTATTCCCGGGACGTTTTTGGGAAATAGGTGCTGGAATGGCACTTTGCCTTGTACTCGATCAACGCGGTAAGGATTCGGTACAAATACAACGTGCCTATATCGGCCCTTTGTCTGTCATCGCCATACTTCTTTTGATGATGGCATTTGTTCGCCCGCAGGGTTTCTTGCCTCTCGTTCCACACGCTCTCCCTGCAGTTTTGGGTACGCTCTTAGCAATCGTAATCGCGCTATTTGTCCAAAATTCGACGTTTTCGCGGTTTTTAAGTATGCCGGCCGTGGTTGCCGTCGGACGACGCTCTTATTCAATCTATCTGTGGCACTGGCCTGTCGTTGTTATTTTCAGATGGACAATTGGGCTCGATACCCTGCCACTTCGCCTCAGCGCGGTGGCTATTTCTCTGGCGCTAGCAGCAGTATCGTACGCTTGGATTGAACAGCCAGCGCGTAAGTCCAAATTTCTAAAAGCAAAGAAGCCGACCCTACAGGTTCTGGCGCTGTCGGGGGCGATGGTCGTCGGCGCAATTGCGGCCTTCTCCACCCTGTCGTTGCATGAACGGATCAGTCCGAGTGTGACTCGGAATCGCAGCGCATGGGCGGGCGTTAGTCAGCCGCCTTTGGCGCAATACACGCATTGCAAAATCTCTGCCGACGAGACCACGGTGGGAAAGACGTGGCATTTGTTGGTAACTGCGACGGCGTGCGAGCGTCCGGTCAACCACTTCACGGTGTTTGCGATCGGTGATTCGCATAATCGCGCCTATCAACGGATTTATCGGCAACTGTCCTCGGACCTTGGGGTCACGGTGCGATCATGGTCTGAGGGCTCTTGTGCAACGCTCGGGCTGGATAAGGGTGTTGCGTACCCGGATAGGTGCCGGGCGTTTGAATCGCATGCCGTCAACGAAATAACGCGCATGGCTCGTCCAGGGGATGTGATATTCCTCCCGGGTCTTCGTATTCGAAGGTTTACGCTGCCCTTTGGATTACAGCCCAACTCTTCGGACAGCCCTCCAGCGCCACAGTCAATGATACACACGGCGCATCGTACACTTGGCTTATTAGTCGCCACAGGGGCCAATGTTGTTGTGGAGGCGCCTACACCCGTTTTCGCTGCTACTGTTTTTCGGTGTATGGATTGGTTCAACTCTGCAAATACGCTGTGTCGTAATGGGCTTTCGGTGGAGCGCGCAGTGATTGAGCGCCGACGGAGCAGCATTGTGACGGGATTGAATGATCTTGTTCGGGCTCAGCCCGCCGCGACGATCTGGGATCCTCTGCCGATCCTCTGCCCAGGTGTTCGCTGTGACGCGATTCAGCACGGTAAGCCGATATTTATCGACGGCGACCATCTGAGTGGTTTCGGCAATGATTTGCTGTATCCGTCTTTTCGGGCAGCTATTCTTGCGGCGCGGCAGGGAATAAGCGCGCCCGCGAAGCAGCCCGGCTCAGGACGATAGGCGAAGCGGCAGTCCCACCGCCCGCTAAGCCGCCCGGTCCCGCGGCCCGGCCACGTGATCCTTCCGCCGCAGATACGGTGCGACCAGGTTGCGCGCGCGGAACCATTCCTGCCGCTCGGGCGAGAGCGTCGCGAAATTGCCGATCACGCGGCGGCACTCGGGGCTGCGGCATTGGCAGATCATGTGCCAATTCGATTCGGCCAAGGTGGTCGAATAATCCCACGCGATTTCCTCGCCCGGCGCGATGGTACGGATCGCGATCAGCGTCACGCTGCCGCCGGCGAAGCGCAGGCCCGCATTGGGCGTGCAGCTATGATTGATCAGATCGTCGATCCGCCCCGACGGACCCATATAATGTTGCGGCGTCACTTGCACGAAGCGGTCGCTGCTCCCGCGCATCAGGCTCGGCACGCGGTCTGCGCGGAAGCGGCGGCCGGTGAAGCGGATGATCTCGTCACCCTCGGCGAACCCCTGCGCGGCATAGACCGCCTTGCCGAGATGCGTCTCGCCGACCGAGAACAGGCTGGCGGCGGGGCTATAGGCGTCGAGCAGATAGAGCCGTCCGTTCTTGAAACCGAGCGAGCGCAAGGGGTTGATCGTCGCGAGGCCGACCATGAACCACACGCTCGCATGGCACAGCAATTCGACCAGAATATAGGCATATTCGCCGACTTGCTGATTACCGCCGCGCGTCGCCACCAGCAGCGTGGCAAGATCGCCGACCGTCCACAGCCCCCAGGCGGGTGAGCGTTCGCGGTTACGGTCCTGAGCCACGCTTTGCCAGGTCGGCCAGAAACTGATCGGGACCGCCGCGACCACAAGCATGTGGGCCCAGAAGGCGTTGCGCGAGATAATCCACAACGTCAGCGCGGCAAGGCAAGCGGCGGTGCACAGGATCTCGCCCTGTGAAGGTGCGCTCCACACCGAGCGCTGCCAGATACCGATTGTCACCGCGACGCAGGCGAGCGCCGACAGCGCGAACACCCAGCCTTGCAGAGCACCCGGATTGACCGCTGCATACGTCCCCGCCTCGACCGCGGTCGCCGCACTCCAGATCAGCCAGGAGGCGCGATTGGGCTGGACCAATTGCCGCCGCAGCCCGGTCAGATACAGCGCGTATCCGGTCAGACTGCACGCCACCGCAATGAAGAACCAGGGATCGATCGCCATGCCCGCTTACCATTATGGTTAAGGAAAGGCTTACGCGCTTCGCCGACTCGCGTCCACAAAAACCGAGGAGTCAGCACGAGTCGCGGCGAATCTTGAGTCGTTTGAATCGGTTAGAGTGGTGCTCGCTGCCCCCTTCCCGTTCGTGCTGAGCTTGTCGAAGCGCTGCATGCAACAAGAGCAGACCGTGCTTGTGGCTCGGGCCCTTCGACAGGCTCAGGGCGAACGGGGAGGGGCCTCCGTCGCGGCCACGCGCACGATGATGTCGCGGTAGATTCCGGTTAGCGTGGCCAGATCGTCGATCGCCACCGCCTCGTCGATCTTGTGCATCGTCGCGTTGGTCAGGCCGAATTCGACCGTCGGGCAGAGTGTTGACAGGAAACGCGCGTCGGAGGTGCCGCCAGTGGTGGAAAGCTCCGGCCGGATCCCGGTGCGCGCTTCGATTGCATCGCCGATCAGCGTCGAAAAGGCACCTGGCGGGGTCAGGAACGCCTCGCCCGAGATGCGCGCGATGACGCTCGCGGCGGGGTCGTGGCGACCGACCAGCGCCTCGATCCGCGCGACGAGATCGCTCCCACGCTGTTCGTCATTGAAGCGGATGCTGAGGCGCGCGCTTGCTTGCGCCGGGATGACGTTGGTGGCGGGGTTGCCGACGGTGATGTCGGTCACCGCGATGTTCGACGATTGAAACCAGGCATTGCCGTGGTCGAGCACGATGGCGTCGATCTCGGCGAGCATTGCGACGAGGCGCGGGATCGGATTGTCGGCAAGGTGGGGGTAGGCGACATGGCCTTGCTTGCCCGGCACGGTAATCCACAGATTGACCGACCCGCGCCGCCCGATCTTGACCATATCGCCGAGCCGCGCGGAGGAGGTCGGCTCCCCCACCAGGCACAGATCGGGTGCGATGCCGGACTCGCGCATTCGATCGATCAGCGCGCGGGTGCCGAAGATGGCGGGGCCTTCCTCGTCGCCGGTGATGATCAGGCTGAGCGGCGCGCCCGGTTCTTGCGGGATGGCAGCGACGAACGCCGCGATCGCCCCCTTCATGTCGACCGCACCACGCCCGTAGAGCAGGCCGCCGCGCACCTCGGGCACGAAGGCCCCGTTGGTCCAGCCCGCTCCCGGTGGGACGACATCGAGATGCCCGGCAAAGGCGAGGTGCGTGCCGGTACCGGGGCGTGCGGCGAGCAAATTTTCGACCGGCCCGTCGGGCGCTTCTCCGGCCACGAAGCGATCGACCGTGAAGCCGAGCGGTTCCAGTGCGGCGGCAAGCACATCGAACACCGGCCCCCGCGCTGGTGTGACGCTGTCGCAAGCGATCAGAGCCTTGGCGAGCGGGAGCGGATCGGGCAACATCGTGTCGGTCATGGGAGGCGACATTGCCCAAGCTCGATCTCGATACAATCCCGCAAACCAATGCGACGGGCTATCCACCGCCGTTCGATGCGCCGGTGGAAGGTCGCTGGTATCGTCGTCTCGCGCCGGCAGTCGGCCTCACGCATTTCGCGGCGAGCCATGTGACGCTGAAGCCCGGTGCCTGGTCGTCGCAGCGGCATTGGCATGCCGATGAAGACGAAATGGTCGTGATGATCGCAGGCGAAGCCGTACTGGTTGAGGATGCGGGCGAAACGGTGCTGCGCGCAGGCGATGTGGTGACCTGGGCGGCGGGGGTGACCGACGGGCATCATTTGCAGAACCGCTCGGACAGCGACTGCGTGTTCGTCGCGATCAGCGCGGGGCCGGATCTGATCGGCGGCGAATATCCCGATATCGACATGAAATTCGGGCCCGACGGCTACGCCCGCAAGGACGGCACGCCGTATGATACCGGTCGCCTGCCGTAGGCTTTACGCAGTGGCGGGCGGCTCGAACTGTTCGATCACCCATTCTTCTTCCTGCGCGCTGGCGATCCAGTCCTGCATGAACGGGTGGTGCAACACTGCATCCATATAGGGTGCCGCGAAGCGCGCGACCGGCAGCGAGTAGGTGACGATCCGCGTCACCACCGGCGCGTACATGATGTCGGCCGCGCCGAATGCGCCGAACAGGAAATCGCCCTCGCCACCGAAACGCGCGCGCGCCTGCGCCCATAATTCCATGATGCGGGAGAGGTCGGCCACGACATCGTCATCGGGTTGCTGCGCCGGAAAGATCTGGCGCACGTTCATGCTATGCTTGCGGCGTAATGCTGTGAAGCTCGAATGCATTTCCGCCGCTATCGAGCGTGCCATCGCACGCGCGGCGGGGTCGACGGGCCAGAACAGGTCGCGGCTGGTTTTCTCGGCGAGATATTCGACGATCGCAAGACTGTCCCACACTACCGCATCGCCGTCCCAAAGGATCGGCACCTTGCCCGCAGATGGCGCGAAGTCGTCGCTAGCGCGGCGCTTGTCCCATGCGGCATCGTAGAGTGACACGACGGCTTCTTCGAACGGCAAGCCCGATTGCTTGCACGCGAGCCAGCCGCGGAGCGACCAGGAGGAATAGGCCTTGTTGCCGATGATGAGCTTCATGGGACGAGGACATAGCGGGCGCGGTGAAGTGCGGCAACTGCGCCACAGTGCGCGCTAAAAAAGACGCCGCGGCACACATCACCAATTGCGAATCGGTGAATTGTCACGGAAGCTTAACGATCACCATCCGACGCCGCGCCGCGTTGCTAACGCGGCGGACATTAACGATAAAAACCTGCAGCATTTGGGGATCATCATGCGTTTCAAAGACATCGGCATCCGAAATCGTAGCGTCGCAGGCGCCTTGGTCGCGCTGTCCGCGCTCGTTTCTGCCACGCCGGTCTGGGCGCAATCGGCTCCCGTCACCGAGGCAAAACCCGCCGCCGACGATTCGGGCGACATCGTCGTCACCGCGCGCAAGCGCGAGGAAAACCTGCTCGATACGCCTGTGGCGCTCAGTGCCTTTTCGGGCGAATCGCTGAAGACGCTCAACGTGACCAATCTTGCCGATGTCGGCAAATATGTCCCCAATCTCAACATCAGCCGCTACGGCGTCGGCAACACCGCGCAAGCCGCGGTGTTCATCCGCGCGATCGGCCTGCAGGATCACCTCATCACCACCGATCCCGGCGTCGGCGTCTATCTCGACGGTGTCTATCTCGGCCGTCAGCTCGGGTCCAACTTGTCGCTGACCAATATCGAGCGGATCGAAGTGCTGCGCGGGCCGCAGGGCACGCTCTATGGCCGCAACACGCTGGGCGGCGCGGTCAACATTATCACGCGCAAGCCCGGATCGGACGAGGGTGCGGAGCTAACCGCGCAGGTCGGCACGCGCGGACGCATCAATGGCAATTTCTATGCCGATACGCGGCTCTCCTCGACCTTCGCCTTCTCGATCAGTGGCAGTTACGAACGCCGCGCCGGTGTCGGCGATGCGGTCAATGTCGCGGCCCCCAGTGCGCGGATTGGCGAGCAGAATGACGCGAGCGGCCGCGCCGCCGCGTACTGGACGCCGAGCGATGCCTTCTCGCTGCTCGCCTCGGTCGATTTCGTCCGCGCGCGCGATGGTCAGTCGCCGTACAAGGTCGTGATCTACGATCCCGCCGCCGCCGGCTTCACCCAGGCGACCCAGGTTCGTCCCGATGATTCGGGCACCGATGTCCCCGGCCTGGAGACGACCTCGCTCGATCTGTTCGGCGCGTCGCTCACCGGCGAATATAAACTGTCGGACCAGTTCACCGCAAAGCTGCTCGGCAGCTATCGCCAGACCTCTTATACCGGCGGCCTGTCCGACACCGACAATATCTCGCGCCAATCGGTCTTCCCCGAAGTCGGCAGCGCTGAGCAAGCCTCGGCCGAATTGCAGGTCAATGCCGAGCTCGGTCGTTTCAATGCGGTCGGCGGGCTCTATTATTTCTATGAAGACGGCAGCAACGAATCGCGGCCAGCCTTCTTCTTCGGCGGCAACAGCGATTATCGCATCCGTCAGCGCACCGACAGCTATGCCGTCTATGCGAATGGCAGCTATGACATCACCGATGCGCTGTCGATCGGCGCGGGCGTGCGCTATTCGAAGGATGACAAGCGCGCGACCGCGAAATTCTCCAGCTTCGCCGTGCCCGTCACGCGCAATGCCAGCTACGATGCGGTCACCGCACAGGGCAACGTCACCTACAAGATTGCCAAGGACATCAACGTCTATGGCACGATCCAATTGGGCTATCAGCCGGGCAGCTACACCCCGCGTCCGTTCGGTGGGCCGACGTCGTTCAACGCTTCGCCCAAGACCACTGCGACCAATTACGAGATCGGTTTCAAGGGCAAGGTGTTGCCGAACTGGACCGTCCTGGTCTCGGCCTTCACCACCGATTACACGGATCGCGGCCTGCCTTATTCATTCATCAACGCGGCCGGCTTCAACACCGTGATCATCTCCGCCAATGCGCGTGCCCGCGGGATCGAGGCGGAAAGCACGGTCACCTTCGGCGGCTTCCGCCTGAAGGGGTCGATCGGCTATCTCGACAGCAAGATCACCAAGGTTAACTCGCTGCCACCGGCGTTCTTCCCGACCGGCGGCACGCCCGTCGCAGGCGCACCAACGGCGCTTAGCCCGGATGTTACCGGTGCAGTGGCGGCCAGCTACACCTACAAGCTGGGTTCGAGCGGGGCGATCACCGGCCAGGTCGATTATTCGTATCGCGGCGAGCAATTCGGCCAGCCCGTTGCCCGCGCGAGCGAGCTGATCGCGGCGCGCAGCCTGGTCGGCTTCAACCTGAAATATGAAAACACCCCACTCGATCTGACGGTCGCCATTTATGGCAACAACATCTTCAACAAGGTCTATGATCAGGGCCGCCTCGACCAGGGCGGGTTCGTCGGCGTCGTGGTCAGCAACGACCGCAACGAGTTCGGCCTGCGCTTCACCAAGAAGTTCGGGAAGTAAGGCAACCGATCTTGCTCGCATCGGTCCTGTCCTGTCCGTATGATATGGGCAGGACAAGGGAACCATGATGACCGAGCCACGCCGTAAGTTCGACCCGCGCATCCTGCCGCTGACCAGCGCGGTCGCGGCGGCGCTGCTCGCCAGCGGCTGCGGGCCGAGCCAGAACGTCGCCGACACCGACGTTGCGGTGTGCCGCGATGCCAGCGGGAAGCGCGTCGAGGACGCCCGTTGCCCACGCAGCGGGGGCGGGGGCGGCCTGGCGATGGCCGGTTTCGCCTGGTATTATCTTGGCCGGGGCAGCAACGTTCCGCGCGTCGGCGAAGCGCTGGCCGGGGGTTCAACCAGCCCGCGCGCCGGGGTCGGCTATGCCCGCGCCTCCTCTACCACCGTGTCGCGCGGCGGCTTCGGCAGCAGCGCCCACGCAACCGGCGGGGGCGGCGGCGAATAATGCGCCGCACCGATTGCAGCCCGCGCCGCGACTGGCAGGCCCACGTAGAATCGCTTGGCCTCGTCTGGCACAGCGTCGGCGAAAAACCCTATTGGGACGAAAGCGCGTGTTATCGCTTTACGCTCGCCGAGGTCGAGACGATCGAGAAGGCGAGCGCCGAGCTGTACGAGATGTTCCTCGCCGCCGGGCAGCATGTGCTCGACCGTGACTTGCTCGGCGATTTCGGTATTCCTGCTTTCTGCCACGAGGCGATCCGCAAGACCTGGGACGGGGAGCCGGCTGCGCTCAATTTCGGGCGCTTCGACCTTGGCTATGACGGCGCGGGGCCGCCCAAGCTGTTCGAATTCAACTGCGACACGCCGACCAGCCTGGTCGAGGCCGCCGTCATCCAGTGGGACTGGAAGGAAGCGGTGTTCCCGTCCAACGACCAATATAACAGCGTGCACGACAAGCTCGTCGCCAAATGGCGTGCGATCGCGCCGCCGCCGGGCGCAAGCGCGCTCTATCTCGCACATGTCGCCGATGTCGCGGGGGAGGATGCGGTCACCACCGCCTATCTCGCCGATACCGCGCGCACGGCGGGGATCGACACGCGGCTGATCGAGATGAAGGATCTGGGGTGGGACAGCGCCGGGCGGCGCTTCGTCGATCTCGACAATATGCCGATCGACGCGATCTTCCACCTCTATCCATGGGAATGGCTGGTCGGCGAGCCGTTCGGCCAGGAGCTGATCGAGAGCCTCAACACCACGCTGTGGATCGAGCCGATCTGGAAGATGCTGTGGAGCAACAAGGCGATCCTAACGGTGTTGTGGGAGCTGTTTCCGGGGCATCCCAATTTGCTCGAGGCGCGCCGGACGCCGCTTGCCGGGGATTACGTCCGCAAGCCGCTATTGGCGCGCGAGGGGGCGAATGTCACGATCTTCAAGGGCGGCGCGAGCGTAGCCGAAACCGCGGGCGATTATGGCGCGGAGGGCTTCGTCTATCAGGCGCTGTTCGATCTGCCCGGCAGCGGCGATCGCCGCCCGGTGATCGGCGCGTGGGTCGTCGATGGCGAACCGGCGGGCATGGGGATTCGCGAGGATGGGCCGATCACCGGCAACACCGCGCGGTTCGTGCCGCACATCATCGAGGGGTGAGCATGGCGGCGCACGATTACACCGCGCGGATCGTTTGGACCGGCAATCGCGGCGCGGGGACGCGGACGTATCGCGGCTATGACCGGACGTGGGAGATCGCGACGCCGGGCAAGCCTGTGGTGCAGTGTTCGAACGATCCGCTGCTTGGCGGCAATCCGGGCCTGCCCAATCCGGAGGATCTGCTGCTTGCCAGCCTCTCGGGCTGCCACATGCTGTGGTATCTGCATCTGGCGAGCGCGGCGGGGATTGTCGTGACGGCCTATGCCGATGATCCGCTGGGGGTGGGGGAGAGTGCGCCGGACGGGACCGGGCGGTTTATCCGGGCGGTGTTGCGGCCGACGATCACCGTGGCCGCGGGGGCCGATCTTGCGGCGGCGGATGCGATCCACGCGCGGATCCATGCGCATTGCTTCATCGCGCGGTCGGTGAATTTTCCGGTGGAGTATGCGGCGACGTATATGCTGGGGTGAGCACCGGCTAATCGCACCACGCCGGCGGAGGCCGGGGCCAGCGGCGAGACGCTCGTTGTTACCGCAGTCCTTGATTTTTTAGGCCAACGCGACTGGGCCCCGGCCTATGCCGGGGTGGCGCCGGGTTTGCACAACTACCCGATCGCTTCCATCACTGCCGCGCGCAGCTCGGCAATCCCGAGGCCGGTCTCGCTCGACGTTACCAGAATCTCCGGGTGCGCGGCGGGGCGTTTGCGCGCTTCGGCGACCGTCGCTTCGGTCACATCGGCAAGCTCGGTTGCCTTGATCTTGTCGGCCTTGGTCAGCACCATGCGGTAGCTCACCGCCGCCTTGTCGAGCATCTCGAGAATGTCGCGGTCGACATCCTTGATGCCGTGGCGCGCATCGATCAGCACCAGCGCACGCTTGAGCACGTCGCGCCCGCGCAGGAAATCGTTGACCATGAAGCGCCACTTGCGGACCATGTCCTTGGGCGCCTTGGCAAACCCATAGCCCGGCATATCGACCAGCCGGAACGCGAGCGGATTGCCGACGTCGAAGAAGTTCAGTTCCTGCGTCCGCCCCGGCGTATTCGACGTGCGCGCGAGCGAATTTCGCCCGGTCAGCGCGTTGAGTAGCGACGATTTTCCGACATTTGAGCGGCCGGCGAAGGCGACTTCGTTGACCGTCGGTTCGGGAATGAATTCGAGGGTTGGGGCGGATTTGAGAAATGCGACCGGCCCGGCAAAGGTCTTGCGCGCCGCTTCCAGGGCTTCGGGTTCGAAGGCCATATTAAATCCTCCCTCGCGTAGCGGGGGAGGGGGACCGCCCCGCTTCTTCAGCGGGGTGGTGGAGGGGGGCGGGGCCGGGCGAAACAACTGCTGTTGCTCCCCCTCCACCATTCGCTGAATGCTCATGGTCCGCCTCCCCCACCGAAGCGGGGGCGGATTTGAAGTCAGTCTTCACGTCTTCACCGTTGGTTCTTTGAGTGCCGGATGCCGTGCGTACAGCAACCGCTGCTGCGCGACGGTCCACAGGTTCGACGTGATCCAATAGACCTGCAAGCCGACCGCGAACGGGGCCATCACGAACATCAGCATCCACGGCATGATTGCGAAGACCTGCTTTTGCGCTTCGTCCATCGGCGCGGGGTTGAGCTTGAACTGGAAGTACATCGACACGCCGAGCAGCACCGGCATTACGCCAATCGCCAGGAAGGCGGGCACCGCGAACGGGAGCAGCCCGAACAGGTTGAGGATGTGCGCCGGGTCGGGCGCGGACAGATCCTGAATCCACCCGATGAACGGCTGATGCCGCATCTCGATCGTCAGCAGCAGCACCTTGTAGAGCGAATACATGATCGGGATTTGCAGCAAAGTCGGCAGGCATCCGGCGAGCGGATTGACCTTCTCGGTCTTGTACAGCGCCATCACTTCCTGCTGCTGGCGCGGCTTGTCGTCTTTGTATTTCTCCTGCAGCGCCTTCATCTTCGGCTGTATAGCCTTCATCGCCGCCATCGACGCGAACTGACGCTGCGCGATCGGGAAGATCAGCGTGCGGATCGTGACGGTCAGCAGGATGATCGCGATTCCGAAATTGCCGATGTGGCGGAACAACCAATCGAGATATTTGAAGATCGGCTTTTCGACGACTTCAAACCAGCCCCAGTCGATCGCCTTGCCGAAATTGGGGATGCCGAGTTGGTCTTCGTAGCGGTCGAGCGTGTTGGTTTCCTTGGCACCGGCGAAGAACTTGGCGGTCGAAACGAGCGCTTTGCCGGGCGCGACGACGCGCGGGGCGAGCGTGAAATCGCCCTGATAGGCATCGCCATTGGCCGCGCGGAAGCCCGAGCGGACCGGCGCGCCGCGATCCGGGATCACGGCAGCAAGGAAGTCTTTGTCGCCGAAGCCGAGCCAGCCGCCGGTCGCATCATACATGTTCGCGCCGGGCTTGGAATTGCTGCCCCACAGGCGCGCAAAGAAGCCGGGCTCCTTGCCCTTCAAATTGTCGAACGTGATGTCGTAGGTAGCACCTTTGTCGAACACGCCGATCGGGCCGATATGATTGGTCCAGGTATCGGGTTCGGTGCCGACGCCCGCGCGCGATACGAGCGCATAGGGGCGCAGCGCGATCGGCGCTGGACCGGCATTGCGGACCGTCTGACGCACCGTGAACATGTACCGGTCGTCGACCGCGAAGGTAAGCGCG
>JBBQLB010000010.1:0-99041 GCA_038327465.1 Sphingomonadales bacterium | reverse complement strand
GTCCGTTCCAGGTCGCGGCGGGTTTTGACGATCTGGCGCTGAAGGAAGTCGCGCGCGTAGGACGAAGCTTGGTAGCGGCGCTCGAGGTTGGTCGCGACATAAGCGTCAGTAATTCCGTTGACAATTTTCGCCGCAAGTGCCGGATCGCGGGAGACGAACGAAATCTTGACGATCATGCTCTGCGGCTGGAGCTGAACTTCGCTGCCGTTCTCAACGTAACTCGTGGCAAGATTGTTACCGACTGTACGATCAGGGCTGCTGCCTCCGATCGCCGGTTCATTGGCAAGATTGAGATTCTGTGCCACGCGCTCGGCGAGCGCGCGGCTGTTTAGCAAACCGAGCTGGGTGCCGACGAAGTTGGCTCCGCTCGTCGTCGTGCTCTCGCGTCCCCCTTTGCTGTCGGCGTCGGTGATCACCTCGACCTCGGGCGGATTGAGCTCGATCGAGGCGACGGAACGATACTTGAGCGGCATCAGCAAGGTCGCCAGAACGCCTCCGGTAATACCGATACCAAGTGCGGCAAGGATCAGCCAGCGCCATTCGACCGCGATCCTCCACAGAAGCAGCAGCGATAGCTCGCGTCCGGTACTCGTGCGCCCGTAGCCGTAGCTGTTATGCGAAAACTCCGCTGCGAGATCACGTCGCGGCTCCGGGAAGGGAACGGTAACATTCGATGAGCCCGCGGCTCCAAGATTCGACATGAATTAAACTTCCTAGAGCGGCGTCAGAACGGCCGAAAAATTGCAGCAAGCGGCAGGCTTTGCAGGAGTTCGCGTCGTGCCTTTTTCAAGCCTGATCCGTCGACGATCACCATATCTCCCGGGTAGACTGGCGGGTCCTGCGCGTCGCCTCGCCGGATCTGGATAAGGTCAAATGCTGCAGCCATACGCTTGCCGCCGATGGTTCGAAAAATGGCGACTCGGTGTGAATTGGCGACGTCGTCGGTGCCGCGCGCAACTGCGATGGCCTGGACCAGCGAGCGAGCCCCGCCTGCTGGGTAAACGCCAGGTTGGCGCACAGAGCCATCGACCGTGATGATTTGGCTCGCCGAGTCTTTGAGCGCGACGGTAACGTTCGGGTTTCGTAGATATTTGGCATCAAGACCACGAGCGATCGCACTGGCCAGCTCGCGTGCGCTGAGGCCGGCTGCATTGACCTGGCCAAGCAGCGGCATGGTGAGGCTTCCGCTTTCATCGATCGTATAGTCCCGGCTGAGATCCGCGACCTGGAACACTGCCACGGTGACCGTATCGAGCGGCGCGAGTTTATAGGTGTCGTTGAAAGCGGCTCGCGTGGGAGCGTCAGGGGTTCCAAAATTGTCAACATTGTACGGAATGCTGCCACCTTGACTCGTTGCACAGGCAGCGAGCAGCAAGGCCAAACCAATTGCCAGAGCGCGACCGAAGATTGCGCTTGTTTTCATCATAAGGCCCTAACGAACTCCGAAATATCGTGCTGGTCTACAGTCTGCCTTGCCATCCCGCAACCTATTGGCCGGGATCGGTTGACAGAAA
Organism: Sphingomonadales bacterium; assembly: GCA_038327465.1. Taxonomy (GTDB): domain Bacteria; phylum Pseudomonadota; class Alphaproteobacteria; order Sphingomonadales; family Sphingomonadaceae; genus Sphingomonas. The sequence goes on along the minus strand of JBBQLB010000010.1, from coordinate 97,527 downwards.
GCCGATGTCGGTGCCCTCAACGACGGCGGCCGTCAGAATGCCGGTCCGATAGGCGCCGGTGTCGATGCCGATGCGGTTAGGGCGCCGGTCGACGCCATCGCTAATCGTATGACCGTGGATCACTATGCAGCCATGGTCGCGCTCGTCGCCAAGGAAGGGTTGCCGGATCCAGCGCAGGTCGCGCGGCTCCTGATCCTCTATCGGAACACCCGGCTTGATGCCGGCATGGACTAGTCGAAAGTCGCCGAAGCGGAAGGTGTCGCCGAAGCTCTTGAGGAAATCGACATGTGCCGTCGGTATGGCAGCGCCGAGCACCTCCGCCATCCGTTGTTCGTCCATCGCCTTGAGCAACGCGGGCGAGACCCCGTAGCTCTCAGCGCAGGCAGCGCCGCCAAAACCGAGCCAGTCTTGGCCGACGCCTTCCTCCCCGGCCAAGATGCGAAGCAGCGCCTCTTCATGATTGCCGAGCAGGAACAACGCTTTCGCCGGGAAATTGGAAAGCCCACACAGCCGATCGACGACGCCGGCGGAGTCAGGCCCACGGTCGATCAGGTCGCCCAGAAAGACCAGAGCCGCCGTTTCGACGGGACGGTCATGAATGTCGTCTTCGATCTGTCCCAGCAGATCGTCAAGCAGGTCGAGCCGTCCATGAATGTCGCCGACCGCGTACAGGCGCGTGTTGGATGGGCCGGAAAAGGTGCGGCCGCCTTCGAGGGAGTCAGACAGATGGCGTAAAAATTTAAAAAACACATGACCTCGAGAACGCGGCACTACGGGCTGGAATCCAAGCCCCCCCCCGTCCATGTAACCCAATTTCTACATGGTCCATAGCCTAATACCGGCAGGTAGTCGCGCCGCACCACCAAGCGCATTTTTGAGGTCGGCGACACCACCACGCTCGGCGAGCAATCCGACGAACCGGTCGAAGCCGTCGACCAGCTCCCGGTGCGGTACCGCCAGCACCACGAGATTGTACCGCTCGTGGCTCGGTGGAACCACGAGCTCCAGGCCATATTCGTGCCGCGCCTCGTCGACCGCTACCAAGGGATCGTGGACATCGACGTGGTGCCCGAGTTCGCGAAAGGCGTTGACGAGATCGACGACTTTCGAATTGCGCAGGTCGGGGACGTCCTGTTTGAACGCCAAGCCAAGCACGAGAATGCGTCCTGAGCCATTGCCGTGCCAATCATGCACGGCGCGCGCGACCCAATCCGCCATCGCGTCATTTGTGCCGCGTCCGGCCAGGATAATCCGCGGATCGCAGCCGAGTTCGGTTGCGCGGTGCGCGAGGTAGTAAGGATCGACCCCGATACAGTGGCCGCCGACCAGGCCAGGTTCAAACTTCAGGAAGTTCCACTTGGTGCCCGCAGCGGCCAGCACATCCCACACCGACAGGTCCAGCGCCGCGAAGATCTTGGTGATCTCGTTGACAAAAGCGATGTTGATATCGCGCTGGGCGTTCTCGATTATTTTGGCTGCCTCTGCCGCCTTGATCGAGGCGGCGCGGAACACCCCGCCGCTGGTGACATGGCCGTACAGGGTGGCGACCGCGTCGAGCGTCTCGGGAGTCTGGCCCGACACCACTTTGGTAATGCGGTCCACGGTATGCTCGCGGTCGCCCGGATTGATCCGCTCGGGTGAGTAAGCAAGGAAAAAATCCCTGCCGCAGACGAGACCGCTTAACCGTTCGAGTTCCGGCCCGCACATCTCCTCAGTGACGCCGGGATAGACCGTGCTTTCATAAACGACGATCGACTGCCGTGCCGCGACCAGCATGCCCGCGACCGTGCGAGTCGCAGCCATCAAGATAGCGAGGTCGGGCCGGTTTTCGGCATCCACTGGGGTCGGCACCGTGACAATATAGAAATCCGCCTCCGGACAGGCGACCGGATCGGTGGTCAGCCGCAAAGTAGAGACGGCAAGCCGTTCTGCGTCGATCTCGCCGGTACGGTCGTGATGGCGTTCCAGCTCGGCGATTCGGCCGGTGTCGATGTCGAGGCCCCATGTCTCGAGCGATCTGGCGAGCTCTACGGCAAGCGGCAGCCCGACATAGCCAAGTCCGATCACCACGACGCGTGTATTCTCCGTCACTACGAGCATCCCCCCAAAAACGCAGTGGGAGGAGCATCCCCCAAAAGGCGTAGGGCGGATCCCTAACCGTATGGCAGGCTTGCTGCAAGAAAGGGTTGTTATGCCGCTAGTTATTGCAGATCGGTGACATCATGTCTGGTCAACTAGGCTGAGCCGAGCCATGAAGCCGGATGGATTCGATCTTGCTCGCGTGGGAAACATTCAAGGACTGGCTTTCCGGGGCCTTGGGGCTGAGTCATCTCGAGCTTCACCTGCTGGCCGGCATCCTCCTTTTCCCGTTTTTTGCCGCCATCCTGCGCCGTCGCCTAATCTCCCCAGCGCCGCTCCTGCCGCTGGCCGGACTGGAGTTGCTGAACGAAGTCCTTGATTTCACACGATACTGGCGAGCCGGCTGGCCGTGGCAATTTGAAAAGACTGCGATCGAAGTCGCCACGACCTTTGCCGGACCGGTCGTCATTATGTTTTTCGCGTGGATCTTCAAAACTTTGCGAAGCCGGTCGGCATCGTGATGATCGAAGAACGTTGGCTTACGGGTTTTGCTGGGTATGAACCGCACCGGGATCACCGGAGACCGTTTGGTTTAAGTTACGCGGCCATGGGGATGTCGTCCAGCATGGCATAGTATCGTTGTTCGGCTTCTGCTGGCGGGATGTTGCCGATCGGCTCCAGCAATCGCCGGTGGTTGAACCAGTCGACCCACTCCAGCGTGGCGAACTCGACGGCTTCAAAGTTGCGCCACGGTCCCCGCCGGTGGATCACCTCGGCCTTGTAAAGGCCATTGATCGTCTCGGCCAAAGCGTTGTCATAGCTGTCACCGACGCTGCCGACCGACGGCTCGATGCCGACCTCGGCAAGGCGTTCGGTGTATTTGATGGACACATATTGCGATCCACGATCGCTGTGGTGAACCAGGCCGCCGCGATGAACTGGCCGACGATCGTGAAGCGCCTGCTCCAAGGCATCCAGCACGAAGCTGGCATGTGCTGTCCGGCTGACGCGCCAGCCCACGATATAGCGTGCGTAAACGTCGATCACGAACGCGACATAGACGAACCCGCCCCAGGTCGAGACGTATGTAAAATCCGACACCCATAGCCGGTTGGGCGCTGGTGCGTGGAACTGACGGTTGACGTGATCCAGCGGGCAAGGGGCTGCTTTATCGCTGATCGTCGTGCGCACCGGCTTGCCACGGATTACCCCCTGCAAACCCATGTCGCGCATCAGCCGCTCGACGGTGCAGCGGGCTATGGCGAACCCTTCACGGTTCATCTGCCGCCAGACCTTGCGCACGCCGTAGACCGCGAAGTTCTCGGCGAACACGCGCGCGATCTCCGGCTTGAGCGCCAGGTCACGTCTTGCCCGCGCCGAAAGGCGCAATGGATCCCGTCGCTGCGCGACATGCTTGTGGTAGGTGGAAGGGGCGATCGGCAGGACAGTGCAGATCGGCTCGACCCCATGAACGGCACGCTGATCGTCGATAAACGCGATCATCGCTTGAACGGGCGGTCGAGCTCCGCCTGCGCAAAATATGCTGACGCCTTACGAAGAATCTCGTTGGCTTGCCGCAGCTCGCGAACCTCGCGTTCCAGCGCCTTCAGCTTGTCCGCCATATCGGTCGGCACGCCAGCCCGCCTGCCGCTGTCGACCTCGGCCTTCTTCACCCACTCGTGAAGCGTCTGCGGTGCGCAGCCAATCTTCTCGGCGACCGACACCACGGCTGACCAGCGCGACGGATAATCTGCCTCGTGATCCAATATCATCCGCACCGCTCGGGCGCGTACCTCGGGTGAAAACTTGTTCGTTGTCTTGCTCATATCGGCTCCGCCTTCTCAGGAGTTGGAGCCTCCGACAATCCCGGTGCGGTTCAGTAAGCGTCCGCAGCGTCGTCATAAGCAAGAAGAACAGTAATCCGTCGGAGGGCAGCGGCTCGAAGCCATAGCCGGCGGTAGAATGCCAAGTGCTTTGCCACTGGCTCCTGATCGCCGCAGTCGAGCACGTCGAGCGTGACCACGGCCATGCCCAGCGAATCGGTCGGGCGAGTCAGGCGCAGCAGATAATCGAACAGCAGATCGCCGTCACATGCGGGACCAGCAGTTGTCCGGTAATGTGTGAGGCGTTGTGCACGCTTAGCGAAATCCTCTTCAAGCGAATGACCCGAACTGCACAGATCGACGTGTCCGCGTGCACCTGCGAGTTTGAGCCGCTGTCCAGCAACGTCAGGCCTATTGGAGCCGGACACCGATACACTTCGCATCTCATCGCCTCAGGTGTTCAGCGAGCGGCGGGCAGTTCAGGATTGGTCGTCACCCCGCCCCCTCTGGTCGGTCAGGCGGCGTGACCGCCGACCGTGGATCAACCGCCAAGCATAGTCATACGCCATGCGCCGTATTCGCCGGACTTTTCTGTCCTTGGCTGCATTTACAGCGCGATAATGAAGGACCATGCCGACCAATATCGCGGCTAATGCCAATCCAAGAATGCCGAGTGTCATGCAGATCCCCCCCCCAGCGATAGCAATGCCGATTCGCTAGACTATCACGGGTTTTTGACAAGCCCGATTGCAGGTGCGGCGATTTATGCGAGCAGTCCGAAAGGTCGCTGGTACGTATCCGGATCACGCAGCCCTTCACAGCGTCGGCGATGAGCGTGGCGAGCCACACCATATGCAGCTACCCCGCCAGAGTCGGACGCAAGGCGAACCGTAAAGCGAAATAGCAGCCATTGAACTCGGTCGGCTCATCAACAACTGCTCATTTGGGGCAAATGAACCGAGAAATCCCTGCTGGAGCGCGCGACGCCGGGTCGATCGCAAGATCCGCAAACGCCAGTCGAAGCGGTCCCTAGCCGGTCCGATCAATCAAACGATGAATTGCTCGCGCGCGGCGCGCTCAGCACGTCGCGGCATGACATCAGGGTTATAAAGAGATGATCTTGCCTGCAATGTGACCACCGCGACAGCCCCCCTGCCGCAGTGGCCACGGTCGAGCGCTATCGCCAAACCGGTTAACAATTCCATCAATGTCCCGCAAGTTTTTCGATGATGGTTAACTCGAAATTCATGCTTTTGCGCAATAACGGATTCACCTTACGGTGTTGATGAAGGTTGCCCGCTGTTTGGGTGCAAGCGTGCACTGTCAAAAGGTGGAGACGAGATGGCTGTAATTGGTACCAGTTTGGCAGCTCTCAAGGCCAACAATTCGTTATATAGTGCGACGCGTGCGTTTCAAACGAGCGTTGAACGCCTGTCCACGGGCAAGCGCATCAATTCCGCTGCCGATGATGCGGCAGGCGCCGCGATCGCAACCTCGTTGACATCGGCAATTCGCGGACAAACTCAGGCGATCCGGAACGTCAATGACGGTCTCTCGCTGCTGCAAACCGCCGATGGCGTGCTCAGCGAAGTCACCAATGTCGCGCAACGCTTGCGCGAGCTTTCGGTACAATCCGCTTCCGGCACCTATAGCGACGCCAACCGCGCCGACGTCCAGGTCGAGGCCAACACCTTGAAGCAGCACCTGTCCAACCTTGGCGGCACGACGAAATTCAATGGCGTTACGTTGCTGGGCGCAAGCGATATCTCGGTCGCGATCCAGGCTGGATCGCTCGCCACCGATCAGATTACCCTCACCCTCAAGGGCCTCGATTTAACTGGCGTAGGGGCGATCGACCTCTCGTCTGCGGCCGGCGCGAGCGCCGCGCTTGGACCGCTCGATGCGCTGCTCACAGCCGTCGGCACGGCGCGCGCGTCGATCGGTGCAGGGCTGAACCGCCTCAGCTCGCAAGCGAATCTCTTGACCACCAGCACCGCCAATCTGAACGATGCAAGAAGCCATATCGAGGACGTCGATTTCTCGGCAGAGACCACTGCGCTCGCCAAAGCGCAGATTCTGAGCCAGGCATCAACGGCGTTGCTGGCCCAGGCGAACCAATCGCAACAAGGGGTTCTGAAACTGCTGGGCGGCTAAATCGCGTCCGTGGCATCATTACCGTGGCGCATCGCTCATCGCATTAGCGACTGGCAACAGAATAATCGCGGCAGTCCTCCCGTCATCGGCCGGGTTACGGACATAGACGTTGTTAACTAACACCACGATTGATTGAGGCGACAGTGGACGACAGTGTGGAAGTGCGCGCGCTTGCTGACTCGAACACTTATTTCTGGCTCGCCGCCGGTTCGACTCCTGGACCGTCCTGACATGACACGACCAAGATCGGACTGCGGTCTATATGATCGCGCTTTGAATCGGACCGTCTCAATTCCACCCAACTTCCGTCGGTTGGGCTGCCAAATGCGCGACTCGAAAGCGACCAAACTCCCGAGATTAACGATTTACCACTTTTGGGAAGAGGCCGGATCGGCGCGGATGACCACATGTGTGAAAGATATCGTACACCTGCCGCCATCCGATATCCTTCACAAAACATGCCGTCGGCTTTCAAGCGGTCGCATCGATCGATGGCGCGGCAAAGGCCAAACGTGGGTGGAGAGCGGGCAGCCAGGTCTCGGGCGGCGGATGACCCTAAATCAGCTAGTCTGGGTCGGATGATCGATACTAAGTGCGCTTTGCGGAGGTCCGTGGCGCGAACGCTCAATCGAATCTCTACCATTGTCGCGACGGTCGACCTATTTAGGAAAAGGCGATGACTTTTCAGCACGATCCCAACCGAGCAAACCAAACGATGGTTTTTTGGGACGCGATCCCTCGACGAACTGACAGTCGCAGGGAAGAGGGATGCGCTTGAAGTCTTCATCCCGCGATGGCGACCGGGCCGAAAGGGTTTCGATGAAAAACTCCGACAGTCGACCACTGCGCATTCTGTTCATATCCAGCCGCTTCCCGGACAAGTCGCGCCCCAACCTTGGCCTGTTCGTCGAGCGCCAGGTGCGCCAACTCGCCGATCGTCCAAGCGTGGAGATCGCGGTCATAGCGCCGATCGGGTTGCCGGTCACCTACCGCAAGACTGATCGCGAATGGCTGCGCGCGCTGCCATACCAGGAAATGTGGGAGGGCATTTCGGTATTCCGGCCTCGCTACCTCGTTGTCGCGAGACTGGAATGGCTCACGCGTCAGATGCTGAATGCCGGCATCCTGCCGATAGCGCGCAGGCTCCACGCGAAAAACCGGTTTGATATCGTCTCGGCCGAGTTTGCCTGGCCCGACGGTCCGGCCGCGATCGCCTTGGGGCGCAGGCTCGGAATTCCCGTTTCGATAAAGGCGCGGGGACTGGACTTCGAAGGGCCGATGCGCAGCCCTTGGATCGGACGCGTCCTGCGCGATGCGTGTATGGCGGCCGACGGACTGCTGGCGGTGAGCGAGGATACGAAGGCATCGATGGTTGCGGCCGGCGTGCCTGCCGAGCGGATACATGTTCATTATCCGGCGGTCGACACCGATCTGTTTCGCCCGCTCGACCATGCGGAGGCAAGGCGCGCATTGAAAGTAGACGGGCCGGTGCTGCTCTGCATCGGCAACCTGGTCCCATTCAAGCGCGTCGATCTGGCGATTGTCGCCATGACGCATCTGCCAGACGTCATGCTTTTGATCGTCGGGAACGGACCCGAAGCGGCGAATTTGCAGCGGCTCGCCACGACCCTCGAGGTCGCGGGAAGGGTTCGCTTTCTGGGAGGTGTTTCTAACGCCTCGCTGCCCGCCGTGTATGCAGCCGCCGATGTGCTGGTACACTGCCCGCAAAGCGATGGGTTCAGCAATGTGCGATTGGAGGCACTCGCTTGCGGCGTCCCAATAGTGACCACCGCCGTCGGCGAGGCGCGCCGCATTGTCGTTTCCGCTGCCCAAGGCACGATCGTCGGCCCCGACCCGAAGCAGATCGCCCGTGCCGCAGCTCAGCTTATCGCCAGCCGCAGCGCGCCCAAATTAATCCGTGCGGCGGCCGAGCCATTCAGCTGGTTGCGGGCGACCGACTTTCTGTCAGACCATCTTCACAAAACTGCCGATCGCCATGGGACCCGGCCAGGCTGACGTCAGGAACCCGACCCAGCGTCCGCCAAGCTAGGGTTTGGGCCGGATTCCGCCTCCCCGAATTCGACACGCGTCAGTTCGGGCTTAATCCACGACTTCAAAGAGTTGCCGTCGTCGGCGGCGACCTGATCAACATCATCGGCCATAGAAAGCCCTCCTCTTAGCAAGCGCGACATAGGCGGGAAACGTAACGAAGGCAACGCGGTTCGCACGACACGCAAAAATTCGGCCGCGTTCAGACAGATCACGCAGCAGTGTTCTAAAGCCCTTCCCCTTCGCGCCTGGCTCTCCTATGGGCACAAAGGTGACGAACGAACCGGATCGCGCACGCGTGTGCTATTACCGTGTCTTCGGACTAACCTTGGCCTCGACGATCGATCTGCCCGAGCTGGAGCCGATCGGCGCGGCGCGTCCCGATGTTATGATCACCCTCGGCCCGGAGCTTGTGGCAAGCAGGACGGCAGCGCGTGAAGTAATGTCCAACGCGGCGGGAGGCTTGACGCTCTCTGTGTCGACAATCGGTCGATTTGATATCACGGCGGGCCGATCGATCATTGTGTCCGCTAGACCCGGAACCGCGGCGGAAAATCTGCGAATATTCCTACTGGGTTCCGCGATGGGTCTGACCCTGCACCAGCGCGGCGTCTTGCCGCTCCACGCCAACGCGATTGAAATCGATGGCTCGGCCGTCGCGTTCATGGGCGCCTCTGGCAGCGGTAAGTCTACGCTCGCCGCTGCTTTCCACGACGCCGGGTATCCCGTTCATTCGGACGATGTATGCGCTGTGCATGCCGACGGCGACCGGTTCATCGTCCAGCCAGGCATTCCACACTTGCGGTTGTGGCGCGACGCGTTGGAGCGAACGGGAAGGACCTGCGAGGACAGTACTCGGGTATCCGGCGGAATCGAAAAGTTCACGGTCACGACCCAACTCGCCATGCGTGCGGAGCCTTTGCCGCTCGACGCCATTTACCTGCTCGATCGCTTGGATGAGGGAGAACAAGTCGAAATTACCCGAATGTCCCGCATCGATGCCCTGCGCGCGACGATCAGCAACATCTATCGCGGCCGCTACATCGTCCATACCGCGCATGCGGCAGCACAATTCAAAAAAATCGCGGCGCTGACAGCGGTGGTGCCGGTCTATCGCTTCGCTAGGCCTTGGGCTCCGGAGCGGATTACGGAAACGTTAGAAGCCGTGCGCATACATCGACGCCAGATGCCGTCAACGCAAGCGAACGGTGCATAGCTTCTCGGCGACGAGCGCTGCAGCGATGGTTCGCACGTCACCCTCGCACGCTTTCGCAGAGACGTCGAACTCCGCCGTGAGTGCTTTGCACAAATCCGCAAGCGTGGTGGGCTGTCGAATCAACTGCCAGACGCGGTACGCTGAGGCGTTGAAGCCGAAACAAGTGCCTTCGTCGACGTGAAGCCCAAACATCCCGTCCTCGCTCGCAACCTCTAGCAGTTCGCTGCCACGCCCGAGAAGGATGTGTGTGGCGGGGGCGCTTTGCAGAATGGCTTCGCTGCTCATAAGATTAAGTTAGCATCTTCGCCTGGCGCGGCAAGGGTCGAAGCGCGGCCGCTTCAGTTCGCCCCCGACGCACGCTGCGTAAAGCGCGCGACGCTACAGCCACGCAGAAGTGTGTAACGATATGAGAAGGTGACCGCGTCCGTTTGCCAACCGTCCTTTGGCCAATCGGCAAGCAGGTTCTCGAACCGCTCAAGGTCGACCAATCCAGCAACGGCAGGATTGTGCGCAAGATGACGGAGTTCGCTCTGCAACTCGCTTCGCGCTGCAGCTACCCCTTTGTACCAGTCGGCGGCCTGATAGCCGCGGCGGCGATCGTCCAAAACGGTATCGGGTACATGCCCGCGCAATGCCGCCTTGGCCAGCGTGCGCTGCTCGCCGTTGCGCAAGAAAAGGTTCGTCGGGAGGGATAGGCAAAGTTCCAGGAGGCTGCGATCGGCCGTCGGGTCGCGCTCATCGACGCCGAAGGCGCCGAGCGTAGCCATCCTTTTGTTGCCGCGATCACCGAATTGCATGGCTCGGAGCCGGGCCTCAAAGGCGCTTGTCGACGGGCGGTACGCGGGATCCATTCCGCTAGCGCGGTACAGGTATGGAATGTCCATCAGCTTCGCGCGTGCAGGATTGAGCGCCGAAACCGCCGAGCCCGCGAAACCCGCCCCGGCGCGGCCACGATTCAGGTATCGCCACAGCGGCATCGGGACCCACGGGCCAAAGCCGTTTGCGAGAACTCCCTTCGGAGTCATCAAGCCCGACCGCACCAAGGCGGCTCCGTCCCGCGCGAGCTGAAGTAACCGCCCGGCCCCGACTAGCTCCGGAAGCAATTCCAGACCGTTGTACGTCAGTGTCATGTTGCCAGCCTGGCCGGTGAGCATCACCGAGATGCCCCGGTCGCGGGCCGCCCCGCGAACGGCATTCAACCAACGCGCATTGCACGGATTTATCACCGGCTGATCGAGGAGGTGGGTATCGCGATCCCAATCGCAGGTCACGGCATCCGTAGGATTGGGGACGCGGACGTGCTCGATATTGGCATAGCGGACGGCCGTCAGCGCTGCCAAGTCACCCTCGTCATCGACCCGACGCGGCGACGGCGCGCTCTCATATCCCACACCCGGGACCGCCGTGAAAGCGACGACACTGCCGGCGAACGTGCGGGCGGCGGTCGACGTGACGGCGGCACTGTCGAGCCCACCGCTCAAATGTGCTCCAACGATCTCGCCCGCCCCGCGCAGGCGTGCCGCAACGGCGCGGTCGAGCTCCGCGCGGACGGCCGCTACTGCGTCATCGAATCGCCACCGCGTTTGGCTTGGGGCCTGTGCGGTCCAGTAACGACTTGCATGGACCTGGCCGCGTTTGATGCGCACGAAATGTGCAGGCTCGACGCGGTCGATGCCGACGAAGTAGCTCCTCGTGCCCACATGCGGCAGGAGCGCGAGGTCTTCTGCCAAGCGCTGGGCGTCGGGGCCACGCGGGATGTCCGGCAAAGCGTGCAACCCTTTAGGCATCGACGAGAACGCCAGGAAACCGCTTCCCATATGATAATGAAGGGGAAATCCGCCGAGCGGATCGCGCGCGAGCACAAGGTGCGCCTCGCGCGCGTCCCATACCACCAGTGCAAAATCGCCATATAAGCGCGGAAGGCAAGCTTCCTGCCACCGCTCCCACGCCCGCATGGCCAAATGGCAGTCGCTAAGAGTTACCAACGCGCTTGCATCGATACAGAGCGCCGCGGCGATCTCGGCGCGATTGTCGATGCGGATGCTGCCCGTCATGTGCCACCGGCCGCCGCCCCCCGAGACTGGTCCTCGGTCGAACTTATCGTTCGGTACTTTTTCAAACAGCGACCGGCCGATCGCGATCGGACCGAGATCGCTGATCGCATCGCCGTGCCCGCCATAGACGCGCTGCGCGGCAAGGATACGCTGGCACGCCAGAGCGGGAGAAAGGCTCGCGCCCCAAATCCATAGTCCACCAACCGCTGTCAAAGTGGCTACCTCGTTAAACGCCGCAGCCCGACACTGCGGCTCGCTGGCATTCATGAACGCATGTAAACGGTTGGGCTAGCCACCTTCGACCATCCGCGCAGGATCGTGTAGTCGCGCTACGATAGGGTGATCATCCCCCGATTGCACGGACACCTTGGTTTAACCCGTCATGCTTTGCTCGGCTTGCTCGGGGGTGAGATACCCGAGTGCCGAGTGCATGCGGTGCCGATTGTAGTATCCTTCGTTGTATCCGAACAGGCCTTTGCGCGCCTCGGCGTGGCTAGTTCCCGGCAATGACCATTGGATTAACGCGGTCGGGTCGCGCCACCATCGGGCGGTGGTCCCCGACTAGGGCATTCCGTGCGGCCATCGAATGTTCGATAACCGTGGTATCGCACTGGTATCGCAGATTGCGATAATTATTGCTTCAAACCGCCATTTTGATCATCGATTGTACGTATTTCTGCGGCTTTCTGCTCGGGGACCCGCATTCGTAATGCGGGGGTCACAGGTTCGAGTCCTGTAAGCGGCACCAGCCTTTCAACAGGCAATCTCAGAGATATAGGCCGGAAGTGCCTTTCGGTAGGACCGCCGTTTGGGTCCTGCTTGGGACGCTTTGGGTAGGAAAACGGGCTCGACCCACGCTATTCCGATTTGGAACGCGTCGCAGCCGCTTACGCAGGCAGAAGACTGTTCGGCTGCCCTATCTGTTTTGCATATCCACTGGTCACAAGTTAGCGTCGGGGTCGCCCACGTAAGGTGAGCGAAAACGCATGACCGACTGCCAGCAAGGGAGCGGCAAAAATGGACGCTGATGATCACAAGGTGGAAGCGGTATTGAAGGAAGACCGCCGCTTCATGGTGCCCCTCTACCAGCGCAAATACCAATGGGCAGAGCATCGGCTGTTGCCCTTCTGGGAGGACGTGCAGGCCAAAGCCGCCGAGGTGTTAAGCGGCGACAGCAAGTTTGAGCATTATATGGGAGCACTGATCATCGCCCCAGTCGATATAGGCTCGCAGATCGGAAAAACGCAGATCGTGCAGGTAGTCGATGGCCAACAGCGGCTGACCACCTTTCAGCTGTTCCTCGTAGCGCTGCGCGAAGTTGCGCGGCGGCATGGGCTGACCGACTTCATCGATCACGTGAACGGCTATCTCTTCAATGTGCCTAAGAGCAAAGACACGGATCCGCTCACAAGGTTCAAGCTTAATCCAACACCATCAGACCGGGCGCTGTTCCATGACCTGCTGGACATGGATTATGCCAAAGCGATCAAGACCTATAAGCACCTTTTTTGGGGCGCAACAGTGCCCAAAAATACACCGTACCCAGCATTCCGAGCCTACTTCCTGTTCAATCAATGGATCGAGAAATTCGCGATTTACGGCCCAAACGAGGAAGATCCGCCCGAGGAAGTATCGACCGAAGATGGCGTTGGCGCGACGGACGAGGGGCTGATCAGCGAGCGGCTGGAAAGTTTGCTCAACGCGGTCCTAGAGAGGCTGAAGCTGGTGGTGATCAGCCTGGGCGAAGAGGATGATGCTCAAGTCATCTTCGAGACGCTAAACTCGAAGGGCGAACCGCTGCTAGCAATGGACCTTGTGCGCAACAACATCTTCCACCGGGCGGAAAAGCAGGGAGCCAGGGTAGATGAGCTGTATCAAAAGCTCTGGGACCCCCTGGATGATGCGTGGTGGAAAGTTGACGCCCCAAACGCCCGTCCCCGGCGGTCCAGGATCGATCATTTTCTAGCACATACGCTAGCGGCGGAAACAGGCGAAAAAATCTCCATGCGCGAACTATATGCGGAGTATCGTGACTTTGCCGTGCCAAAGGGCAAGCCGCGTTTCGCCAATGTCGAAGACGAGCTGAAACTACTCGACCATTACGCGCCCATCTATGAAACGTTGGAAGGACGGAAATCCTCGGACCCCGACCTCGCTTGGTTTGGCCGCAAAATGGCGGCATGGCAGGTCACCACAGTATATCCCGTCGCGATGCAGCTGGGCCACGACAGCGTTAAAAGCGCGACCCGCGCCTCAATCACCAAACTGCTTTATTCCTACATCGTTCGCAGGGCGCTTTGCCAGCTTTCGACCAAGAACCTCAACAATGTGTTTCATGGCATTTCTGGCAAGTTTCGGCACGACGGAGTGTCAGTGGATACATTGCGATCGTTCTTCTCCGGCAAGAATGGCGACAGCGTCCGGTTCCCTGATGACCTTGAGCTAAAAACCGGAATTCTCGCTAAAGATGCATATGCCATAGCACCGCAGCCGCGTCTGGTAGACATTTTGTGGGAACTTGAGCGGGCTTCACGCACCAGCATGTCAGAGCAGAATGACCGCCCATCGGGTTTATGGGTGGAACACGTGTTACCTCGAACTTGGACCGAGGAATGGCCATTCTCTGAAAACGAGTTTGCAGGACCTTATCAGGATTTGCCGCAAGTTATTGCAAGAAAGTCATCCCTGAACTCGCTTGGCAATCTAACGCTTGTAACAAGCGGCCTCAACATTTCCGCCGGGAATCAAAGCTTCATCGCAAAAAAAGAGAAATTCGCCGAGCACACCGGGCTATTCCTGAACAAGTGGTTTGCCAACCAAACTCAGTGGGCAGAAGCCCAGATCGAAGCGAGAGGCCAGCACCTCTCGGATATGGCCAAATCTATTTGGCTTAATTTGGAAAGCTACACCTGAACAGCGCATTGTCGTCTCATGGCGTATTGAGCTTTTGTACAACGTTGCGCGACGACGGGGTCACGTCACTGGGCGCTTTGAGAGTCCCCACGGCTTCCCAACGCGCAGGGCGGTTGCGTAGCCAAATGCGTTGGAATCGAACGAGATGCATATATCTATGGCGCTGCCCTTGGGAAGCGTTAGGGCCTCTTTGCAGCAGGGCCCGGCAAAAAGACGAGCATTTACGTTTTGTTCTGGTTATGATCGACCCCGAGCAAGGACCGGCTGACCAGGACGGGAAAGGATTTCAACCATGCGATCGCCAGAAACTCTCATTGGACGAGTAGCATCGTGCTAGCGGATCGGGGGCTTCTTGATCAGTTGAACCATTCCGAGTCCCAGGGCGAGGGCGGCGATCCACTCAGCACGGTGTCCGAGCCGTTTGAAGTCGAGCGCCTGCCCGACAATCCCGTGTCTGAAGGATATTACTCGTTCAAGCGGATTCCGCGCGCGGCAGTCACCGGCAACAACCACGGCCTGCACAAATATCCAGCCAAGTTTATCCCTCAGTTTCCAGAGTGGGCCTTACGATTCAGCGGTAGGCAAGCGGGTGCCCGCGTTCTTGATCCGTTCTGCGGATCTGGAACAACGCTAATCGAAGCCGGGTTAAAGGGCTTTCACTCGGCTGGTCGAGATATCAGTCCTCTAGCCATCACCATTACGACAGCAAAAACCAGCAAGCTGGGATGCGGCCTCGATGACGCCCTATCAGCGATCCGCAAGATCATACTTGAGGCAAAAACTCGGTCAGCAACCCTCCAGCGAGTCCTCGAAGCGCACGTCGGCGAGAACTGCCTTGGAGTTCATTCTACATGGTCGAATTGGTTCAGAGCACAGGAGCTTTCCGAGCTCCTAGCTTTGCGTGACGCGATCACACAAGGCGACCACCCTAGCTTGTCACCGCTATTGCTAGCAACGCTCTCGTCGGTCGTAAAATCAGCTTCATATCTGAACGAAGATCAAATTAAGGTGCGATACGAGCATGGGAAGATCCTCGCGAGTGTATATGATTCGTTCTCGCGGTCGGCCGAGCGATCTATTATAAATCAGATATCGCTCAACAATAAGTATGTCTCTTCGGGTGCGACTTTCGATGTTAAAATCGGCTGCGCGGGCCAGTTAGATTTTGATAACGAATCAATAGATTGCGTAATTACGTCGCCTCCATATGTAAATGCCGTAGATTACACAATGAATCAAAAGTACAACTCTTTTGTTCTTGGAATTATAGACCCAGCGGACTTTAAGGCACACTGCAGAGATTATATTGGAATGACTGAGCGCGCCGTTAAATCAGACGATCTTAAAGAGATGAAAATCACAGGTGATACGGAAATAGATCGTTATATCGCGAGTTTATGGGGTGCAGGCGACACTGTATCACGTAATAGAGCATTTATATTACATAATTATTTCGACGGCATGCAGAATAACTTCCACGAAATCCACAGGGTACTCGTGCCCGGCGGGACAGCGTGTTACGTCGTGGGCACTTCCAATCGCATTCGGAACTTGTCGCTACCAACGGATGAGCTACTGCTGCGGCTCGCCATGCGCGCTGGATTGGAGTTGCGCCTGAGGTTCTACCACGTGATGGCAAACCGGAGCAGCATGCGGCTCGCTCGAAATCGGACCGGGGGCGAAATTCCTACCGAGACAGTCCTGATTCTTCAGAAGCCCAGTTCATGAACTCAATCCAACCCCGCCGCCATAACGATGGCGGCCATGGCCTGCATCCCTATTTTGGCAAAGTTGATCCAGCGCTCGCGCACTTCCTCGTCGAGTCCCATTCGAAGGAAGGGGACGTGGTACTCGATCCGTTTTGCGGCAGCGGGACCGTGCTTCACGAAGCGCTGCTGAATGGCCGGAATGCTGTCGGCTGGGATAGCAGTCCCCTGGCAGTTATGATCGCTGCCGCAAAGCTCGTTGGCACGGATGAAGAAACTACACGTCAGTTGCTTCGCGCACATGAAGCGCTGGAAATCCACGATCCTCGATCCGGCATATTTTTCCGGCAGACGATCTTCGATGCTGTTGCACCGACCATGCCCAGAGTCAGAAATATTGATCGGTGGTTTTCCACAAACGCGGTGAACGAGCTTGCTTGGCTTACACGCTTTACCAACGCCTTTGAGTGCTGCGCTCGCGCTCGCCTTCTTTTGCGCACTGCATTCAGCCGGATCATCACGAGGGCCTCTAATCAGCAGGGGGAATCCACCTACAGGGCCGTTTCGAAGCCGGACTACAATGGCCGGGTGATCGAACTCTTCCGCGATTCAATTAGGCATGTGATCAGGGTCACTTCGAGGTATGAGGCACAGAGGAAACTTGCGCCGCACGAAGCTCTTACATCATTTGAATGGTCAAAGAGCGGTGCTGCTTTATCTTGGGGCGAGCGACGCGCAACGATCGTTCAGCGTGATGCCCGCGATCATAAAAACTCAAAACCGTTCGCACACTTGGTAGTCACTTCACCACCGTACCTAATGTCCTGGGACTATGGCCTGTACCATAAATTCAGGTTCTATTGGCTTGGCTTCGACCTCGATTCTTATGAAGAGACAGAAATTGGTCGGCACCTGCGCCGCCAGAAAGATGACCTTCCACGATACATCGAAGATATGACGGGGGCGTTCAGCTCGATTGCAGCGGCTTTGTATCAAGGCGGTATGATCGCAATGATTAATGCGCCTTCGATCCTACATGGGGAAAAGATAGATACGAATGCTGTTTTGGCTACGTGTGCCAGCGAGCATTTTGACATGGTTGATTGTACGCCAAGCCTCGCCATTCCGGGACCGCACCATGGAATGTACGCAAGTTTGAGCACTCGAGAGGCCAGCACGGCCGGCGAACGTGGAAAAACTGAACACGTACTTCTTTTCCGAAAGCGGAGCTAAAAAGGGCTCTTGGCCACAACGTTCGGCGCTCGCGGACCTTCAAAGAAGAAATAGACATCGAGAGGTGATTCGACGGCGATACCGCTCCCCGCACGAGTACCGGTCTGACAAAATCCCAACAATAGTCCCGACAACCCGGTATCGAATGCATTCCTAAACTCCTGAAGTATTAATCCTTCATTCATTCGGTAGCTCAAGAGACTAGGTCGGGCTATATTAAGTCGCGTGTCAACTTCAACAATTAGAAATCGCCTTGATTCAACGCAGACGATGTCGGGAATCGGAAGCCCATTCCGTTCAAAAATGTCTAGGCTCCTGCCGCGTTCTCCTGTTCCACCCCTCGATACCCGGCCCGCATCCGTAAAGAGGATATGCCAGCCCCTTTGAGTCAGATAATCGGCAAGGTGATAGTTACAATGAGACTGATCGACGCGAATTTCAGCCAAGAAACCGCACCTCATCCGCGAACTCATATGGGAGGCGCTTATAGAGCGCCGTCGCATTAGCAGCATCCTTAAAGAACCAAAAATTTGGCGGCAGGTACGTGAATTCGACGACCAACGGTCGCGTCTGTATACCGTCGTTATCGTAGCAGTAAATCATCTTTGCAGCGAGAATCATTCCGACATAGGGATCCATTTGACCAGATCCTTTCTCTCGCCAGCTCTTTACATCTGGCTTTGCACCAATACGTACGACTACTTCATCAGCGCGAACTGATATGCTGTTAATCTGCGGTGGAATCTCGTCCCCCGTCACAGCTAGAGCTTCCGTAAGCAATGCTAAGGCTCGCGCTCGTACCGCAAGAACCTCCTTTTTGTCGCACGAAAGCACTGCTTCGACGTACCGGAACATGTCAACTTCCGCAGTCAACTCTGCGGCCTCATCATCGAGATAGTATAGCGGAACAGGGGCGCACTCTTTGTAAAGTCGCGACATACCCTGATAGGCGCTCAAATACCGATGAAGCCCCCACCTGTCGCCGCGCAGCCGAAAATTCAATCCGCGCGTCCCCTGTAAGACGATGGAAGGTACACCAAGCATCGCGGCGCGGGCAATACGAGGAATTCGCTGGTAGAGATTCATTCGGACGATATGTGTTGTATCTTCGATCACGATAATAGGCTGCGTACCCCTGCTAAGCATTATGTCGCAGGTGCACCATTGGACAAGTTCGATGATACCTTCGGGTGCGAGGATCACGTCTTCATAAACATCGACAGCGGGATCATTCGTTGTCGTGTAAAACTCGCCCCCGACGTATCGGTTATGCCTTACTTTTCCTGATCTCTTGGCCACGAAAATCTGATCCGGCGTCCACTTCGCTCCAGCGCGATTTGCACGCCAAAGAAAGTTGCGAGCCTCCTCAGGCGATTCAGCCCACAGCACTAAATCGTCGGCCAGTTCCGGCCGCGGTAGCTCGATCGATGCTCGACCCTCGATCTCTGGTATAATCTCAGAAAACAGTTCCAACGACACCCTTTGCCTCCGCGCAACCAACCCCTAGGACTCTACGCTGGAAAGCTTCGCGGTGTGAAGGCATTACATACCGCCACTGGAGGTCCGAATGTCGTTTTTTGTAGCCGTAGAGAGATACAGCAATTGGCTAGTAGATAAGGAGAACGAATTCGCGTTTTACGGTTTGCCCGAGCGGCATTTGAAGAAGGCAGAATTGGTTAAGGCAGGTGACGTCTTGCTCATCTATGTGTCCAGCGGCCGCAGCGCATTTGCTGGTGCCCGGCGTGTCACCACCGACAAGCTGCTTCGTCTCGCATATGGGGGCGAATACGACGTCGCTTGCCCATACGCTATCGCAACGGAGCCGCTCGTTAACGTCGATCCGCAGAACTGGGTGCCTGTAAAGCAGCTCGTTGGCTCCTTGGCTTTTCTCGGCACTGGAGATTGGCGACAGCAATTTCGAACCTCTCTGAAGCCGGTAAGCGACGCCGACGGGGCCGTCATTTTGGCCTCGTTCGAACGTAATACTGCCACTGCGGCATGAGTTGGATTTCCGAAATCCGACGTGGCACGAGGTGTGCGGCGCGTAAGTTTCCATAATCGACAAGCCGTGGTTCATACGCTGGACGCCGAAGCTCGAACATCCCGAGTGAAAAGCCGCACGACATTTGCCCCAGCCCAGGTAGGGCAGTGGGTGCGCGCCCGCTTTGGTATCTTATTAAGAAATAGACAAATTACTCTAGAAGATCACCCATTCTGCACCTCAGCGCAACTGCCATCCGCTTAACTACGGTGAGGGTTCGCTAATCGAGCAACAGCGTGCCCAGCTTCTTGGACCGCCACGCATAGCGGAGTCGGCTTCATTCGTGCGGCACGATCAACACATGAGGCTCGACCCCGAGCGCGTCGGCCAGTCGTCCCAGCGCCCGCACTGACGGATTGCGCATCCCGCGTTCCAGATCGCTGACGTAGCTGCGTTCCATCCCCGCATCGAGCGCAAGCCGCTCCTGCGTCATGTCTTTCAGCTTCCGATAGTGGCGAACGTTCACGCCGAGGAGCTGCACCACGTCCATGCCCGGACTTGGCCGCAAGCGCGCGCCGACGTCTGTATACCAATCGTGTCATTTTCAGTAGCTTTGACCCCAACCGTCGGTAATCTCGTCCGGCGGCTGGTGTCTCACCACGCCCAACAAGGGCTTAACCCAGGAGAACACCATGACGACGAAAAGTAAGCTATGCGCGCTGGCAATCCCGCTGGCTCTGGCCGCGTGCAGTGGCATGAAGGGCGGCGCAGAAACGGCTGTACGCGAGTCTCTCAAAGACCCCGATTCGGCCAAGTTCGGGGCGTTTGATTACGACGACAAGACCAAGCGCGGCTGCCTAACCGTGAACGCGAGAAACTCAATGGGAGGCTACACCGGCGACCAGCAGGCCTCGGTCGAGCGCACTGATAGCGGCTGGGAGGTTATCAGCATCGCGGAAATCACGCCCGAACAATGCCGCAAGATCTATATCGAGCGACCCTGACCATGTGGCAGGTCATCGTAGCCCTCCTCGCCATAGGGGCCTTGGTATTCCTCACCAAGGTCGCGATCCTGCTCCTTTTTCTGGCCGGTCTGATATTCCGGACCAAAGAAACCGTCGGCCTGATCGCGGTCTTGGCGGTGATCGCGGGTTTTAGCGCCTACCCCCTGATTGGCATCGGCATTGTCGCCATTTTGGTACCCATAAGCCTTTACTCCAAGCGAAAGGAGAAGGCTGCCAAGCTCAAGCCGGACGACGAACAGCTTAGCCTGCCTCTACCAGACGACTGAACATCGACGACACAACCGAAACCCATAGCCCTGGCCTCACCGCCGGGGCTTTTTTGATTCAGGAGACAACGAAATGCTGATCATTGCCGATGCGGCGGCGCTGGACCGTGCGCTCAAATCCTCGCTTGATCCGAAGATTCTAGCGCTGCTCACCCTCCGCCGCGACCAGCTGCTGTCCGATACCGGCGGCGAATACGACATTGGCGAACTGGTTCAATTCGTCGTGGTCGAGCCCAATGACAAAATGACTGAAATCGAAGCACGTATTGGCTTTCCACTTTTCTCTAAACCCGCGTTCGACTGGGTTCAGGGCGATGGAGCGTGGCTCGAAGGAATCGTGATCCTTTCTGACGACGGCTTCGGCATCGTGGTGTTCGTGCCCGACAACGATGGGATCGACCCCAAAATGCTGTCCGTCATGCGCGCGCAAGCCATTCACTCGACCTAGCCCAAACTACCCCCTGCGCGGTGCCTTCTCGAACGCACTAACTTTGAAAACCAACGATCCGCAGCGTCCAGGCACTTCCGCCTCGGGCGCATTTTTTATGCCCGGAGAATCCACATGGTTGCATTATTCGATATTCCCTCGCTCGACCGCGCCCTCTCGCTGCCTTCAGACCCCAAGCTGCGGCGACTGCTTCGGGAGCGGTTAGATCACCTCCGCGACGGCACAGTTGCCGAGCTCACATACTACCTGTGCGTCAGTCCCGGCGTCACAGAAGAGGACATCCTGGACGAGATCGGCGTGGTGCCGACGCGCTCACTGGATGGCGTGCCTTTCGGCAGCGATGCCTTCCATCCATGGCATGACTATTGCGCCGATCAGGGCGGCTGGTTCGAGGTAATCCTCGGCACGAGCAATGACGCAGTGATCGTCCTGATGATTCAGGATCACGACGACGTTGAACCGTCCCTCCTTCAATACTGCCGCGCCTATGCCGGAGACAGCGCATGAAGGCGGCGGGCTGGTTGTTCGCGGCGTTCGTCGCAACTGCACACCTCAAGCGAGCAATGGCGGCTGGCTGTTATTTACGGGTGGGACCTGGGCCGTACAGGCGCAGCCACCACGGGCGAACGCGCCGCTTCTTGATCAAGCGTATCCGATCCGGAGGCGGCCCGCGAAAACTCTCTAGCGTATCGGCGCGTGCATTATTCTCGCCATCGCGCGCGCCACAGCGGCGGCACTCGTCCTTTGCATCATGCTGGCGATCGTGATCGGGGCGATTTGCAAACCCCGCGAAACGTTCGGGCTGCTGGCGTTCCTGCTGCTGGCCAACCTGTTCGTGGCATACCCGCTCGGCTGCCTTGTCGTGGTCGGGCTCTTGGCGGCGGTGTCGATTATTAAATCTCACGAAAACGCTTGACGAATCGCCAAAACAGGCGCTTAGGGGCTATATCCGGCAAAAGCCAGTTCGCTGACGCCGCCGGGTAGTCCTCCGCAAGTGCATTGAGGGCGTTGTTCTCCAGAACACGCCGCACTTGCGTCTGAGGCCAAACTCTCAATCGCAGTGAAAATGTTCCGGCCCGGGCAGCGCTCTCGCCAATTCGGCGGATCGCTCTTTGACATGCTGGCAGGCGGGCCAGCTCGTAAATAACTTAAAAGTACGGGTGGCCGCCCATTGCGCGCCATCTCAAACACCCAAAGGAATATAATGACACTGACCAACACTGAGTCCCTGATCCGGGGCGCAGCATTCTTCAACTATGCCCGCTCGGTGCGGGATAATAGCGAGCAATTATCGGTCCCTGATTTGATCGGGGTGATTGCCGCCTACGCACATCACTGCGGATTTCCGATGACGATGGAAGATGGTCTCAACGAGATATTTCCTCGGTCGACTATCGAACGGCTGATTCAAACGCTCCAGCTTTTCAACGATCCCAATGGTAATGGCCTGTGGTGCCAAGGCGATGATGTCGGCAATTTCCGCTTCACCGACGAGCGCCTCATCGCCATGTACCCCGGCGTAAACGAACATCACCAACGGGAGTTCGGGAATTGGAAGCCCGGCCACGACGAAACCTACTTTGGCCGGGTCGAGCCCCGTTTCTTGAATTGAGAGAGCAACACACAAGCCTAGGTAACGGCTAACCAGCTCTGCCAATATGCGTTTGAGCCGCTCCCGGGTCGGTGCCCTGCCAAAGGCGCTGTGCTCGGGAGCGGCTTCTGTTTTCTGCCGCGAATGCCTTCGGGTCCGGATGATCCGCCGGACGCCTTTTAACTCGCATCGGTAGGAGAAAATGAGACCGAACGAAAACGCCCGCGATAAATTGCGTGCCGACCAACCCACGACGCCACATGGCGAACTTCATAAGGTGGAAGCGATCTGGCGAGCCATCGTCGAACAGCTGAACACCTTCGACGCCGACGCAGATCGGCAGATTGACGAGACGACATGACGGAGCCGGTGTTTCCGGACCGGCCTCCCGTTGGGTCGACCAAGACACCTACGACAATCGCTAATGTGCAAGGGCTGCTGGATCACGCCGGGATCAGCGTCCGCTACAACCTGATTAAAAAGAAGGATGAAATCCTCGTGCCCGGCCAGCAGGGTACGTCCGACAACCTCGACAATGTGTCGCTGGCTGAAATTACCAGCCTCGCCTCGAAGTACGGACTGCCCACCGGCCTTGTGCCGGAGTTCGTGAAGGTGCTCGCCGATCGTAATGCTTACAATCCCGTCGCCGACTGGATTCGAAGCCGCGCATGGGATGGCACCGATCGATTGCCCGACTTCTATGACACCATCATCGAACAGCCCGACTATCCGGGTCCGCTAAAGTGCGTGCTGATGCGAAAATGGCTGCTCAGCGCGGCGGCGGCGGCGCTCGTGCCCTCGGGCTATAAGGGCAGAGGCGTTCTAACCCTGCAGGGGCCGCAGGGGATCGGCAAAACGAGCTGGGTCAAGTCGCTCGTGGACGATGCCGAGCTTCGTGACGATGTCATCAAGCTCGATCATCACCTGGACGGTGGCAACAAGGACTCGATCCTTGGCGCTATCACAAACTGGGTCGTGGAAATCGGCGAACTCGAAAGCTCCTTCCGTAAGGATATCGATCGGCTGAAGGGCTTTCTCACCACCGACTTCGACCGGGTGCGACGGCCCTATGATCGGCGGGAATCGGAATACCCCCGCCGCACCGTGTTCATCGCCACGGTCAATGGTGCGAACTTCCTGTCTGACCCTACCGGCAACTCGCGCTGGTGGACGATCGCCGTGGCGGATCTGAAATTTCGCCACGACATCGACATGCAGCAACTGTTCGCCCAGCTCGCGGTGGATGTCGATCGGGGGGCGCAGTGGTGGCTGAGCCGCGACGAAGAACAACAGCTTGAGGCGTGGAACCGTCGGCATCGCGTCGTTAGCGCCATCGCCGAAAAGCTGGCGGATTTCCTCGTTCTCGATCCGGCAGTGGGCTCCAAGGCCGTACCGCTCACCGCGACCGAAATGCTGGAGGTCATGGGGTACGACCGCCCGACCAACCCGCAGGCCAAAGAATGCGCCGCTGCTCTCCGCGAACTGCTCGGGGAGTCCAAGCGCATCAATGGCATCAACAGATGGCGGGTGCCGTTGAAGGAACCCAGCGCGGAATCGCTTAAGCCGATCACTAAGCGACAAGAATCAGAGGAAATCTTCTGACCACTGAGTGAGGTGGGGGGAGGGGTAGCAAAAACTGGTTTATGAGGATGTCGGGGAAAGATGGCTCCCGCCGATCCGGCCAAATCTGCTGCCCCTCCCTCCCCAACTGCCGACCGTCCGCAGCGCGCCCCGCCCGCCTGCAATCGTCCGCTCAGGCACCCCCTGAGCCCCAACCGCTGCCGTTTCGACCCGACCTTGACCCGCACCCCATGCGGCCGAGCGCGGCGTCGTGCGGCCTTAATCTCAATTCATTTTCATAAGGAAATCACGCCATGAAGGCCAAACTAGACGCGGCTCTTGTCGCCGCCGCCGAATGCCCGCCTGACAAGCGAAGGCTCGATATCTACTGTACCCATACGCCTGGGATGATGTTGGAAGTCCGCCGGGGCGGCAAAACCTACCATGTCCGTTACACTGATCAGCACGGCGCTACCCGCCAAGTGAAGATTGCCCGCGCCGATCAGATCACGTTCGATCAGGCTCGAAAGAAGGCCCGACAGATGATCGCCGAAGCTGCGCTCGGCAGCGATCTTTTGGCGGCTAAGCACGAGCGTCGCGCGGTGCCGACGTACGGCGAACTTGCCGACCAGCATGTCGCGCATTCCCGCACGCACATAAAAAGCATCAAGACCCTCGAAGGCTATATGAAGCGTATCCGCAACCGGTGGGGCAAGCTGCGCCTTACCGACATCCGGCAACAGGACATTGCCGCTTGGCTGGCAGAGCTTCGCAAAGAAGGCTTGGCCGAAGCGACCGTTGAGAAGACGCGCGTGATCATGTCGAGATCGTTCCAGCTCGGTGCGCAGTGGGAGGTGCCCGGTGCCGATCGCAACCCGGTCAAGGGCGTGCCCCGCGCCAAATTTAACAACGCGCGCCAAACCTACGTCGATAGTAAGCAGGCGGCAGAGTTGCTCGCTGCGGCGGCGGGGTCGCGCAATAAGCAGCTGCGACCGATCATCGCATTACTGCTTTTGACCGGCATGCGCGTGTCGGAACTGCTGTCCAGCCGATGGTGCAACCTCGACCTCGACCGCCGCACACTGTTTGTACCGACCTCGAAGAATGGGCGGTCCAGGCACATCCCCCTGTCGCAGGCAGCGATCGACGTGCTGCGCGACATGAAACGACCTGACGGGGCGGTATTCCTGTTCCCGAACCCGAGGGACCCGCAAAAGCACCTGACCACGATCAAGCACGGCTGGCAGGCGGTACGCGATGCGGTGGGCCTCCCGTCGCTTCGGATCCATGACCTTCGGCACAGCTTTGCCAGCGCTGCCGTAACCGCTGGAATCGAACTTTACCATGTCGGGAAAATCATGGGGCATCAGAGTGTTAGCTCCACCGCCCGCTATAGCCATGTCGCGAATAGCGCTCTCATGGCGGCGGTCGAGGCTGGCGCGGCCAAGCTCAATATCGGCGCTGCCTGAATCTCACCTCACCCCTGCTCGCATCGTCGGGCAGGGGCATTTTCCCCTAAATTTTTTCGGAGTCACATCGAATGCAAATAACCATTCCCGCCGTGCCCAGAGCGGTCAACTTCGGCTGTGCCGTGTTCAGCGCGCTTTCTGAGCTAAAGGACGATCTCGGCCCGAAGCCCAACCGACGCGACCGCGTACAAGTCATGGTCTGCGCCTGCATACTGTACGGGTTTGACGAACGGCATCGGATTATCAAATCGCTTGGCTATCATGGCCTAAGCGCCAATCACGTCAACCGTGTGCTGGAGGAACGGACCGGGACGGTTCCGGGCGCGCATCTTTGGCAACGCCATGATTACAATCGGTATCGTCTTCTCGACGGAGTTTCGACGCCCGCTGCGCCCATCACCGTTATGAGAGGCTATCCCGGTGAATTAGTTTCCGTCGAAATGGTGGCTCTGAACACGGGGTGAGCGCGAGCGCATCTTCCGGTCAACGCTTCCGCCCGAACCCTCTAGCTTTACTCGCGCGCGACCGCTCAGCCGACGAATTAGGCGCGGTCATGGGGTAGTCCGCTGGCAGCTTCCACTTCGCCCGATATTGGTCGGGCGTCAGCGCGTGCGACGTTCCGAGATGCCGCTTCAGCGCCTTTTGGACCGCACCGCATTCGAGACACGTGATGCTATCGGGCTTGACCGATGATCGCACTGACACGGCTGGGACAGGAGCTTCGGGGACCGTGGGCGCGTGCAGCTTGGCCAGTGCATCGTAGACCGCCGAGATGAGGCTCGCGACATCGTTGTTCGAAATGCGGTTATTCTCCACCGACGCGGCGACGATTGAGGCGGTGAGTTCAAGTAGTGCTTTATCGATCATCCAAGACCGATAGGGCACGAACCACAAACTAGCCACCCTCTCGAATGGCAACGCAGTCGCAAGGCCGGGAAGCCATAGGATGCGCCGCCACCCCTGGCCGGGAACGGCGAAAAATGCTTGCTAGCTGCCGAACTGCGCGAGCGCGGCAGAGGGGAAAAGCAGATCGCTGGAATGGCAACAAGTCGGTCGTGGTGCCTTCGCCATAAATCTCTGTTAAGAACAAAATCAGGGGGACGAAACGACATGTCGCAAAGGACGATATCCATTGGTCGCAACGTGCAGCGGCAAGCGATGCTTGGGCTGGCGGCGATAAGTTTGTTCTTAGGCGGGCTGAGCTCGATCGCTGGACACGCGCAGACCGCCCCGACGGCAGGCGATCTAGTGGCCGAGATCGACAAGACGCAAAAGGAAATGGCAGCGCCGCCCCCACCGCCCGTACCCAGCGCTTCCGCCGACATATCGCCGATGCCAAACGAGGCGGGGCTGTTTCCCGACGAATATGAATTTCGATTTGGCGATGGCTGTCGGGCGATAGTCTACCTTCCCAACGCGGATGCGGAAGATTTGTCTTTTTATGCCGGTCGCTTCCGACACTATAAGTGGCAGGGCGATTGCAGCTCAGGCTTGGCCAACGGCTCGGCTGTCGCGGATGCCAAATTAAAGGCAACAGAATACCCCGCGAATGCGACGTTTGCGTTCGGCCGAATGCTTTATCCAACCATAGATATTCACGTCGCTCCACAAGATGGCGTACCCACGACGAGAACCGATGTTGTTTATAAACTGGGAAGTCAGAGGTTAATTATTTTCAATTCGCCAAATTTTCCTGAACCTGTCTGGGGCAATGATCGCGAACGTTCGATGGTCGTCCTGAATAAGGCAGGAGTGGACGTCGATTTTGTTATCACGATGAGAAAAACCTGCAGCGAAGGCACGAGAGATGGCCCTGTCTTCAAACACTGCAAAGTCGGTACGCCCGTTTTCGGGGTCGGCCGAAAATTAGGCAATCAACAATGGACTGTAACGCCATGTCCGGATTTTTACAGTCCTGTGACGTGCGGCAACGTATGGAAAACTGTCAGCGGCAATTTGGTAAGTCAGGCCAACGCCCTGATTGCTAAAGTAGAGGCTCGTAACGCAGATTTACGTCTGAGGGGACCCGCGCTTTTCGCACAATGGTCGGCGTATGATAGACGACGCCAACAGCAGCAAGCGGCTTCGGCGAAATTGGCGGCAAATACCCTCTCCCGCACTATCCTCGCGAAAATCGAGCAGGACCAACGTGCCGCTGCCGACAAGGCGGCCGCCGAACGCGCCTTCACCACCGGGCTCAAGACCCAGAATGCGGGCCAATTGTTCGCAATGGGCGATAGTCTGCGCCAGCAGGGCAAAACTGCCGAGGCGCGTCAAACTTTCACAACCTTGCTCACGCGCTTCCCAACATCGCCGCTAGTTGCCGTCGCCGCCCAGCAGATGTCTGCGCTTCCCGCTGGCAACAGCAGCGGATCAACGGCCACCACGCGCGCCGCCGCGCGGAGCGACTATTCCAGTGTCTGCGTTCGTAATTTCGAGAAGATCAATAAGCTCTCGGCCTCCGGCAGCCACCCAAACTCCTACGGCTCGGACGATCTATCGCTGGCCTCAATCGGCGAGATGGTCGACCGGTTCATGAGTCCCTGTGCCAGCTACGACCCAGAGGCGGCAAGGCAGGCACGCAGAGGGCGCGACGACGCTGTAAAAATACGCACTTATTGCAGCTCCAATACATGCGATCAGTGGGGGTCGACCGATACCGCAAGCCTCAACCGCAGTTATTACGACTGGTTTATGAGTCAGGCGAACCTGGCGCTAAGCAACCCAGACTATTCCGCCGATTTAGGCAGCGCGGCGGGAGGTGCTGGGGGGCAGCCGACAACGACAGCGAGCAGCGGCGAAGCCACACAGGTCGCGGCATGCCGCAATGCGATGGATCGTTTAGGCCCGCTAATGCGCGCCGACGATGCGAAAATCACTTCGGAATCGGCAGTCCCCCGGCTCGAACTGATCATGTGGTATACCGGTGAAGCTGTTGCGGCAATCGACCGGTTTTGCCCCGCCGCCGCCGAATATCGCGACCAGCGTGCCGCTCATCTGAAAACCGCCGCCGATGCAAAAATGACGTGTGAAATGATCTCCAGCACCGGGAGTTGCACCGCGCGTCGCTATGCGCCGCCACCGCTGCCAGTGGCGCAAAAGAGCGAGGGGCTCCCATCTGCCACCAGCATCGAGGGACCAGCAACCCGCCGACCAGCCGCCAAATGCGGAAACGACACGTTTGGCAAGCCGATGGAAGCGGTAGCGAGTGCCGATGGCCTTGGCATAACTTGCGTCGAAAAGTGGCGCAACGTCGCGAGATAGGATTGGAAGAGCGTCCGTTTTTGGGTTGTTCAATGCCCAAGCAAGCGTCCGCTTTTTGGGGCGCGCGCCGCCGGACTGCCTTTTCGGCCGATAGCTGCCAGTCGGGTTTCAGGCGAACCGACGCGGCGGGAACGATCCAAACGACAAAAATTGGTAGATTTCGGACTGCCTGCAATTGGGCCGAGATCGGCAGAAGCAGGCATTTCCGTGCTGGCAAGGATTCCCTCGGTTACCGGCGCTGTCCCTTGATCCAGAAAGCTGGGCCGCCTGATACGGTGGCGTTTTCTCCGCAATTGCCGCTATCGGGGGTGTCGATCGATGCCTGCAAGAGACCTGCAATTTTACATGTGATACGGCATTCGAGCAGCACCGGTCACTTGCACACGCCAATCGCGCCGCGCCCGCGTTCGTATTTGGCAATGGGTAGTTGCGGATAGCGGCAGGCGAACCAGTAGGTCGTGATGCCGCCAGTGTTTTGCGCACCATTCACGTTGTTAGCGCCGATCTCATCATTTCCGAATTTCTGGTCCTCGCATTTGAACGCCTCGCTCCAAGCACCCTGTTTCGGTGACAAGACGCAATAGGTATAGGTGACCTTGAAGCCGCATTTGTTCGCAAAGGGATGTGACTTGCTTTGCTCGATCGAAACGCAATCGCTGACGGGCGTGAAGTCGCCAGCGCGCATTACATTGGGTGCGGCTGAGCCAGTCGTTCCCACCACAGATCTTATTGCAGCGGGCGCAGCCCCGATCCTCGGGCTCGCGACCGTATTGGCTCCCGTGCGATCAGGTCCGGATACCGATACCCCGCCGGGCGCGCTTCTCGTTTCGGCGATAGCGCTCCCTACGCCCGAAGAAATGGGGCCAGCACTTCCACGACTTGCGGCGACGCTCCGGACCGGAACATTGGCTGGGGCCACAGATTTGGTTGACGCGGTCGTCGATGAATTTTCTACGAATCGACGCAGATCGTCTCGCACTTTGACTATTTTAGGACCTACGTTGTCAGCGCCAAAGCGCTTAAAGGCTGCAAAGTTTGGGTCATATGCAATAGCTTCGTCAAGATCGCGCAGCGCACTCTTATAGTCTCTGATTGAGTTAAAAGCCTTCGCACGCTCGACAAGCCAAACTGGCTTTAATTCTGGGGAAGAGAGATTTTGGTCCGTCATTAAGACCGTGCACGCTTCAATTTTACGATTTGTCTCCTTTTCATTAAAGCACAGGTCAGTAAGTCGATTTGACTTTGCAATGATTTCTGCGTCGGGTGGCAGAAAATCTCGCTGTGCTACCGAAACGGGCGGTGTGGCTGCAACATTTTGAGGAATCGAGGTGTTCCGGTTTACGACAACCCGCTCAGAATTTACTCGATCAACAAGTGCTTGTTGACCGACTTGTCGTATTGTAACGAGATCAGGATCGAGAAGAAACAATGCATCGTAGTCCCGATCGGCATCTTGAAAGTTTCGGCTCAAGACATTGACGTGGGCCCTCATTGCATAGGCGACGGGAAGTAAACTCTTTGGTGCGTTGACTACCATGTAGTTGCAGGCGGATAGTCTGGATTGCAGGTCGCCTGACGAACCACAAGTCTGATACTGAATAACCCACTCTTTATTAGGCTGCTGCTGAGCGCTTGCAGGTGCCAATACCGGTAACGCTATTCCAAGTGCCAGCATTCCCGATCTCGTCAAATTGCCGCCATCCCGCCCCATATTAGTTCCTTCGTGCAAGTCACCCCGCAGTGGCACCCCATTATAAAAAGTCTAGTGCGATAGCGACACGTACAGAGGTCTAGACAGCAATCTCGTCGTTTGAAAAGGACGAATTTACGACTGCTATCGGGGAACGCATTTGGCCGATCAATAGGCTGCTACTGGGCGATTTCGGCCTGGCCGCTTTTGCGCCCGGTAGTGGTCGGTCAGCTTTCGGGCGAGCCATGCTCGGGATCGAGCGCGGACCGGCGAGAGGGGGGTGGTTTGCGGAATGACCGCTTCGTAGCATCGTGACGAGTTTAGCTGCCTTCCATTCATAAAGTGGGGTCAGCAGAAAGCTACACCCCGTCTATTTGCACACCCCGACCGCACCGCGCCCGCGTTCGTATTTAGCGATAGGCAACTGCGGGAAGCGGCATGCAAACCAGTAGGTGGTAACACCCCCTGTGTTTTGCGCCCCATTGACAGAGTTCGCTCCAATTGTGTCATTACCGAACTTCTGATCCTCACATTTGAACGCCTCACTCCATGCACCTTTTCTCGGTGACAGGACGCAGTAAGTATAAAATACCTTGAAACCACATTTGTTCGCGAACGGGTGCGATCGGCTCTGCTCGATCGAAACGCACTCGCTGACGGGCGTGAAATCTGCCGTCGGCCGTGGTGCAGGTGTTCCCGTGCCAGAGGCTGCCATGGTCGATTTGGCGGTTGATAGCGCACCCCCAATCTTCGGGCTCTTGATGGAGCTGACCCCGACCTGGCTGGGCCCGGACAACGACACGCCACCGGGCGCGCTGCGCGTTTCGGCGACTGACGTGCCGACGATCGGCGGCGAGGCTGCGGGACCAGAAAGCATCCCGCTAAGGCCAAATCCTCCTGATGAAGAGCGCAATTTGCGGCCGGGCGGGGGAGCTGTCGGAGTGCCTGCAAGCGACGCGGTCGTGAATCCGTGCATCTTATTGAATTTGGCGATCCACATGCGCGCCACGCAGTTCTCGCCGCCCCAATATGCCGCACTCAGAGATTTGTCTTCACTCTGCGGTCGATAGTTTTCGTCCACACCCTGCACGAATTTCTGGAAATCTTTGTAGTTCAGTTCGGGATATTCGTTCAGGTGCTGCAATCGGGTGATCGGATGCGTGTCCGCGTCGGCCCAATAGCTTACCGGATCCTGTCGCGACACCCGCGCCAGCTCCTTGGCCACCTCAGCCGCCGATTCCGGATCGGACGCTGTAAACCGTTGTTGGTCGGCCCGAAGCCCCGCGATGAAGTCTGCTTGCGACGCGGCAAGTTCGGTTCGACAAATCTGAAGATCGGCTTTCGAGATGACCGGGTAATAGCTGCGCGGCTGATCGGCACCCCATGCCGCCGCACCAGTCGTGGCAAGCACGGAAAGACCGCCGAGGAGGCAGAGATTGAGCGTGTTGGTGCTGTGTGCTGATCGTTTCACATCAATCTCCCCACATGTTATGCGCGGGAAGGCTAGGTCGCTCAACGACATCGGACCCGACATTTCCCAGATAGCCCCCAAAAGAAGCCCGACTGGAGGTGAGATTGCAGCGAGCAAGGGCTTTTAGCAACCAGATTTTGCTGCGGATCGGGTGCAGCGGAGGTTTGAAGCCGCACACGGCGATTTAGCCACTCGACCCGCGCAAAAGCGTGATTATCACCGGAGATGGACGCAACTTGGCCGTCGATGCTCATGCAGGGCGCATTGCTTGCTGTCACCATGGGGTGGGCGTTCTACATCGCAGATCAGCGATGTTGGCAAGGATTGGGCGGCAACGGTCGGGCCGCTTGCGATCCCGATAGCTGCTGTTCCCGTTTCGGGTGATGGCACGCGGCAGCGGGCATCGGAACGGCGAAAATTGAAATTGAGACCGTCCGCTTTTAAGCGCCACGCATGTTCAGCAGACCGATTCAACCGATTGCTCGTCACGACGCTCCGACCGGAGTACTCCCTATGTACCCCTCTCCGGGATACCTTATTTTCTGAGTGTCGTCCTCCACGGTCGCCTCGATTACAAGCGGCGGACTCCACGGGCGCTTTGTCGGAGTAGCAACATTGATTCTTGGGTCGCCTGCGAGGCGCGGCAGGTCGGTCACGGTTACCCCCAAACGGTCAGTCCGAATCGTTTCGCCATAGGTACGAAGTTCATGCAGCTTTGCAAGCGTCGCCTAACGGGCGGCGGATGAGGTCAGTCTAGCGTCCGCTCATGGGCGGGAACGGTCGGGCCGCTTTCAGGCGGATCGCATTGATCGGCGGCGCGGGAACGGCGATAGCTGGTGGAAAGCTAAACGGCAGTTATATGTGTCAAACAGGGCTGCTGGCTCGACCTGTTGCACCCCGGTCAGGAAGGACCGAAATAGACCGGCACACCGCGTAGCGACCCTTGACCCTCGATAGTGTTAGGTGTTTTTTTGCGAGTCTTCCATCTCAGACAGAATGATACGAGGCGTAGTCCAGACTCGCTTCGCGGACTCTTCGCCGTCAACTTGCGCGCCACCTTCATGCTGCTTCATTTAATAAATCCCCCCAAACAACAAGCATAGGCTTACGACCGCGGCCCTTGTAACCCCTACATCGTGACAGTTCTTCTCAATGTCCGCAACTGGGCGGATGCTGCCCGACCGCTTTTGCCCGCTGCTGCGTTGCCGTTTACAGACTGCTTTGAACGGCCTTGCCATATGTTCCGTTTTTGTTCCACAATGTCGGCATGGCGCAGCACCTCAGCGATTCGCCCTACGACCTTCACCACCTTGCTCGTGAAGGCTTGATGCTTACCCCAGGTTGGGCGCGGGTCGGTCTCACGTTCGGAGATGAGCGATTGCGCGAACAGGCCCTAAACGAGCTCGCGGCCAGCATCGCGCGGCGTATTTCCAACCCACCCGTCGAAGCTGATCCCGACCAACTCCGGCTCGCTCTTTAAGTGCCGTGGGCGCTGCACGTCGCGGGTATAGCGCAGGTCGCATTTCGCAATTTCGTCCTACCAAAGTGCTTTCGTTAGGAAGCGCCCGATCCCCGATTTCACGCGAGTTTGGGTATCGCGTGGGTCAGCATGATAGCTGCGCAAAAATTCGCCTAAAATCGGCGGAAAACCAACTTTTTTGGTACGGCTGTCACAGGCCTTCGTAATGCGGGGGTCACAGGTTCGAGTCCTGTAAGCGGCACCATTTTTCCGTTCGCCGCTGTTCGTGATTGAACGCAATA
Organism: Sphingomonadales bacterium; assembly: GCA_038327465.1. Lineage (GTDB taxonomy): Bacteria > Pseudomonadota > Alphaproteobacteria > Sphingomonadales > Sphingomonadaceae > Sphingomonas. The sequence continues at coordinate 63,774 of JBBQLB010000010.1, read as the reverse complement.
CCATTGGATTTCCGACGTTTTTTGCTGGGGATTGTCCGGCATCGTCGCCCACTGCTCGTAGCCAGCCTGAGCTAAAAGGGGGTATCGGTGGGGGTATTCCAAAAGCGTCCAAGTGACATACCCCCACTTTTCGCTTTGAGCCGACCAGAAGATACCCCCAGTTTCTTCATAACCCGCTCAACAATAGCGACAAATCACGCTGTAAAAATTTGGATCGGATCAAGCGGCTTGCCCCCGTTGCGTAGCAGATCAAGCTGGTCGCTCCACCATTGCGCCATCGCTACCTGCTCCTCCCAGTGCAGGCCCCGATGGTACGCAGCGCGAACCTGGTCGCGATCCTTGTGGGCCCGCGCGCGTTCGATCGCATCGGGCTGGAACTTGCCTGACTCATTCAAGAGTGTGCTCGCCATCGCGCGGAAGCCGTGCGCGGTCATCTCGTCGCCGGTGAAGCCGAGCCGCCGCAGTGCGCCGTTCACCGTGTTCTCCGACATCGGTCGAGCGGCGGTTCGGATCGACGGGAAAACATACCTGCCGTCGCCGGTCAGCTCATGTGCTGCGGCGAGAAGCTCCAAAGACTGACGCGACAGCGGGACGACATGTGCTTGCCGCCCCTTCATCTTCGCTGCATCGATTCTCCAGACTTGCGCGTCGAAATCGATTTCACGCCACTCGGCCTGCCGCAGCTCTCCGGGGCGGACTGACCTGCTGCCGGTTTCCTGGACCGTTTTGAGCTGGAAAATTCCAGTTTAGGATTGAGGGTCAGGCGATGGAGTGAGCGATGAAGAGATCGAAGTTCAGCGAGGCGCAAATCGCATTCGTGTTGAAGCAGGCCGAGGACGGCACGACGATCGGCGAGGTGTGCCGCAAAGCCGGCATCAGCGACGCGACATTTTATGCGTGGCGCAAGAAGTACGCCGGACTGATGCCGTCGGAGATGCGGCGGCTGCGTCAGCTCGAGGATGAGAACGCAAAGTTGAAGCGGCTGGTGGCGGACCTGTCGTTGGACAAGGCGATGTTGCAGGATGTCGTCTCGCGAAAGCTCTGAGGCCTGATCGGCGGCGTCAGCTCGTCGACGATGTCCGGAGCATCTGGTCCGTCAGTATCCGACGGGCGTGCAGTGTGCTTCGGGCGGAACGATCGAGTTACCACTATCGTGGCCGCCGCGCGGATCAGGCCGACCTCAAAAAACGGATGCGGGAGATCGCCGAGACGCGCGTGCGCTACGGCTACCCGTATTTTCTTAGGATACGCTTCACCAGCACCCGCATTCGCACCCGCGCGCTCTCGCGGTGCGACCAGTCGACGGTTGCGTTCGCCTTCAGGCTCTTGACCAGTTCGGCGGCGATAACCTTCAAGCTCTCATTGCCCATGATGTCGACCGCGCTGTCGTTGTCGGCTGTTCCCCGTCAGCACCAATGGCACAGATTTGAGGTTGTGAATTAAGGAGGGTTGGGGCTTCGTCGTAGTGACGAAGGAACGAAGATGACGCCCCAACCCTCCTTGAAAAGATCGCCCGCCAAGGCCGCTGCGGAAGCGGTGGTAAAGGATATCCGGCGGCAGACCCGGCGGCTTTTCTCGGCCCGCAACGCGATTGTAACCCCCAGCTAAGCTTGGGCCGTACGCAGTCTCGTATCCGCATTTTTCCCCACATGGACCAAAAATCGGCGACCAGCTAATTGTGGGCCGGGCCGGGACGTTACCGGTTAACTCTGGACCGTGATCGCACGGGGTCGAACGCTGCGTCCAGCAATCGGTCGATCCCGGTCGTCCTGCCGTCCCAAAGCCGGTCTCGGAAACGCATACTTGTCGAGATGCGGCATCAAGCAACTTAGACCCAGTCGTTCCCGCGGTTGCCTCCGAGCGGCGGCTCTTACCAAAATCAGCCACTGCTCGACGGGCAGACTGCCGGTCGGTGCTGCGCCGATCGCGGTCACTCTGCGGGATGGTGCGGCAACAAAGATTGGATTTTGCGGTAGCCAACTGACGTTAAATGGCAATCATTCGGCGTTGCTGTACCCGTCAGGCAAGCTGGTGCGGAGCCATCCGGTTACTGCGTAGCGCCGGACGGGTGCCGATGGGGTGACCATTGACACACTGTGCTGCTGCGGAACGGCAAAGAGATCGAGCGTGTTGAACCGGGGAACGTGGCCCTCGATCGTCGCGCCATCGTCTTTATGGAACATCAGAATGCCTCCCCACTCAGGTCGCCACGCCCGCGTCAGGCCATAAACATAGGCGGCCAACCGGCCCTTGCCAGGCACGTCATCGTCATGTTCGGTCAGGAAATCGCCCGGCGAATAGGCGGTCGCATGGCCATCCGAGAAGCCGATGTCGCGCTGGCCGGTGATCCGGCGCAGCATGTGAAGCATCTCGTCGCTGTCCATCAAATGGGCGAACGCCGTCAGCGGATCATCATCCTCTTCAAGCCGATCGGGATCGTCGGGCACGCGCAGCCCCTCATAGCGATACTGAAATCCATTGCGAGCCTGCGCAAAAACTTGCTCGTCGAGCGCGTGCCGCCGCCGAACGCCAAGCCGCTGCCATCCGCGCCGATCATATTCCAAGATGCCATCGGGCGTGTTGATCAGCCGCCACCAATCGTCCTGATCTTCCAGATAAGCATGCAGAGCTTGTGCGTCCTCCCGAACGAGAAGGTCGTAAATCCTGACGCGGCGGTGCTCCTGAAATGCTCGCGCCAGACGATCGACATCAAAGCCGGTATTCAGCCGCAACCCGGTCATCCGTGATGCCGCAGCGGCAGAGTCGTCGATGAACAGCTCGCCACGCTCACCTGGATATCAACGACCGTCTGAATTGGCAGCACGTGCAATCGCTTGGCCAGCTTCGGATCGAAGAAGTCCCGCAGCAAGGGCGGTCGGTCTGCTCTGAAGTAGAAGGCTGGATCGCCCGCTACGCGCGGGTCTGCCGCATATTTCAGCTCATCGCGCCGCGTGACGACCTGAACGATGCAGGGCGCATAACGGATGCCCATTGCGCGCAAGGCATAAGCGCGGTGATAGCCATTGTGCAGCAGGATACGATCATCGCTGCGGATCGCGCTCAGGAAATTGGCACCGAACCCGATCGGTATGGTCAGTGCGGCCGCGATCGGCCCTGTCGCCTTCAGTGTCTCGAGCAAAGCGTCGGGAAGAAACTGGGGTGTCTGCGCGCCGAAATCAGTGGCGTCGGACACGAACTGATAGCGATCAGCACTCAAACGCCGAATCGAGACAGCAGGCAGGTCGCGCTGAAGCGGCAGGCAGAAACGGAACAGCGCTTCAGGCGTCGGCATCCGGCCGAGCATTTCGCCGCGCAGCGTGGCGAAGCGATCGGCCACCTGACCTTGCCACATCACCAACCGATCGATTTCAACCATCTCGATGGTCGTCGGCAAGGCATCGAAAATCATCTGATAATAGCGGTCTGCCCGGACTTCATCAGCAAGGCTGGTCAGCGACTTGGGCAACGCGCGCGTCTTGATTCGGTCAGCGTCGCCGGCTTCGGCCTGCTCGAGCGCATAATAATGATCATTGGCTGCGCGCCATTCGTCGGCGAGCTGGAGGGGCGATATTGCATCGCCGCCAACCACCTTACGCGCGACGAAGGAGAGATATTCCTCGAGATGCGGCTGCCCAAGCAGCCAGATCAGCGACGCATTGGCATCGACCGATGCAAAATCGGCGGGTCGGCGGTGGACGTTCAATGCGGACTCCAGTTCACCCGCAATCGGGCAGATCGGGAGTTGATCACAAAAAGTTGAACTTTGCGTTGAAGCCGCCCAACCGGGGCAAAGAAAAGGGCGGAGGACCAATTGGTCGCCCCGCCCTGCAATCACACCGTATTTGGGTGACGATTGTTCAGCCGCAATAATTACCCTTGGAGCCGCCCTTCTTCGAGCCACCCTTGGCCTTGCTGCCGCCCTTGGAGCCGCCCTTGCCCTTGCTGCCGCCCTTGGGCGGGGTCGATGGCGGGCAAGGCGAACAGCCCTTGCCGCCGGCGCCATAAACGTGGCCGAGTTCGATGCTGGTAAGATCGCGCATGATTAACCCTTTCATCCTAAGAACCGGCTCTCATTAACGATTGAGTGAAACCGATATATGGAAATTATCAGGTTTTTTGCCCAAGTAAATTGGCCGTTTTCACACGGCTCATTATGAAACATTTACCAATTGTCGATCAGTTGGAAAGGTTAATTGGTTAACGTTGCGATATATAGTTAAAACGTGAATATATACTAGGCGGAACGCTCTCTGTTTTTCATCGCCGTAGCCCTGGCGCGCGCGAGTGGCCCTTCGCGGACTGTTATATGTCCTTTGTCCAAGGTGAGGACGAAGTCTGCTCGCTCAACGAGTGCGGGACGGTGGGCAATCACGATCCGGGTCATCGGCAGGCCGACGATCATGTCGGCGATCCGCGTCTCGGTGGCGGGATCGAGATTGGCGGTTCCTTCGTCGAGGAATAGAATATCGGGATCTCGAAACAGAGCGCGAGCAAGGAAGATACGCTGCCGTTGGCCGGACGATAGCGCTGCCCCCATATCACCGATCAGGCTATCGTAGCCCATCGGCATACGCGCAATATCTGCATCGACTTCGGCCATTTGGGCGACCTTGATCACGCGGTCGCGGTCAGCCGTGGGATCGAAAAAGGCAATGTTGTCCGCGATCGTGCCAGTCAGCAGGCAATCATCCTGAAGCACCGCACCGATCCGGCCCCGCCACCCCGCCATGGTCGCACTGCCCAACGGCACCCCATCGATAATGATCCTGCCAAGCTGCGGATTGAGCAGACCCAGCATCAAGCGGAACAGGGTTGTTTTGCCCGCACCGCTTGACCCGACGATCGCGACAAAGGCGCCTGCGGGAATATCGACGCTGACCCGGTCGATCACGGGGGCTTCCCCCTCGTCATAAGCAAAGGTCAGATGATCGAGCGAAACAGCGGGCGCGGCCAGTGAAGCGCGGTGAATCTGCGGCGCAAACTCCTCCTTGCGCTCGGTCACAATGTCCGACAGCCGTTCAAGATGAACCCCGAGCAGACGCCAGCGCTGGACTTGGTCTACAAGCGACGTCGCACTGGTGACAAAATTGCTGCGATAGGACAGGAAGGCAAGCAAGGTGCCGATCGTCATCGTGCTCTCGATCACGCGCATCGCCCCGAAATAGACGCAGATCAAGAAGGCGGCGCTGAACAGAAGATTTTCGGCGAGGCCAACCCGGATATCGAGCAGGCGCGATCGATAAGACGCCGAAATGACATCAGCATATTGGTTGCGCCAGCCATTTTCCCGCTGCGCCTCATGCCCGAAAATCTTGACGGATCGGACCGCGCGGATCGTCTCCATCAGATAGGTTTCTTCGCTGGCGCGCGCGATGATCTCTTCCTCGGCGCGAAGCCGCATCGCCGGATAGACCAGCTGGTTGTAGCCGAGATAGGCAAGTGTACTGACCAAGACGATACCGGCCAGCAACGGGCTGATCACCGCCATCACGACCAGGGTTGTCAAGAATAGCACGGAGTCGATCAAGACGTTGACCAACCCACGGGTCAGCAACGACTGGATCGGTTGGATCGACCCGACGCGCGACATCAAATCGCCGACGTGGCGCCGCTCGAAATAGGCCAGCGGCAGGCGGATCAGGTGACGCACGACATTGCCACCAAGATCGAACGACAGCGATTGCCCCAAGGTCAGCATCACCCATTCTCGCAACGCCTTGGTCACGCTGTTCAGGCCGTAGACAATCCCGAAGCCGAGTAGGAGTAGCAGCAGCAAATTGGCATCGCCCTGCGCAATGGCGTCGTCGATCACGACCTGAATGTAGAAGGGCGTCAGCAGTGCTGTGAATTGCAGCACGAACGATAGCAGCAACACTTGACCAAAAGCCCGCCGGAAATTGGTCATTCGGCTCCACAGATCGGTCAGCCGGGTCGTGGCGCGCGCCTCAATCGGGGTGAACGAGGCGGTCGGCGTCAATTCAAGCGCGATGCCTGTGAAGTGGCGGCTGGCCTTATCGATCGATATCCGACGGCTGCCGACGGCAGGGTCGAGTATGGTCACGCCCTTGCCGGGGGCAACCGACTCCAGCACGACGAAGTGGTTGAGGTCCCAGTGAAGAATCGCAGGCAATTTGAGCTGGCTAAGCTCGTCCAACTCCAGCCGCACCGCGCGCGGTGCCAACCCTAAGTCCGCGGCGATGACCATCAGGTGCGCCATCGTCGCGCCCTTGATCGAGGTCGGATAGCGTTGCCGCAGACCGCTCAAATTGACTCGGTGGCCGTGATGGCTTGCGACCATCGTCAACGCGGCGAGGCCGCACTCGGCGGCCTCGGTCTGGAGCACGACTTTGGTGTCGGGTTTGCTCGACCACGGCAGGTTCATGTGCCGATTGCCCCCGTCACGGGACCGAACATCAGCGCCCAGAGCGGTTGGCGCTTGAGCGCGAGATCGGCGGCCAGCGTCATCCCGGGGCGCAGCGCATCCTGTGGCATCTGGATCGACCCCATCGAGTCGATCCGCACCCTGATGCGAAAGGCGGGCTCGGACGGGCGGATGGCGGCATCGACATTGGCCGGATCAATCGCTGCGCGTGAAATCGCCACGACGGTACCACGTCCCCAACCATATTTCTGATACGGATAGGCATCGAAGCGCAGTCGCACCCTTTGCCCTGGCTGGGCGAAGCCAATCGCATTGGAGGGTGCGTAAAGCCACGCCTCGATATGGCTGCCGTGCGGAATGATCGTGACGAGCGATTTATCGGGGCCGAGATGTTGGCCGATTTCGGTCGAGATGTCGCTGACGACGCCGGCAACCGGCGCGGTCAGCACGATGTGGTCGGCCCGCTTGATATCCTCGCGCTGCGCGACCAGCGCCGCCCGTTGCGTCAGCAGCATCGATCGCGCTTTGTCGCCATCTAGAGCGCGCTGGCCAAGCTGGATGGCGATCGCACCGATCTTTGAGCGCGCATCAACGAGCCGCTCGCCGAGCGCTTCGCTTGCGGCGCGTCGCGAAAGCAGATCGGCGCGCGCTTCATCGGCTTGGCGCTGGCTGCCGGCTCCTTGTTTTGCCAGTCGATTGAAGCGAGCGAGATTTTGCTCGCCAAGCCGAACCTGACTCTCGCTGATCGACCTTTGCCGCTCAAGCGAGGCGACAGTGTCGATCAGGCCACCGCGCTGCTGGCGCAATGCCTGCGTATCCACGGTCGATGACGCAACCGCAATATTGAGCTGACGATCGAGCTGAGCAATCTGGGTGGTTACCTCATCAAGCTGTGCCGACAATCCCTTGGCACCCTGCGCGGTCGACAGGTTGATAAGCGGTGCGCCCGCCTCGACCGATTGGCCGGACGTTACCAGGATGGCGCGCACATCTCCTGCCGTGGTGCTCGTTACACGGGCAAGGCCGGCATTATAGGAAATTACCCCGCGCACATTGGCGGTGCTGGCATAGCTGCCGAAAATCAGGATCGCGAGGATCACCGCCGCCACGGAAGCCGTAATGGCAGTGTAGAGTTTCGACGACGGCGGGACAGCAGCAATTACCGTTCCCGCCAGCCTGTGCCGACGGGCTTCGATCACTTCCGGTCGAAAAAGCGTATCCGCCACCTAAAGCCGTCCCATAGTCACAGCAGTCGATATCGCGGGCTGGTAAAGGGCGCGTTAACCTAGCGGGACAGCCAGCAAGGTCCGCACAGCGTTTTTTAACGTGGGCGGATTATTGGTAATGCGATGTCGCCATTACGCCTTCGTCGAATGTGTCTGGTTGGTAGCCTGGGTGCGCTATCGGGCTGTGCCGGCACGCCACAGCTGGATGTCGCTCCGCACGTCGCTTCGCTCGCCTGGAGCGATACCGTAACGAGCGGTAGCACGGTATCATCAGGCGCTGATCTGGCCGCTCTGCTAGGGTCATCGCAACTGACCGACCTGATTGATCGTGCGCAACTGACTAGTCCCAGCCTCCTTAGGGCAAGCGCGCGGATCGATCAGGCGCGGGCACTTTCTCGCCTTGCACGGGGCGCATCACTGCCCTCACTCTCGATCGGCACCAATATCTCGGCAAATAGCCGCGCCGGTGGCGGTGCATTTGATTTCGCCAGCAATTTTGCGACGATCGATGCAGCGCTATCGATTGACTTTGTCGGTGGCGCGGCGGCCGGAAGACGCAGCGCCGCGCAGCGCACCAGAGCCGCCCAATATGATCGTGACGCGCTCATGATTCTGGTTACGGCTGAGCTTGCACGGACCTATGTCGCGCGGGCGGCGCTTCAGGCACGCCTCGGCTTGATTGACCAAAGCATTGGTCAGGCGGCTCAACTTCAGAAGATTATCGAACTACGCCAGCATGCGGGTGTGGCGACCAAAGTCGATGTCGGTTTGCAGGCGATCCGCGTGCAGCAGTTGCGCGCGGAACGCGAGCGGCTCGAACAGTCTCTCGAGGAAACGCGCGTTGCTCTCTCTCTGCTGGTCGGCGAGGAGGCACCCGGCTTTCAGATCGTGCCCGCCGACATCAACCAGTTTGTGATACCCGATATCGCGCCGCCGCCGCCCTCGCTACTCATCGCTACCCGCCCCGATGTTCGGGCAGCGGAAGCTCGCATTGAAGCCGCAGGCGGCGATGTCCGCCAAGCCCGTGCCGCCTTCTTCCCGCAGCTCGACCTGTCAGTTGGTCGCAATGCGCAATCCTTTCTGGGCAGCGGCCTCCTTTCCGGGCTCAGTATCGGCGCCGATCTCATGGCGCCGATTTTCAGCCGCAATCGGTTGAAGGGCAATCTCGAGCTTACGGCCGCGCAGCAGCGCGAATCCGTCCAAAACTACCGCGAAGTGCTTCTTGCCGCCTTGGCTGACGTCGAAAATGGATTGTCCGCCGCCGCCCACGCGCGCAACCGGGCCTCGATCCTGGCAGCCGTCACCAGCGAAGCGCGCCAAACTGCGGCGCTTGCACGTGTCCAATATCTGGAGGGCGATGCGGATTTACGGCACCTGCTCGATGCGCAGGATCTCCTCATCAACGCGCAAGACGCCGAACTGGTCAGCAGGCAGGAAAGATTGGAAGCCGCGATTGCACTCTTCAGGGTTTCGAGAGGCTGAGTCAGGGTTTTTGGTTGCCCGCGCGCTTAACCCAAGCTTAGCCCGATCGACGACGCAGTGCGAGAAACTACCCAACGTCCGGTTCTGCCGAAAGCCGTCATTCGGCGATCGCGTCGGAAATAACGACTAAGTCCCAGAGGTCGCCGTTTGGGCATTGCGTGACGATCCAATAATTGGCGACGGAGCAAAGATCCCCGTGCCGGGAGGTAGTTTTGGGGGTATCTTTAAAACATGCGTAAATAATATCGTTTAAAAATAGAGTGATCGACGCTTAGTGCGAGTCCTGTAAGCGCACCATTTTCCCATTCGTCGATGTTCGCCAACGGCTAGAAAAGCGCCGGAAATCCTCTACGTTCCCCGTCGCCCTATCCGGTGACGGTCGTTCCCATTTGCCCAAAGTCGTGGCCTTTTGTTGAGGACCCTAGAAAAAGGCCCCCACGATCGTTGCCCGAGAAGCAATCGCCACTGCGGAGGCGAGAATCGGATATTGCAACCGCTAATCAACGCGGTCGATCTTCGCCGATCTGTGACGATCGACCGCCGTCTTCCTTTACTGCGACACGAAGGCTCTCGGAGTTGGGGTTTTACAGGGGACATTCAGACCCTCGTTGCTGCTTGGCATTGCTCAAAATATCTTTGCTTCAGATGGTCAGCGCGAGAAGGGCGAACGTCGCCAGCCAATGTTCACCCATATAATCGTCGGCCAGATGGGGCAGTGCGACGTTGAGGTGTGCCTGGGCGATTGCGCGGGCCGACGCAGGCTGGGGCAAATCGTCAGCGAGGCTCCGCCAGCACCAGGCGCGGGCGAGGTTCAAGCCATCGAGATGCGCTAGGCGACCGTCCCGGCGATCGGTGACGATCGCAGGCGAGCGCAGGCAGGCGGTTGGCGCGCCATAAGGATCAGGCAGGAAAGCGCCGAGCCACGCGCGGAAACCCCCACAGGCCTCAGGGCCCAGCACCTCCTGCATCAAGACCGCTTCGCACAGAGTGGCGGACAGGAAATCCTCGCCGCTCGGCTCCCACGGTCGCGCATCGCGATCTGCGCCGAACCACAGCCACGATCGCTGCTCGATCACGCTTGCCAGCGCCGCGTCATGCGTTCGTGCCCAGCGCAGGGCGTGGATCAGTGCGAACGCCGTGCTGTCATGCTTGCCGCTGCGCACCGGATACGACAGCTTTGGCAGATATTCGGCAAAACGCGCCGCGAAGGCCCGCGCGAGCGGCTCGAGCGCAGCGGCCCAGGGTCGATCGGAGCGCAGCGCCAACTCATCGTGCAAGGCCAGCAGCCAACCCCAGCCATAAGGGCGCTCAAACCCAGCGCTCATCGGTCGGTCGAGATAGGCGACTTCGCCCGCAACATGCTGCGGCACCAGCGTCCGATCCGCCAAGGCTTCGATCGCGGGCGTTTGGGCCATCGCGGGGAACAGCCGTGCGAGCCGCATCACCTGCCACCAGCCGTGCACGCAGCTATGCCAATCGAAGCTGCCATGAAAGATCGGATGCAACGTCCGTGGAGCCGCGAGGTCAGCCGGCCCGGTCAAAACCTGATCGAGACGGTAGGGCCATTCGCGCGTCAAATGGCCAAGCGTTAGCGTAGCGAACCGCTCGGCGGTCGCAGCATCGAGCATCATCGGAACCCCAGCCAGTAGAGCAGAGCGATATTCACCGCGAGGAGCGGCAGCGCGGTCGGTATCTGCGCCCGGATCACTGCGCTCTTGTCCTTCAGATCGAGCAAGGCGGCGGGCACCAGATTGAAGTTCGCCGCCATCGGCGTCATCAGCGTACCGCAAAATCCGGCAAGCATGCCGATCGCCGCGATCACCGCCGGGTCCCCGTGATGGCGTCCAATCAGCAGCGGCATGGCGACCGCCGCGAACATCACCGGAAAGGCCGCGAAGGCATTGCCCATCACCATCGTGAACGCCGCCATGCCCAGCGCATAGACGAGCACCGCGCCGATCAAGCTGCCATCTGGGATCGCAGCACCGGCAATGCCGCCGACGACTTGCCCGACACCGGCCAGCGCGAACACCGCGCCGAGGCTCGCCAGCATCTGCGGCAGCACCGCCGCCCAACCGACGCTATCCATCAGCCGCAACCCCTCGACAAACGGTGTGGCGGCGCGTGGGCGGAACCAGGCATAGCCGATCGCCAGCGCGAGAAGGACGCCGCAAGTGAGCGCCACCAGCGTGATCTGCTTGGGATCGACCAGCGTGGGCACCGACTTGAACGCCAGTGTCCCGAGCAGAGCGGTCGCGGGAATGACCAAAGCGGGCAGGAACAGCCGATTGCCGCGCCTCGCCGCCTCGGCCTGTCGTTCGACGGCACCGTTAGTGCCGCGCGCGCCACGCCCCATCGCGCCGGTGCCAGCGATCACCACGAGGCCCAGCACGAGTACCCCATTGCCGATATCGCCGATCCGGTCCCCGAACAGGAAACTCACACTCAGCAAGGCGTAAAAGCCGGCATTGCCGAAGCGCTTGGCATTGCCGCGATCGGTCGCGCCGAGCACCGCGAAGCCCGCGAACATCAGTCCGGCGACGGCGTAGATGAAGTTCGTGCCGATCATGCGCCGCGCGCCAGGCGGCGATCGAGCCACCACAGGCGGGTGCCATGAATCAGGAACGCCGCGATCGCGGTCGGGATCGCCCAGAGCGACAGATGCAGCGGCTGAATGACGATGCCATAGCCCTCCAGCACACCCTTCATCAGCAGGATCGACCCCATCGCGATGAAGATGTCCTCGCCGAAGAACAGCCCGACATTGTCGGTCGCCGCGGCCATTGCCGGGATCGCGTCACCACCCGGTATTACGCCCTGCCGCTCCGCCGCCGCCTCGGCCATCGGCGCGACCAGCGGGCGGACGCTCTGCGCCGGCCCGGCGATCGAGATCAGGCCGAGCGCGGCGGTGATTTGCCGGAACACGAGGTAGCCGATCAGGAAACGCCCGACCGTCGCGCCTTTCAATGCCGCGATGGCGCCGCGCGCGCGTTCCTGCAGACCGTGGCGTTCGAGCAAGCCGATGACGGGCAACACGATATAGACGACGCTGACGAAGCGATTGGCGTTGAACGCCTTGCCGAACGCGGCGAGGATCGCGAGCGGATCGATCCCGGCGGCGAGGCCAGTGACCAGCGCGGAAACCGCAACGACCAGCAGCGGATTGAACCGCAACAGGAAGCCGGCGACGATCACCGCAATACCGGCCAGAACAAGCATTCAATCGCCTCCGAATCCGCCCCCGCCGGGCGTTTCGATGACGAACACGTCTCCCGCCCGTATGTCCACCTTTGCCGTCGATCCCAGGCGCTCGACCGATCCGTCGGCTCGCTCGACACGGGCCGAACCCACCTCACCTGCGGCTCCGCCGTCCAGCCCGAACGGCGCAACGCGACGGCGGTTGGCGAGGATACAAGCGGTCATGTCGGTCAGAAATCGAACGCGCCGCGTCGCCCCGTCTCCGCCTTTATGCGCCCCGGCCCCGCCCGAGCCCGGCCGGATCGAGAATTCCTCCAGCAACACCGGAAACCGCGTCTCGAAGATTTCCGGGTCGGTCAGGCGGCTGTTGGTCATGTGTGTCTGGATCACGGCGGTGCCAGCATGCGCCGGTCCGGCCCCCGATCCACCGGCGATCGTCTCGTAATATTGATAGGTGTCGTCGCCGAAGGTGAAATTGTTCATCGTGCCCTGGCTTGCCGCCATCGCCCCCAGCGCGCCGAACAAGGCATCGGTGACGACCTGGCTGGTCTCGACATTCCCCGCCACCACTGCCGCCGGGAAACGCGGGTTGAGCATCGAGCCTTCGGGCACGCAGATCGTCACGCCGCGCAGGCAGCCATCGTTGAGCGGCACCGCTTCATCGAGCAGCACGCGCAAGACGTACAACACGGCCGCGCGGACGATCGAGACCGGCGCGTTGAAATTGTTCGGACGCTGCTCGCTGGTCCCGGCGAAATCGATCGTCATGGTCTGGCCTGCACGATCGACCCGGATCGCAACCCGAACGACCGCGCCGTCGTCCATCTCATAAGCGAACGCGCCATCGTGGAGCCGCCCGATCAAGCGTCGCGTGGCGGCGTCGGCATTGGCCTGAACATGCTCCATATAGGCGCTGACGACATCTGCACCGTACTCGCCTGCGATCCGCGCCAAGCCAGCCGCGCCGCGCGTACAGGCGGCAAGCTGCGCGGCAAGATCGGCGATATTCTGGTCGATGTTGCGTGCCGGATAAGGCCCGCTGGCGAACAGCGCGCGCAACTCGGCTTCGCGGAAATGCCCTTCGTCCATCACCAGCACATCGTCGAGCAACACCCCTTCCTGCTCGACCGAGACGCTGTCGGGCGGCATCGATCCGGGCGTGATCCCGCCGACATCGGCATGGTGACCGCGCGCGGCGACGAACCAGTCGGGCGTGATGCCGCCATCCGTGAAGACTGGCATGATGACGGTGATATCGGGAAGGTGCGTGCCGCCGCGATACGGCGCATTCAGCGCATAGGCGTCGCCGCGCCGGATGCCGCGTCGGTCGGCATTGCCGCCGCGCGCGTTGATGATCGTGCGGATGCTCTCGCCCATCGAGCCGAGATGCACCGGGATATGCGGCGCGTTGGCGACAAGATTGCCGGCAGCATCGAACAGCGCGCACGAGAAATCGAGTCGCTCGCGGATGTTGACCGAGGCGGCGGAGCGTTGCAGCGCGGCGCCCATCTCCTCGGCAATGCTCATGAACAATCCGGCAAAGATCGCGAGACGGGTGGGATCGCTCTCGGTGCCGACGCTGGCGACGCGTCGGGCGGCGGCGCGTTCGAGGATCAGATTGCCGATCGCATCGACGCGCGCGCGCCAGCCGGGTTCGACGACGGTGGTCGCCATGGGATCGATGATCAGCGCAGGCCCGTCGAGCGCGTGGCCAGCGGGCAGCCCTTCGCGCGCCAACACGGGCGTCTCGTGCCATGCGCTGGCCATGTAGACCGGGACGATCGCCAATGGTGCTGCGGCATCACGAGGCAGATCGACCAGCCTCGTCTCGACCGGCAGGCTCGTCGCGACAGCTTCCGCGACGAGGCGATCAACGATCAACGCTTGCGTGCTCGCAAAACCAAATTGGGCAACATGCGCCGCGTCGAAGGCGGCGGTCATCGTCGCGACTCCCGCGAAATCCAGTTCGATAGTATGGTCGGTCTGGCCGCGCCGCAGATGCACGCGGCGCTCGACAACGACGGTGTCGGGCGAGACGCCTTGCGCCACCAGCGCGTGCCGCGCCTCGTTCGCCAGCGCATCGAAGGCGGCGACGATCGCTGCGCGATCCTCGATCCCCGCCCCCAGCATCCGCTCGCGCAGCACGCGGCGATCGGCCAGCCCCATGCCGTAAGCCGACAGCACGCCGGCGAGTGGATGAATCATCACTTGATCCATCCCCAGCGCATCGGCGACCAGACAGGCATGCTGCCCGCCCGCGCCGCCGAAACAGGCGAGCGTGTAGCGCGTGACATCGTGCCCGCGCGCGACCGAGATTTTGCGGATCGCATTGGCCATGTTCGCGACCGCCACCGCGACGAAGCCTTCGGCGGCGACATAGGCGTCGAGCGGCAGTTCGGCGAAGCGCGCCGTCACCGCGTGCCGGTCGAGCGGCTGATCGCCCTCAGCACCGAACAGCGCAGGGAAGAATTCGGGGCGGAGCTTGCCGAGCATGACATTGCAGTCGGTGACCGTCAGCGGCCCGCCGCGGCGATAGCAGGCCGGCCCCGGCACCGCCCCGGCGCTTTCTGGGCCGACCACCAGCCGCTGCCCATCGAACCGGCAGATCGACCCGCCGCCCGCCGCGACGGTATGGATGCGCAACATCGGCGCGCGGATGCGTGCGCCGGCGATCAGCGTCTCGGTGTCGCGCTCATACGTCCCGGCATAATGCGATACGTCGGTCGAGGTGCCGCCCATGTCGAAACCGATAACGCGCTCAAACCCGGCCTCGCGCGCGATCGCAGCCATGCCGACGATGCCACCCGCCGGCCCCGACAGGATCGCATCCTTGCCGCGGAAGCTTGCGCCATCGACGAGGCCACCCGACGATTGCATGAACAGGGCGTTCTGGCCGAGTGCTGCGCTCAAGCTCTCGACATAGCGATCGAGCACCGGCGAGAGATAGGCATCGACCAATGTCGTATCGCCGCGGCCGATCAGCTTGATCAGCGGCGCGACGCGGTGGCTGACCGATATTTGCGTGAAGCCGATCTCGTCGGCAAGATCGGCCAGCATCGCCTCATGCGCGGTGAAACGATAGCCGTGCAGCAGGACAATCGCGATCGACCGGAAACCGGCTGCATAGGCCGCCTTCAAGTCGGTCCGCGCCGCGTCACGGTCGAGCGGCATCACTACAGCGCCATCCGCCGCGATCCGCTCGTCGATCTCCACGACGCGCCCGAACAACGGCGCCGGGCGCGCCAGGTCGCGCGCGAAGATATCGGCGCGCTCCTGATGCCCGATCACCAGCGCATCGCCGAACCCGCGCGTGATTGCCAGTACGGTGGGCTCGCCCTTGCGCTCGAGCAGCGCATTGGTCGCGACGGTCGTGCCGATGCGCAGTTCGAGCGGCGCGTCCTCACCCCCGGTCAATCGCCGGATCGCCTCGACCGCAGCGTCGGCGTAGCGTTCAGGATCTTCGGAAAGCAATTTCGCGGTGACGACCGTGCCGCATGGCTTGCGCGCTACGACATCAGTGAAGGTCCCGCCGCGGTCGATCCAGAACTGCCATGGCACCATCCGTCCGTCTCTCATTTCTGCGCTGGCGGATCAAGCCGGTGATCCCTCCTCTGCGCAGCCCGGTTCACATCGCCATCGCGCGATCATAACCCGTCAGTTCAAGATACCCACGCCCACCCGTTGTCCGCACTGCGCCTTCCCAATAGACCGGCAGACCGCTGCGCCGCGCATCGAGCTCCTGCGCCGCGAACAGCGGGTTTAACACCCAGCGGTGCACGCCACCCGGCAACCGCACGCGGAGTTCCTGTTTCACCGGATACACCGCGCCGGTCACCGGGCTGCGCCACCGGGCCAACGGGCGGAACGTCACATCGCCAGGTGCCAGCAGGACCGTCGTGCCGTCGGCGCGGCGCAACGATCCGCCCGCCCACAGCGTGCCGCCCGCCTTGCGCCGGATGCGGAAGGCCATCAGCGCGCTGCCGTCATCGAAGTTGAGGCCGGTCCAGTCCCACCCTTGCGCATCGTCCTGTAGATAGTCCGAGGACCATTCGCGATCGAGCCACGCCTCACCGGTTACCGCGACCGACCTGCCACCGCGTCGCACGTTGCCCGAAACCTTGAGGTGCGGAATCGAATAATAATAGCTCGCTGCCCCTGGCTGCGGTCCCTTTCGGCTATACCCGCCTTGGCCCTGTGGCAGTGGCGGCTGGGTCGGCGCGAAAGTGAGCGCAAGCGCGAAGTCGGGTGCCGCCACTTGCGTCGCCCAATGCCCGTCGGCGCTCCGCCGCAGCCGCCAGTCGCGGATCGTGACGTCAGCATCGGCGGTTCCGGCACCGGCCAAGCCAAACCCCGCCCGCGCGGATCGTTCGCCGTGCAGCAACCGCCCGACCTTGGGGTCCGACAGCGCGGCGTGCGCGAACAGCACCTGCCCGGCGGCGAAGCGACTCGGATTGGCCGGATCGACGGGTGGCCGGGTGCGAAAGAAGGTCACCTGGAAGCCAAGATCGGCCCCGTCCGCGGTGCGAAGCCAGCCGGTGACATACCACCATTCGGTCCGGAATTGCGGATGCGCGCCGTGATCGCGCGGGAAGCGCAGCGCGAGGCCGGGCTTCACCACGGGATAGGGCGACGGCGCGGACGCAGTCAGGCTCGCGGCGGCGAGCAACGCGACGATCGGGGACACGCGCATCACCAATCCTCCCGCACCGATTGCACCGCGCTGCGCGACGTCGCGCGCCGACCCGCCAGCACGGCGGTCACCGCTGCTGCCCCGGTCAGCGCTGCTGCCACCGCCACCAAGGTCGCGACGGGCACGCGCGTATCCATCGTCCAGTTGAACGATTGCGGGTTGATCACATGGATCAGCACTTGCGCCAGCACCAACCCCAGTCCGATCCCTGCCAGCGCGCCGGTCAGGCCGACGATCGCACCCTCGGTCGCCAGCATCGCGCCGAGCTGGCCGCGCGTTAGACCGAGATGGCGCAGCATCCCGAATTCGCGCTCACGCGCCAGCGTCTGCGCCGACATGGTCGCCGCGACACCGGCCAGCCCGACGAGGATGGCGATCGCCTCGAGCAGATAGGTCACCGCGAAACTCCGGTCGAACAGCGTCAAGGCGAAGCGGCGGAGGATCGCTGGCTGGGTGATATCAACCTGGCTCCGCAACGCCGGTGGCACGCGCGCGCGCAGCCGCTGCATCACCGCTGCCGCGTCACTGCCGGGCAGGAGCGTGGCCGATGCTTCGTCGCGTCCAGTGTCGCCGGTCAGCCGTTGATAGTCGGCCTCGTCGATCAGCACCGCGCCGCCTTGCCGCGCATAGTCGCGCCACACTCCCGCCACCGCGAAGCGTGTGCCGCCGCCGATCGGCAAGCGGATCACGTCGCCGGGGTTCCAGCCGTAAAGGCGTTGGGCCGGCTCCGACACCCAGATCGGCGTGATGCCCGTCGGCACCGCGTCCGCGCGAGCGATCAGCACGAACTGCGGATCCTCCCCGGCGCTTTGCGGCCGGGCGACGAGCGCGATCGGCGGACGATCGGGCGCGATGGTCAGCGAGAGTTGTCGTCCAAAGGCCAGGCGCGCAACACCGGGCGTCGCGGCAAGCCGCGCGCGCGTGGCGGGGTCGAAACTCGCGCCTGCATTGGTGCGCATAAACAGATCGGCGCTGAGCACCTGGCCGAGCCAGTCGTCGACCGCGCCGCGAAAGCTCGTTACCATCGTCGCCATCGCGATCATCAGCGCGGTCGAGGCGACGATACCGCACAGCGCTGTCGCGGCCTCGCCCGGCGCACCATGCAAGTGCCGGATCGCGAGCTGACGCGGGACGGTGCGGATCGCATGGCGGGCGAGCGGCCCCAGTAGAACTCGCGCAAACCACGGTACCCCCGCTATTCCACCGGCGAGCAACAGCGCCATCCCGGCATAACCGAATAGCGGCAGATGCGCGACCGGCGGCAGCAGCGACACCACACTCCCCGCGATCAGCAAAGCAGCCGCCAGCCACCATGCCACGGCCTGGCGCGGATCGAGCACGTCACCGGCATTCTTCAGCGCCGCCGCGGGCGCGGCGCGCGCCGCGAGACGCGCCGGGACAGCGCTTCCGGCAACCGCTGCGAGCAGGCCGATCGCGAAGAAGCCGAGTGCGGCCAGGGGCTGGAACACCAACCCTGCCCCCGCGCCACGGAAATAGCCGGCGCCAAGGTCACCGCCCAGCCAATGCAATGCGGCCCAGGCAAGCCCATAGCCCGCCGCCAGCCCGATGCCCGATCCGATCACGCCGATCGCCACGCCCTCAGCCACTACGGCGGCGACCACCCCGCCGCGCGGCATGCCGAGCGTCCGCAGCAGCGCGAAGGCGCGCTGTCGCCGGACGACCGACAGCGACTGCGCCGAATAGACCAGAAATCCGCCGGTCAGCAGCGCGACGAGCGCCAGCATGTCGAGATTGACACGGTACGCGCGGGAGAGCGCATCGCCCTGCTGCGACTGCGCCTGCGCGGTCGAGATCACGGCGTCGCCGGGCATGACCCTCGCGAGCGCCACGTCCGCCGCTGCGCGATCCGACACCTTCACATCGATCCGATCGAGCCGTCCGATCCGGTCGAACCGCCACTGCGCGGCGGCGATATCCATCACGGCGACCGCGCTACCATCGGCAACCCCGGGGAGCGTACCCGCGATCCGCAATGGCACAGTGCGCCCGTTCGCGGCAATCGTGACCACCGCTCCAAGCGTCGCGCCGCTGCGCTCGAGTGCCGCGCGCGACAGGAAGACGCTTCCTTCGTCGAAAACCGCGTCGCTCTCCGCATTCTGCCCCTGTGGCCGGACGCCGATCAGCGTCGGGGTCACCCCGGCGGCACGCAAGATGTCGAACCCGAGCAGCGTCACGCGTATCGTACCAATCCGCGCCTCGAGTTGAACGACCGGACTTACGTCAGCGACGCCGCTGGCGCGTGCAACACGCGGATAGAGTCGCTCGTCGAAGCCGAGCCGGCTGGTCGCCTTGATGCTCAAGTCGGCGGAGCCGTTCACCCCGCGCACCGCGCTGTCGAACGACGCGAGCGCCGAGCCGTTGACCAAATGCACCGCAAAGCCGAGCGCGACCCCCACCGCGATCGCCACCGCGGTGACCAGGAAGCGCGCGGGATGAAAGCGCCACTCGCCGGCGATCAGCCAGCCGAGCGCGAGCCGCCCCGACCACAAGCCAGGCTCAGCGCGCACGCTCGACCAGACCCTCGGCGGTTAGCGTCAGCACGCGGTCGGCAATCGCCGCGGTCGCGGCGGAATGGGTGACGAGCACCGCCGCCGCGCCACGCTCGCGCGCGGCATCGGCGAACAGCGCCAGCACGCGCACGGCGGTCTCGGGATCGAGGTTGCCGGTCGGCTCGTCCGCGAGGATGAGCGCGGGGCGATGGACGAGCGCGCGCGCGATTGCCACGCGCTGCAACTCGCCGCCCGAGAGGTCGCGCGCATAGCCCTGGCCGCGCCCGCCGAGCCCGACCGCGGCGAGCATCGCCTCCGCCTCGACCTGCGCCGCCGCAGCGTCGGGCGAGACCAGCGCGAGCGGGAGCGCGACGTTCTGCTGCAGAGTGAGGTAGGGCAGAATGTGGAAAGCCTGGAACACGAAGCCGATCCGTTCGCGCCGGAGCCGGGTGCGCGCGGTTTCGTCGAGGCCGCCCAGCGCGACCCCTTCGATTGCCACCTCGCCCGCATCGGAATCGTCCAACCCGGCGAGGATGTTGAGCAGCGTCGATTTGCCGACCCCGGATTCACCGGTAATCGCCACGATCTCCCCGGCACCGACCGCGAAGTCGAGCCCGCGAAACAGCGTGCGCGGGCCAGGAACGCTTTTGGCGAGCGCGCGCACCGTCAGCAGGGAAGGATCGACCATCCGCACTTGTCGCCGGTTGCCGCTGCGCCGACAAGATCAATCATCCTGGGTGTGGATTCGGAACCTCCTACTTCGACCTTCCAGTTGGATGTCGCAATTGTGCTGGACCTGATAACGACCCTTTCATGTCCCACATATTTCATCCTTCACGAGCCGCTGGATTGGCAGCGCTCGAAGCTTTTTTGCCGCGCGCCGGGCGGCGCTACACCGAACAGCGCAATTTCGATCATGGGCCCGATCATCGGGCCAATATCTCGATGCTATCGCCCTATATTCGACATCGCATCATTACCGAGCAGGAGGTGATCAAGCGCGTCCTGGCGCGGCACCGTTTCGCCGATGCCGAGAAATTCATTCAGGAGGTGTGCTGGCGTACCTATTGGAAAGGCTGGCTGGAAATGCGGCCATCGGTGTGGGAGCGTTATAAGACCGATGTCGCCACTCTGCCTCGGTCAGACAGCTATGATTCCGCATGCGCCGGTCGGACCGGCATAGAATGTTTCGACGCATGGACGATAGAGTTGAAAGAAACCGGCTACCTCCACAACCATGCGCGCATGTGGTTTGCGAGCCTGTGGATCTTCACGCTTGGCCTGCCGTGGCAGTTGGGAGCGGATTTCTTTTTTCACCATTTGCTTGACGGGGATCCTGCGTCGAATACCCTTTCATGGCGTTGGGTGGCGGGGCTACAGACCGTCGGAAAAACCTATCTCGCCCAAGCCGACAACATCTCCAAATTTACCAATCGCCGCTTCACGCCGACAGCCTTTATTCATTCGGCCGGGCCACCCAGCGAGGCGCCAGTGCCAGCCTTGCCAATTCCAGTCGCTCCGCCGCTCCCGACGGGTGCTGTGGGCTTGCTGGTGACCGAGGAAGATTTGCATCCGGAAAGCCTGGATTTTGGCGATATGTGGATCGCCGCCGTGGCGGCTTTGCCGGCGGTCGCGAACCGGGCCGCAGCGGTGACGCGATTTACCAACGCCGCGCTCCGCGAAACGTTGGTGCGAAGTGCCGCTTTGTCGCGCACGCCGTCGGTCATGCTGGAGACGTTCGACGGCAACAGCGTGATCGCGTGGGCGCAGGCGCATAAACTCAAGGTCATCGTAACGGCCTACGCCCCGGTTGGCGCCGTCAGGGACCGGTTCGCGATCCTTGCGCCGGCGCTTGCATCGGCCGATATCACGCTCGTCCCCATCCGCCGCGAGTGGGATAGCGCCGCTTGGCCGCACGCGGCCAAGGGCTTCTTTGCGTTCAAGGAAAAAATCCCAGGATTGATCGGTCGATGACAGCACAGCAGGTTGGACGAGCGTTGCCATAATGCGATCCAGCCGACGATGTCGACAAGACGCTCTCGGCTGCACGAAGATAGCGTGCGGTTCATCCGTGCTGCGTCCGGGCAAGCCGGGCCGGGACGCTGCTAATGTCGGCTGTTTTGGCGTGCGACGACCAGCGAGGACATTTATGCAGCGCTGATCTCGCCGAGTTCACGACTTTCAAACAGGTGTCGGTGTCGTCTAACGGACGCGTTAGCCGACACCGAGTTTTGGTTCAGCGCGGTGGCAGATTCGCGAGCGCAGCCTTGTACGCGTCGTAATGCGTGCCTTCGTCTTCTGCGATCTGGCGGAACATCGCTGCAACTTTCAGATCGCCATCGGCTTCGGCTTGCTTGGCGAAATTCACATACATTGTGACGTTCTCATAGTGCTCCCCAGCCATCGCATCCTCGAGATTCGCACTGTTCGCGCCGCCGAGTTGGAGCGCCTGCGCCTCGCGATCAAAATGTTCGTTTGCCTCGATGTTCGCCGACGCGCGGAATAACTTGGCAAGCGCCGGCTTGCCAGCGGCCTGCGCCTGATCGGCATAACGGAGATATTTGAGATTGGCATAGGCTTCGCCGTGCATCGCGGCTTCGAGATTGGCGCGGGTCTGCGCAGAGAGCGGTTTGCCCTCTGGTGGAGCGGCGATCGCGCCGGTCGAAAAGAGCGCGGCAAAGCTGGCAGCCGCTGCGAACAGGGAACGGTTCATGGTCAATCTCCGGTATGCGCCTACAGCGGCGACACCTGTCTTGTGGGGCGATGTGCTGACGCACTCCTGACGCGACAATCAAATGCTCAGAAAAAGTGTAGCGACCGATTTTTCTTGGGCCGTCAGCTTTTCGTCAGCCGGCGGGCGCAGTTCGATCTGGCCGGGGCACATCCCCGATCACAAAGGATTGTTCAGATGAATCGCCGAACCTTATTCAAGCTAACTCTTGCCGCCTCCGCTCTGTCGGTCGCCTCAATCGCAAGCGCGGCCCCCGTCTGCACCAAGCTCCCTGCGGCCAAATGGCTCACCCAAGCGCAAATGAAGGCGAAGATCGCCAAGATGGGCTATCGCGACATCAAGGTCTTCCAGGTCTCGGGCAGCTGCTACGAAATTTATGCCCACACCAAGGACGGCAAGCGCGCCGAAGTCTATTTCAACCCGGTGACCGGCGCGGTCGTCCAGAATAACGTCGACTGATCGTGCCAAGAACCGCCATGGCGACCGCCCCCGTCGCCGCTGCGCCCACCCCTGGACCGGTCCCCAGCCGGGTCAGGGTGTGGGATCCAATCGTCCGGATTTTCCATTGGACGGTCGTTGGTGGTGTCATCGCCAACCTGACTTTTCTGCGCCACGCAGAGACCCCGCACATCTACGTCGGTTATGCCGTCGTCGCGGCGCTGATCGTCAGGCTCGGCTGGGGCTTCGTAGCGCGCGGCCATGCCCGCTTCGCGAGCTTTGTCCCCGGCCCGCGTCGGCTGGTCGGCTATTTTGCCGCGATGCGCGGGAAGCGCGAGCCGCGCTATGTCGGCCATAACCCCGCCGGGGCGGCGATGATCGTCCTGCTCCTGCTGCTGCTGGCGACGGTCGGTACGACCGGATGGATGATGGGCCTAGACGCCTTCTGGGGCGTCGCCTGGGTCGAAACCCTGCATGAGGTGTCGGCCAACATCTTGATCGGCGCCGTTGCGCTCCACGTCATCGGCGCAATCGTCGAAAGTATCCGCCACCGCGAAAACCTGCCGCTCGCGATGATTACCGGCTATAAGCGGGCAGCAGTTGGGACGGACATCGACAATGCGCCTGTTGCTGGTTGAAGATAATGCCCGTTTGGCAAGCCTGATCCGCGAGGGTCTCGACCGTCAGGGCTTCGCCGTCGATTGGTGCGAAACCGTCGACGGCGCCGAACATGCCCTTAAGATCAACGATTATGATCTGATGCTGCTCGATCTCGGGCTGCCCGATGGCGAGGGACTGGATCTGGTCCGCGCGCTACGGCGGCGGCAGGATACAATGCCGATCCTGATCCTGACCGCGCGCGGCGGTCTTGACGACCGGGTTCTGGGGTTGGACGCAGGCGCGGACGACTATCTGGTCAAGCCGTTCCAGATTCCAGAGCTGGCGGCGCGATGCCGCGCGCTGTTACGTCGGCCAGGCGCCTCGCTTGGCACAGAGTTGGCAGTTGGAAACGTCATCCTGCACTCAGCTGAACGCAGCGTCGCGGTGGCTGGCCTTGCGGTCGAGGCGACGCCACGTGAGGTCGACTTGCTCGAATGCCTGTTGCGGCGCGCGGGCCATGTCGTCGCCAAGCCAGCGCTTGAGGGCGCGCTCTACTCAATGGATGCCGAAGTGACGCCGAATGCGCTGGAGGCGTGCATGTCGCGTCTGCGCAAGCGATTGACCAGTGCCGGGGCCGACGTCCAGATCCGTACCGTTCATGGCGTCGGCTATGCGTTGTTCGCGCCAGTTACCCATTATAGCTCCTCCGTATATGGATAGAGCGGGCAACAGTAGGACGGGGCCTGTCGGGCCGACGCTATTCCGGCAAATCGCGACACGGCTGGTCGCCTTCACCCTGTTGTTCGCTTTGCTCGACGTCGGCATCGTCGTCTTCACCTACAGCAGCCAACCTGAATCGCTCGCGCAGGAGTTGCTGACGCTTGAAGCAAGCAAAGCGGAGAGTGCGACAGTGCTAGCCCCCGATCTGCTGGCCGGGCCGCCTGGGGCGGAGCACTGGGCTGCCCGCTATGTCGAGCCGAATGCGGACAGTCCGAAGGCTCCGTCTCCGCGCACCGATGCCCCCAACGGCCTATTAATGGATTGGACGCGTCGCGAACGTATCTCCGGCGGCTATCGTATTTCCGGTGTCCGTTCGGTTGTGCAGGACGGACAGCGGCGGTGGCTGTTCATGCAGTTCGAAGGCGTCGGCATTCGGCCATACGTGCCCGTGATCGCCAACGAGATTGTGCAACATGTCGTCCTGCCGCTGATCCCGCTGTCGCTTCTCTTGCTGCTGTTCAACATCTTCGCCGTCCGCCGCGTCCTCCAACCGCTGCGGCGCGCGGAGGCCGAAGTCGATGCGCTCGATCCCGACAACGTCCTGTCTCGCCTTTCCGAGGCACCGGAGCCGCGCGAGGTCAATACACTCGTCCGCGCCGTCAACCGCGCGCTGACCCGGCTCGACGAGACGATGGCGATCTTGCGCGGGTTCACCGCCAATGCCGCGCATGAACTGCGCACCCCCCTCTCGATCATGCAGCTCTCGCTGGACAAGTTGCCGCCCAGCCAGTTGCGCGAAGACCTGCAAGCCGACACGCAGAATATGGCGCGACTGGTCGGCCAGATGCTTGACTTGGCGCAGGCCGACGCGTTGGCAGTAGAGCCGGATACAACGATCGACCTGGCGGATATTGGCCGCGAAATCGTCGCCGCAATGGCCCCCAAGGTGTTCGAAGCGCAACGCGACCTGCGGTTCGAAGCCGTCGGGGATACGCGGGCGCTCGGCCACGCCGAGGCGATCTACCGCATCTATCGCAATCTCATAGACAACGCGCTTGCCCATGCGCCGGGCGATACACCGATAGAGGTAACTGCCGGACCAGGATCACAAATCAGCGTGCGCGACCACGGCCCCGGTATTTCTGACGAAGACATTCCGCATATTTTCGAACGCTTTTGGCGCAAGGATCGACGCAAGACCGAAGGCGCAGGCCTTGGCCTCGGCATCGTGAAGCGGCTTGCGCAGGCACACGGCGGAGCCATAACAGTAGAAAATGCCCCCGGCGGCGGCGCGCTGTTTCGCGTGATATTCGCCGCGCCCGAACATGCGTGAGGCGCAGTCGCAGAAAGACGAGGACTGACTGAACAGCTATCTGCTTTTGTTTGTGATCGTGTTGGGCGTGAACCTTATGCCGGCATTCGGCCCGCCGACATGGTCGATCATCGTCCTTTATGGCCTTGGCACGCAGCTGCCCATAGTGGCCATCATCCTGACCGGTGCGCTTGCTGCCGCACTCGGTCGTTTTGCCCTCGCCCACGCCTTCCGCATGCTCGGTCGGCGCGTCCCTGAACGGATCCGCGGCAATCTCGCGGCTGCACGGGACGCGCTCGAACGGAACAAGCGCGGCGGCCTCCTGGCGCTGGGCTTGTTTGCGCTGTCGCCGTTACCGTCAGCGCAGTTATTCGAAGCGGCTGGCCTCGCGCGTGTCCGTCTCGCCGGCTTCACCGCCGCCTTCTTCGCGGGGCGACTGGTGTCCTATTCGATCTATGCGGTGACCGCCAAGGGCATCCAAAAGACGTCCGTCGGCGATCAATTCCTGACAACGTTCACCAGCCCGGCGAGTATCGCCATTCAGTTGCTGATGATCGCGGCGCTGGTCGCCCTGATGCGGGTGGACTGGCAGAAGCGGCTCGGCAGCGACCGCTCTACGGAAACCGCAGCGCAAAAGCGCTGATCGACGGCGACATCAAGAGATTGCCGCCCGCGTCAGGTTTCGGTCAGGAGTTCGGCGGATGTCGTCACCTCCACGGAGGTGACAATGCCCAACCTTTCGACTCCCCCTCTCTCGTCCGCGGCCCTCCCATCGACCGAACGCATCCGCGTCTGGGATTTGCCGGTGCGCCTGTTCCACTGGCTGCTGGTCGCGACGATCCTGGTCGCCTTCCTGTCGTCGGAAGAGGATAGCGCGCTCGCGCCGTGGCACGTGCCCGCCGGTTGGATCGCCGCTATCCTGATTGCGTTCCGACTGGTCTGGGGTTTCGTCGGCGGCGAGCATGCGCGTTTCACTGATTTCCTGAAACCCAGCCAGATCGCGCATCACATCGGTGGCCTTCTCTCCGGCACGCCTGAGCGGTCGATCGGCCATAATGCGCTGGGCGGCATCGCGATCATCGCCCTGCTCGCGACGGTCGGCGGGATCGTTTATAGCGGCGCCACGATGCGGGGCGAAGCCGAAGGCGGGCTGCATGAGACGCTGGCCAATGTTCTGCTTGGCCTCATCGCGCTGCACGTCGTCGCCGTCATCGTGATGTCTCTGCTGACGAAGGACAATCTGATCGGAGCGTTTATAACCGGCACCAAGCGCGCCGATCTGCACCCCGGCGTCGAGGATGCGCGTCCTCCGGCACCACTGGCTCTTCCCATCGCGGCGATCGCGATCGCGGGAACCACGTATGGAGCGACGGTGATCGACCCGCTAGCATTCACCCCCGGTACCCATGCAGAAGCTGGTGAAAGTGGCGGTGGTCCGGAAAAAGGCGAACGCAGTGATGACTAGATTGCACCTTCACCCCGAACGCCATCTGGTGTCGCGCATCGGCTGGCTGCGTGCGGCCGTGCTCGGGGCCAATGACGGCATCGTCTCGACCGCCAGCCTGATCATCGGCGTGGCGGCAGCCGCCGCAAAGCCTGGCGATATCCTCATCGCCGGTGTCGCGGGACTGGTAGCAGGTGCCATGTCGATGGCGGCTGGCGAATATGTCTCGGTCAGTTCGCAGTCCGACACCGAACAGGCCGATCTGGCACGCGAGCGTGCGGAATTGTCCGGCAACGTGGACGCGGAGATCCATGAACTGGCCGGCATTTACATGAAGCGCGGCGTAGATCCGGCAACTGCCGACACCGTCGCGCGGCAGTTGATGGCCAAGGACGCGCTTGCGGCCCATGCCCATGACGAACTCGGCATATCGGAGATGACGACCGCACGCCCGATTCAGGCTGCGCTCACTTCGGCTGCGACCTTCACGGCGGGTGCCGCTCTCCCACTGGCGATCGTCATCGTCGCGCCGGCACCTTGGCTGGTCGCGATCGAAGCCGTCGCGTCGCTGCTGTTCCTCGCCCTGCTGGGCGCCATTGGAGCGCGAGCCGGTGGCGCTCCGGTCTGGGTTGCGACGATCCGCGTCACCTTCTGGGGCGCGCTGGCAATGGCCCTGACGGCAGGGATCGGCCTGCTGGTTGGGACGGCGGTATGAAACAACGCGCCTCTACTTCGGCCACCCGCCCGCGCAAAGGGCGTTCCGTCACCTCAATCGCGCCGCAAGCCCCATATCGCGCACGGGGTCCGTACCTTAACGCTGCGCGGTGGTAGATGCGCGGCCACGCGGACGTCATCCAGCTCGGCTTGGTATCGTTGCTCGACTTCTGCGGGCGGGATAATGCCGGGGCTATCCACCGATCTTGGCAATGGCTGGATGATTGAGTTGCCCGGATTGACGATAACGACAGACAGCACAGTGGAAGGTCAAACCCTTTCGATCAAGGCCAAGGTCGAACTGATGTGCGGCTGTCCTATCATACCCGGTGGAGTCTGGGATGCGGCCGATTATCGGGTCGAGGCTTCGATCTGGCGAGGGCGGCGTCGGGTCAACGCCACACCGCTTGCTTTCGTAACGTCGCCCGGTGGTTCTCGGTCGAGATGCCCGCTCCTGGCCCCGGGCGCTACCGGCTTGTGATATTTGGCCAGAACGAAAAACCTGGGCACTCAGGGTATCATCAACCGACAATTAGCGTCCGTTAATCGCCGTTCTCGCTTTCCCGTCAAATATTTAGCACCGCAAAGCCCTTCGTCTCGCGCGATCCGGGTGAGGCTCACTCGTCAGGTCCTTTGACCTGATTTCGTGCACATCGGCCTGTGATCATTCGGGCTTCTGGGCGACCCCTTCGACGAAGGGCAAATAAGCGGCAAACGGAAAGCTGGGTTCGATCTGCTGCGGCACCGACCCGATGCTGAAACCCGCCGCTCGCATCAACCCGACGGTATCGCGGTTCAGATTGCAGCCAACCCCAACCACGCGTTGGATGGGATTGAGTCGGTCCTGCCATTTGCGCCGCTCGGGATTGTCGCTCGCGACATGTTCGAAGAAGCGTAACGTCCCACCGGGGCGCAGGACGCGCCAGATCTCGG
Organism: Sphingomonadales bacterium; assembly: GCA_038327465.1. Classification (GTDB taxonomy): domain Bacteria; phylum Pseudomonadota; class Alphaproteobacteria; order Sphingomonadales; family Sphingomonadaceae; genus Sphingomonas. The sequence continues at coordinate 35,394 of JBBQLB010000010.1, read as the reverse complement.
CTAGGACACGGGGTGGATCGGAAACGCTGCACAGCGTCAGGCTGGACACAACGCAATCGAAACTCTGATCCTCAAATGGCAGGTCTTCACCGGCAAGAGCATTGATAGCGATCGACCAGTTCAGTCTGTCGATCATTTCTGCGGCGCGCTTGTTCATGCCGGTGGAAGGTTCCACCACCGACAGCGACCGAACCAGCTCCCGATTATAGAATGGCAGTGTCGCCCCTGTGCCGAAACCAATCTCAAGCACGTCGCCCTCTACGCTTTCGACCAGGCGCTTTCGACGAGCGCGAATCTGCGGCGTGTCGAGTGAACGGTCCAAGAACCAAGGAAAAAGTGTTTCTGCATAGAATTTCATCGCGCCACCATCATCCGCTCTCAGAAGATTTGACGCAACCCGTGATCCAAGGTTGTGCCGAACCGGAGTAGCAGCCATCCACCAGCGCTGCTGGGACTGCTATCGAGCCCGATGTCGCCGTTCAGTTGCCAAGTCATTGTTGTCGAAAGCCGACGCGCGGCTTGATGGGCCAATCGCGCCGAAATCCGCCTCGAAGCACTTTCTGCATCCCGGTTCCCGCGTCCTAACAATAGCAGGAAACAGCGAGCTCATTCGATCGTGACCGGCAGCCTCAGGAAGGTCTTCCCCGAAGGAGCGGCAGGCGGCAGTGCGCCGCCGCGAATGTTGACCTGGAGCGACGGCAGAATCAGTGTCGGTTGCGCCAAGGTCTTGTCGCGGGTTTCGCGCATGGCGACAAACTCATCCTCGATCGATTGCCCGTGCACATGGATGTTTCCGTTGGCTTCGTCACCAACGGTTGTTTCCCAGCGATAGTCGGTTCGCCCGGCTGGAAGATAATCATGCCCTACAAAGACCCGTGTCTCCGGCGGTAGAGCGAGAATCTTGTGGATCGAGCGATAGAGCGTGCGGGCGTCGCCCCCCGGAAAGTCGGCCCGCGCCGTGCCATAGTCCGGCATGAACAAGGTGTCCCCGACAAACGCCGCGTCGCCAATAAGGTAGGTCAGGCATGCCGGCGTATGACCGGGCGTATGCAGCGCGCGGATCGACAGCGCGCCGAATGGCAGGCTGTCGCCCTCGTTCAGCAGGATGTCGAACTGGCTGCCGTCGCAGGCGACATCATCGGCGTCGAACACCGGTGCAAACACCCTTTGCACCTCGGTAATATGGGCGCCGATGACGAGCTTGGCACCGGTCAGCCGTCGGATGTGGTCACCCGCCGACAAATGATCGGCGTGCGCATGCGTCTCGAGCACATAGGAGAGAGACAGGTTCTGCGCGGCCACCGCTGCCAGCACCGCATCCGCCGAGGTCGTCGACAGCTTTCCGCCCTTTGGTTCGAAGTCGAGCACAGGGTCGACGATTGCCGCAGTAGCGGTGCACGTATCGACGACCAGATGGGTGGCCGTAAATGTGGCGGGATCGAAGAATGTCTGGACGCGCGGGTTCATGGCTTTGCTCCTTGAAAGTCGATATATAAGCACTTGCTAAATTAGAATCAATGAATATATTGGCTGGATGATCGACCTTGCCCATTTCGACATGACCCGGTTCGAGCAAAGCGCAGCGGCTGCGGCGCGTCTGCTCCGCGCGCTGGCCAACGAACGGCGTCTCATGATCATGTGTCAACTCTCCGGCGGCGAGCGCTCGGTGGGCGAGCTGTTGCCACTGATTAGCCTCTCCCAATCCGCGCTGTCGCAGCATCTTGCCGTCCTGCGCAGCGACGGCCTGGTGGCGACGCGCCGCGAAGGGCTGTCGATCCTGTACAGCATCGCCGATCCTGCCGCCGCGCAGGTGATGGCCACGCTCGCCGCAATTTTCTGTTCCGATGATGTGGAGACACCCAATGCCCAAGTCGCTGATCGCGCTGAAACCTGAGCGCGTCGAAGAACGCGTGCGACAGGGGCACGCATTGCTGATCGATATCCGCGAGGATGATGAATTCGCGCGCCGCCATGTGCCGGGCGCACTGTCCCGCCCATTGTCGCGTTTTGATGCAGTCGCGCTGCCCGAAATGGCGGGCACCGATGTCATTTTCACCTGTCGATCGGGCATGCGCACCACCGCCAATGCCGAACGACTGGCGGCACCCGTCGGCGGGACGGCTTATGCGCTAGAGGGCGGACTGGATGCCTGGGCAAGGGCTGGATTTCCGGTCGAGGCCAATCGCAAGGCACCGCTGGAAATGATGCGACAGGTCCAGATCGTTGCCGGCTCGCTGATTCTTGCCGGGATGCTCCTCGGCTGGCTGGTGTCGACCTATTTCTTCGGGCTAGCGGCCTTCGTCGGCGCCGGACTGACCTTTGCTGGCATCAGCGGTTTTTGCGGCATGGCGAAACTGCTCGCCTTCCTGCCGTGGAACCGGCCAGTCACCGTCTAGTCGGGTGGAAATCGCCACCATATCCTATCCGGCAGCCGTGCTGGGTGGTGCCGTCATCGGATTGCTCCTGTCGGTGTTCGGCGGCGGCGGTTCTGTGCTGGCGACGCCATTGCTGCTCTACATCGTTGGGGTGCGCGACCCGCATGTCGCGATTGGGACGTCGGCGGCGGCTGTCGCCGTGAACGCGGCAGTGGGCTTGCTCGTTCAGGCGCAGGCAGGGCGCGTCAAATGGCCCTGCGCGCTCGTGTTCGGTGGTGCCGGCCTCACCGGATCGCTGGTCGGCGCCCATTTCGCCAAGCAAATCGACGGCAGCGCGTTGCTGCTGTGGTTTGCCGTGGCGATGGCGTTCGTCGGCGGATCGATGCTGATTCCGCGCAAGTCGGAAGGCGATGCCGGGGTACGGCTGACGACGGGACTGACGCTCAAAATCGCACCGATCGGGGCTGTTACGGGGCTGGCGGCCGGGTTTTTCGGCATTGGCGGCGGGTTTCTGATCGTCCCCGGCCTGATGGCTGCAACGGGCATGACCCTGGCGAACGCAGCCGCCTCATCGCTCGTCTCGGTCGTGCTGTTCGGCGCGGCAACAAGCGCGAGCTACGCCGCGTCAGGTCTCGTCGACTGGCGCGTTTTCATAGCGCTGGTCGGCGGCGGGGCAATCGGATCGATGATTGCAATACCGGTTGGCCGGTTGCTTGCACAGCGAACAACGGTTGCACGGACGGCATTTGCGCTGATGGTCCTCGCGACGGCGGGCTATGTGGCAGTGCGGGCGATGAGTAGTTCATGACGCCTAACTTGAGCGAAAGTCGGCTTGTGGAAACGTAATCGTCGAATTGCGCTGCCGAATCGACGGAACATGGACGCGCTGATTTAGCAGAGCGAACCGGCAGCTAGCCATGTCTCGCTGCCTAAAAACAGACCGGCGGGAAAGTGCTTGCGTCGTTATGCGCTTCTGTCCACGGTTTTTCCAGATAATCGTCAGAAGGCTGATCATGGCCCATGTTCTCAATCTGCCTGAACGCCCCGCCGCCGCAATCGCCGGGACCGACGCGACATTTCCGGTCGGGCGCATCATCTGCATCGGCCGCAATTACGAGGCGCACGCGCGCGAAATGGGCAGCGATCCGAGTCGCGAGGCACCGTTCTTCTTCGCCAAATGGGCCGACGCGCTTGTCGCGAACGGCGCGACGATTCCCTATCCGTCGGAAACCGCAAACTATCATTTCGAAGCCGAACTGGTGATCGCAATCGGCAAGGAAGGCGCCAAGGTTTCTGAAGACGACGCGCTCGATCTCGTGTTCGGCTATGCGGTCGGCCTCGACATGACGCGCCGCGATCTGCAACTTGCCGCACGCGACAAGGGGCGGCCGTGGGAAGTGGGCAAGAACTTCGCTTTTTCGGCACCGATGGCGGCGATCCGTCCGGTCAGTGAGGGTCATGTGTCGTCCGGCCCGATCCAGTTGCGCGTCAATGGTGAGCTCAAGCAGGACGGCGACATTCGCGACCTTATCTGGGATTGCGCCGAGCAGATCGCTTATGTCAGCCGCTTCGAACGGCTGCTGCCGGGTGATTTGATCTTCACGGGTACGCCAGCCGGCGTCGGTGCGGTCGTCCCGGGCGACGTGATCGACGTGACGATCGAGGGCCTGACGCCGTTGCGGATCACGATCGGTGAGAAGGAATCCGAATTCGCATGATCCTCCACGATTTTCCGCTCTCCTCGGCGAGCTACCGCGTCCGCATTGTCCTCAACCTCAAGGGGCTGGGATACGAGAAGCGCAATTATGTGCTGCGCAGCGGAGAACAGCGCGCGCCGGACTATCTGGAGAAGAACCCCGCCGGACTGGTGCCTGCACTTGAAGTGGACGGACTGGTGTTGGGGCAGAGCCTCGCGATCATCGACTATCTCGACACGCTCGCGCCCGAACCCCGCATGATCCCGGTCGAGCCAATCGCCCGCGCACGGGCAATGGAAATGGCGCTGACGATCGCTGCCGACATCCACCCGATCAACAATCTGCGTGTCCTCCAATATCTCAAGAACGCGCTGGGGCAGGAGCAGGACGCCATCGACGACTGGTATCGCCACTGGGTCGAGCAGGGGTTCGCCACGCTCGAAAAGCTTCTCCCCGACACCGAGTTCGCAGGCGGCGATGTACCCAATATCGTCGATGCGTGCCTGGTGCCGCAGATGTACAATGCGCGCCGCTTCAAGACCGATCTGACGCGGTATCCCAAGGTTACGGCGATGGCGGATCGGGCGGTGGCGTTGCCGGCATTCATTGATGCGGCACCGCCGAAAATATAAGGCTACCTTGTATTCGGTCACCTTCTATCGTGGGATGTACGGAGGAGGGTGCCATGCACCTCGGTTTTTCTTCAGCGGACCTGGAATTTGCAGAGGAGGTTCGCTGCTTCGTGCGTGCGAGACTGCGGTCGATATTGGCGCTGGCGGCGATCGCCGACACGCGCGATCGTCGCAGCGATCGTCACGGGCACCACCTGTACGCTTGCCGGTTCCGGCTTGCTGATCGGCTTGAGCGTCGCGCTCGACTCGGCCGGCTACGGCCCACCCCCTGCCGCACGCGCGATGATCGCCTTGTTCGATGCTGGCGTCTTCGCATTGGTCGTGGCGACCGGCCTGCTCGTGCGACGCCGCCGGGCGATCAATTACGGGTGGCGCGGCACGGCGGTGATGCTGGCGGTGCTGGCGAGCGCGCTGCCGCTCTATGCGACGCTCTGGCGCTCCAATCTGCTCGGCTAGCCTAGTCGAAGCAACCCGCGCACTCGCCGCTGCTATCGATCGCGCAGGCACAAAAAGGGGGCGGTGGATCATCTCCACCGCCCCCTTTTGTCGCAGCGTCGCGCGGACTCAGAACCGATACGCTGCACCGAGCGAAAAGGCGTTTGCGCGCAGGTTACGATCATAGGGCGTGCGATTATATTCGGCGCGAACCGAGAAATGCTTGTCAATCAGCACCTCTGCACCGGCGCCGTAAGTGAGCGCGCGTTCGGTTTGCTTGGTGGTGAGCGTCGCCACCGATGCCCCGGTCGGGGTGGTGCGGCGCTCGCTTTGTTGCCAGCGATATCCGGCGCGGCCATAGACCAGCAGGCCTTCGACCGGCACGAAGCCGACGCGGGCCGAGACGTCGTAGCTGAGGCCGGGATCGAGCACATAGCTGCCGCGCGCGCCGCTCTGGCGGAGCGAGCGACCACCGCCGCCGAGGCCGGCCTCGGCGCCGATCACCACATTGCCGAGCTGCAAATCATAGCCGAGATAGCCGCGATAGCCGATGCCATTGCGCGTATCCTTGGCGGTCGCGCCGACATTGCCGGGGTCGGACCGCAGCGTTTCGCGGATGCGGCTTACTTCCGCACCGATCTTCACGCCGGTGAAGGTTTCGGCGTCATCCTGCGCCTGGGCAATGGCGGGCACGAGCGTCAACAGCGCCGTAGCGGCGAGAAACAAGGTCTTCATGAAAAATCTCCTGAACCAAAAAATCGGCGACCCTTCGTCGTTCGATGTTGGCGTTCTGGAGGGGCCCTATGGAGGAATGGTCAGTCGATCGTGGAGACTGTGTCGAGACGCGGCGGCACCGCCGCCAGCAGCATTTCGAACGTAGCCCCGCCGCCTGCGCGCGGGGTGAGCGAGGCGCTGCCGCCATGCGCCTCGGCAATCGCGCGGACGACCGACAAGCCAAGGCCCGAGCCACCCATTGCCCGATGGCGTGAATGTTCGCCGCGCCAGAAGCGTTCGAACGCGCGCGCCGCGATCTCCGCGCTCACCCCCGGTCCGCGATCGAGCACGCGCAGCACGATACCCTGCGGGCTCGTCCCGGTCTCGATCGTCAGGATTCCGCTGTCCGGAGCGTAGCGCTGGGCATTCGTCAGCGCCGCAGCCAGCGCCTGACGCAGCCGCGCCGCGTCGCCGATCATCGGCGCGGGGCGTAAGCGGGTTTCGATGACGATCCCGACCGCGTGGAGATCGGGCGCCATCGCCGCGATCGTGGGAAGCACCACCTCGGCCAGATCGACGGGCGCGAGTTCGAGCGCGAGGTGCCCCGACTGAACCAGGCTCATCGTCCGCAAATCGTCGATCAGGCGGGTCAGCGCATCGACCTGGTGGATCAGGCTATCGATCTGTTCGGGTCCGGGTTCGAACACACCATCCTGAATGCCGTGCAGTCGCCCCGACAGAATTGTCAGCGGCGTGCGCAGCTCATGCGCGACCGCAGCAGTGCTCTCGCGCAACTCGCGCTCGGCTTGCTGCAGGGCCGCCGCCATCGTGTTGAAATTTTCGATCAGTTGCGCTTCTTCTTGCGAGATTAGCGCGGCCGACGGTGCGCGCGCCGACAAATCCCCTTGCGTGACCGCGCTTGCGGCATCCGCCAGATTGGTGAGCCCCTGCCCAAGGCGGCGCGACAAGGCCGACCCGGCGGCGAAGGACCCGATCACGGCGGTGGCGACAAACAAAAGCAGCGCGAGGTTACTCCGCTCGGCAAACTCGTCGGCCGAGCTCACCTGGAACTGTACCAACGCGATCAGGTCGGCGGGTGCGGGTGTCTCCGTCTGCTTCAGCTTCGTGACTGCGCGCTGCGCCGCCACCGGCATGGTCTTGATAACCCGTTCGCTCTCGAAATAATCGAAGATCTGCGTTTCGGCGATGATGATCCCCGAGCAGGTCAGCACCGAGGCCGCGACAACACTCGCCAATTGGGTGGAAAGGCGTAAGCGGCCACGTTCGCCCATATTCCACACCCCGATCTTCACAGTGCCGAGAGCCGGTAGCCGATCCCGCGCACCCCGCCGCACCATCCGACCGCCCCGCCCGCCTCGAGCTTGCGCCGCAGCTTGCTCATATGGCTGTCGACCGTCCGCTCGAGCGCCTCCCCCTCGGGCAGGCACGCATCGAGCAGTTCGGCGCGGGAGAAGACGCGCGTCGGGCTGCGCGCCATGTGCGCCAGCAGCCGGAATTCGGTCAGCGTCAGATCGAGCATCACCGGCACATCACCCGAAGCGAGCGATGCACTATAGGCATCGGCATCGATCGTCAGCATCCCCCAGCGCAATTGGTGCGCACCGGCCCCCGCCGCGTTCGTGCGGCGCAGCACCGCCTTGACGCGCGCGACAACCTCGAGCGGATTGAACGGCTTGACGACATAATCGTCCGCGCCGAGCCGCAGCGCCGAGAGCTTGTCGAGATCCTCCATCCGCGCCGTCGCCATGATCACCGGGGTCATGCCGCGCCGACGGATTTCGGCGAGCACCTCGAACCCGTCCTGCCGCGGCATTTGCACGTCGAGCAGAACCAGATCGGGCCGCAGCGAGCGGTGATGCATCAGCGCGACCTCACCATCGGCGGCGCAGACGGTGCGAAACCCGTCGCGGTCGAGATAGGCGGCGAGGATTTGCGCGATATCGACATCATCCTCGGCGATCAGGATCAGCGCATTGTCCACTCAACATCCCCGTACCGGTCCAAACACCTTGGAATTTTTCAGATGTGGCGCCGCTTCGTTACGCGCGCATCGCGATTGTGTGGAGATTGCGTGGAGAGTCCAGCGGTCATCTTACAGGTCGCGCAGCGCCTCCGCCGGGCGCGCGCGCAGGGCGGGCAAGCTCCCCGCCACCCCGGCGCCGAGCGTCATTACCGCCGCACCGGCCAGCGTCGCCGCGACAATGTCCCAGCGCGGTGCCCAGGCGATATCGAACACTTGGGCCACGACAAACCACCCCGCCCCCGCGCCGATCGTCAGCGCGACCACCGCGAGGATCGCCGACAGGATCGCATATTCGATGGCCTGCGCGCCCAGCACCTGACGGCTGCTCCCGCCCAGCAGTTTCAGGATCACCGCATCATAACGCCGCGCGCGGCCCGATGCCGACACCGCGCCGATCAACACCGCGATCCCCGCCGTCACCGTCACCGCCGCCGCCGCGCGGATCGCGACGGCGATCTGGCCCAGCACCGCGCCGACTTGCCCGATCACGTCGCCGACGCGGATTAGCGTGACCGACGGCAGCGCCTCGGCCACGCGCCGTGCGATCACGCCATCGCGCTCGGGTGCGGCATAGACGCTCGCGAGCAAGCCGTGCGGCGCTTCCTCAATGTAACCGGGCGAGAAGACGATCGCGAAGTTGAGGCCGAGCCCGCCCCAGTCGATCGTCCGGAGCGCCGCGATCCGCGCGGGCACTTCGACCCCGAGCACCGACACGGTGATGCTGTCGCCGACCTTGAGCCCGAGTGCGGCGGCGGCCTTATCCTCCAGCGAGACGAGCGGCGGCCCGCGATAATCAGCGGGCCACCATTTCCCCGAAGCCACGACATTGCGCGGCGGGAGCTGCGCCGAATAGGTAATCGTCCGATCGCCGCGCAGCACCCATGCCCCTTCGGGCAGGGTCTTCATGTCGGCGACCCGCTTCCCGCGCAGCGCAACGATCGCGCCGCGCAGCGACGGTAGCGACTCAATCTTGGCGTCGGGAGCCGCTCCCTTCACCGCGCTGGAGAAGGCGGCCGCATCCCCCGGTTGAAGGTCGATCGCGAAGAAGCGCGGTGCCTTGGTCGGTGCGGCATTGCGCAGTTCGGACGACAGGCTCGAATCGATCACCGCCAGCGCGACGAAGAGCGAGAAACCGAGACCTAGCGCCACCACCAGCCGGTCGGTCTGCGCGCCGGGCCGGTGCAAATTGGCGATGGCGAGCCGCAGCAGCGGCGCGCGCGCGCGGGGAACCCGCGCCGCGATGAAGCGAATCGCGACGCCGATCACCCACAGCACTGCGATCAGCGCCGATACCGCACCAACAAAGCCAAGCGCCAGCGCTTGGTTCGACGCGGTCAGCACCGCGAGCGCGACCAAAGCTGCGACCAGCAGCGCCATCACCCCCAGTACGGCGGGTGCGGGCCAGCGGCGCGGGGCGAGCGCATCGCGCAGCAGGGTCGCAGCAGGCACATCGCGCGCGCGGGCCAGCGCCGGCACCGCGAACAGCAAAGCGACGAGCAAGGCGAGCAGCGCCGCAGTCGCCAGCGGCACCGGATACAGCGCGAGGCGTGGCGGCACCGGCAGTGCTGCGCCGACGAGGCCGGTCACAATCCACGGCACCGCCGCGCCGACCAACAGACCAGCGGCGATCCCGCCCGCCGCGACGATCCCCAATTGCGCGAGGAAAATCGCGGCGATCGTCCGCGCGGTCGCGCCCAGCACTTTCAGCGTCGCGATGATCTTCGCCTTGCCCGCAAGGTACGCCGCAACCCCGCTGCCGACGCCAACCCCCGCTATTGCCAGCGCAGCCAGCCCGACCAGCAACAGAAATTGGCCGAACTGGTCGATGCCGGTACGCAAGCCCCCCGCCGCGCGGTCGCTCGTCTTCGCGGTCCAGCCCGCACCGCCGAGCCGCTTCATCAGACGCTCGCGCACCGCCTTCGCGCTGTCGGCACGCGGCAACACGATCCGATAGTGACTCTCATACAGGCTGCCGGGCTGCACCAAGGCGGTCGCCTCCAGCCCCGCCAGATCGACCAGCACCGGCGGGCCGAGCGCAAAGCCAGCACCAAGCCGATCGGGCTCCTCGGCGATGATCCCGATCACCCGCAGCCGCGCCATGCCCAGCCGCAGCGTGTCGCCGGGCCTCACGCGCAACCGTTCGGCGAGCGCGGGCGCGACCGCGATCTCGCGCCCCTTTGGCCGGCCAGCCAACGCGCCCGGTGCGAGCCGGAAGCGCCCGACCAAAGGCCACGCTGCATCCGTCCCGCGCAAATCAACCAGCGTCGCAGGGCCGCCCGCATCCGCCATCCCGCGCATCGACACCGTCTCCGCCACGCGCCCTGCCTGGGTAAAAAGCGCAAGCTCCTCGACGGTCGCGCGGCGCTGCGACACACTGAACTCCAGGTCGCCGCCGAGAATCTGCCGCCCGTTCGCGTCGAGCGCGGCGATCATGCTGGCGGCAAGACTCCCGATCCCGGCGAGCGCCGCCGTGCCCAGGAACAGGCACGCCGCGAGCAGCAACAATCCGCGACCACCCCGCCGCAAATCCCTGAGCGCAATCCGCCACGCAATGCTCAAGCGCTAACCCGATCCGCGACGATCCGCCCGTCCGCCAGATCGATTACCCGCGCGCACCGTGCCGCCAGCGCCGGATCGTGCGTGATGACGAACAAGGTCGTGCCGCTCGCCGCGTGCCGCGCGAACAGCAAATCCATGATCGCCGCGCCCGTTGCGGTGTCGAGATTGCCGGTCGGCTCGTCGGCGAAAATCAAGGCGGGTCGCGCCACCAAAGCGCGGGCAATCGCGACGCGCTGCTGCTCGCCGCCCGACAATTGCGCGGGATAATGGCCGGTGCGGTGGCCAAGGCCGACGACGCTCAGCTCGGTCGCGGCGCGCGCAAAGGCGTCGCGCTCTCCCGCCAGTTCGAGCGGCACCGCGACATTTTCGAGCGCCGTCATCGTGGGCAGCAAATGAAACGCCTGCAGCACGATCCCGATTCGCCCGCGCCGCGCAATCGCCAGCGCATCTTCGTCGAGCGCGGTGAAATCGAGCCCCGCGACCTCGACCGTCCCGCCACTTGGCTGTTCCAGCCCCGACAGCACTGCCATCAGCGACGATTTGCCCGATCCCGACGGCCCGAGCAAAGCGACGCTCTCCCCGGCGGTTACGCTGAGGTCGATCCCGCGCAGGATGTCGACGCGCGACGGCGCACGGCCAAGCGAGAGCGAGACATTGCGCGCGCAGATCAGCGCGCTATCTGGGGGGGATGCGATGGTCACGTCTCATGCGATATGGATGGTCGCGGCGAATTGTCCATCTCGCGCTGCTGTTCTGCGTCGGAATTGCCCCCGGCGCCGACGCATCGCCGCGCGCGCCGGTGATCTGGGCGTTCGGCGACAGCCTCAGCGCGGGCTACGGTTTGCCGCCTGCTGCTGGGTTCACCGCGCGGTTACAGGCGGCGCTGCGCCAGGCCGGTATTGCCGCGACGGTCCGCAATGGCGGCGTATCGGGCGATACTGCGGCACAGGCGCGCGCGCGGCTGCGCTGGGGGTTGCGCGGGCTTGGGGGCACGCCCGATCTGGTGATCGTCGAACTCGGCGCGAACGATATGTTGCGCGGGCTTCCCGTGCCGCAGGCCAAGGCCAATCTCGATGCGATCCTGACCGAGCTGCACAACCGCCGCATCCCGGTGTTGCTGGCGGGGATGCGCGCCGCGCCCAATCTCGGGCCGGACTATGTCCGCGCGTTCGACGGCATGTACCCGGCGCTCGCCGCAGAGCACCATGTGCCACGCTATCCCTTCTTCCTCGATGGCGTCGCGGGCAACCGGCGCTTGCTGCAGGCCGATGGCCTGCATCCCAATGCGCGCGGCGTCGATATCATCGTCGCGCGCCTGCTGCCGAGTGTACGGCAAGCGTTGCAGGGCAAGTAGCGCGCTTTCACCACCACCGTTCGCCCTTAGCCTGTCGAAGGGCATCTCTCCTCTCGCGCAATGTTTGCCTGCTGCGAGAGGGGCTTCGACAGGCTCAGCCCGAACGGGGTGGAAAAGATCGCATGTGTTAAAAGCGACCTCAAGCCGATGCCGCCTCGAACAGCTGCGGCTCATCCACCGCCACCGCCGCATCTTCGAAATTCGACACCGTCACCCCCACGAGCCGGATCGCCTTTGCCGTGGGCAGCACCGATCGGATCAGCTCAAGGCTGACATCGCGCAGCTCCCCATAAGACGCGATCGGCGCGGGCCGGCTCCGGCTGCGCGTGATTTGCTGAAAATCGGCATATTTCACTTTGACGGTCGCGGTCCGGCCAAACGCCTGCCGTGTCTCGCACCAGCGCCAGACATCGTCGACCATCCGCAGCACGCCCGCCTCGATCGCCGCGTCCGCGGTCAGATCCTGCCGGAACGTCGTCTCCGATCCCGATGATTTGCGTACCCGGTCGGGGTTGACCGGTCGGTGATCCTGCCCCCGCGCAATCGCATAATACCATTCCGCCGAGCTGCCGAAATGACGCCGCAGGAAATCAAGCGGTTTGGCGCGAAGATCGCCGCCGGTTTCGATGCCAAGCCGCTGCATCTTCGCGGCCGTGACCGGCCCCACGCCGTGAAAGCGCGACACCGGCAGCGTTTCGACCCAGGCCTGACCCATATCCGGCGTCACCGCGAACTGCCCGTTGGGTTTGCGATGGTCCGATGCGAGCTTCGCCAAAAACTTGTTGTACGATATGCCGGCCGAAGCGGTGAGCCCGGTCTCGGCCAAAATTCGCGCGCGAATCTCCTTGGCGGTAAGCCAAGCCGTCGCGATGCCGCGTCGGTTCGCGGTGACATCGAGATACGCCTCATCGAGCGACAGCGGCTGAACGAGATCGGTATAGTCGGCGAAGATCGCGTGGATTTGCAGCGAGACGGCGCGATATACCTCGAAGCGCGGCGGCACGAACACCAGATCGGGGCAGCGCCTGAGTGCGGTGACCGACGGGAGCGCGGACTTCACCCCGAAAGTACGCGCCTCATAACTCGCCGCCGCCACGACCCCGCGCGCGGCACCATAGCCGACGGCAACGGGCTTCCCGCGCAACGACGGGTCATCGCGCTGCTCCACCGAGGCGAAGAACGCGTCCATGTCGACATGGATGACTTTCCTGACAGGGCAGTCGGCAAGCATGGTGTGGCTCTAGCACGACTTGAACAGAGAGAGAACAGCGATTGGCACCGCGATCGCTGGTTAGGAGGTTGCGCCCGATCATGGTAGCGCCGCCTCGCCTATGACATCGACCGACGAGACGTTGCACGAATTGGGCTGGACCGCCTTTTTCAGCGACCAGCTTTCCCAGGAGGAAACGCAACGCTGCCACCCCGTCCGGGTGATGACGGTGCATCGCGGCCAAATCACCGTCGCGGGCGCGGGCACGCCCTTTTCGGTCTCCCCGTATATCCAAGGCGCGCTGCCGTCGGATGATCATCCAACGGTCGGTGACTGGCTGCTGATCGACAACGCCACCCAGCTACCGACCCGCGTCCTCCGTCGGCGCAACCTGTTCAAACGGCGCGCGCCCGGCGATCCGCGCCGCGAGCAGATGATCGCCGCCAATATCGACACGCTCTTCATCGTCGCATCGTGCAACCAGGATTTCAGCGTCGCACGGCTGGAACGTTATCTGGTGCTGGCGCGAGAAGTGGGGGTAGACCCGGTCGTGGTGCTGACCAAGACCGACCTGACCGACGCTCCGCAAGACTATGCGGCGGCGGCACGCGCGATCGAGCCTGGACTCCGGGTCGAAATGGTCGACGGGCGCGATCCCGCCAGCGCCTCCGGCCTCACGGCCTATTGCGGCCCGGGCCAGACCGTTGCGCTGCTGGGCTCCTCGGGCGTCGGCAAGTCGACGCTGGTCAACACCTTGCGTGGGTCCGACAGCATCGCCACTCAGGCAATCCGCGCAAGCGACGATACCGGGCGTCACACCACCACGGCGCGCGCCATGCACCGGCTGGGCGGCGGCGGCTGGCTGCTCGACACGCCGGGGATGCGCGAACTCCAGCTGGCCGACGCGACCGCCGGGATCGCGGAGGTGTTCGACGACTTTGTCGAAATCGCAGAGCAGTGTCGGTTCTCGGACTGCGCCCATCGCGGCGAACCCGGCTGCGCCGTGCGCGCGGCGATCGCTGCGGGCGAACTAACCGAAGAGCGGTTCGATCGCTGGCAGCAATTGGCGGCCGAAGACACCCCCGCTTCCCGCGCGAGGCGGCGCCGGTAGCACGACCGGATCACGAAACGGCTGCACTATTCTGGCGGAGACGGAGGGATTCGAACCCTCGGTGGGAGTAAACCCCCCACGGCGGTTTAGCAAACCGCTGGTTTCAGCCACTCACCCACGTCTCCGGATCACAGCGAAGGGCGGCTATAGCCGCGCCTGCGGTTGTGATCAACTCCGCATGACAAAGGCGCTTGGCGCGAAATCGACTCGGTTGGTCGCGTGCGCGGCACGCCGTTCATTGTCGGGACAGGCTGCGTCGCGCTACCATCTGCCATTGCAGTCCGGGGAAACGATGATGCGGCGGCCAGTTAGAGGTTTTGCAAGAGCAAGCGTGGCGTTCGCCGTGGCGATTGCAACGGCAAGCGCGCCGCTTGCCGCGCAGCAGCTACGCACGATCGATCCCAATCAGGCGATCGATGCGGATTTGCGACCGCGCGGCACGCCGCCTGCACCGCAGATCAACTATCCGCCGACGCCGACTGCCACGCCGACCGACCCTGATGTCCGGCGCTACCCCGATGCGCCGCAATCGAGCGATCCGCTGCCCGAGGGACCCGCGCCCGCACCGAGCGGTGCGCAAAGCGCCCAAGCCATTGCGCGCGGCGGTGCCAATGCCGAATCGGCGGAGAGCCAGACCTTCCAGCAGCAGGAATTGTTGAGCGCGGCCGAGGGCACCTTCGGCAAGGGTGCATCGGGGCTGGCCGGTATTCTCGAACGGACGCTCAAGGACCAGGGCCGCCCCAATGCCTATATCGCCGGACGCGAAGCGTCGGGCGCGGTCGTCGTTGGCTTGCGCTATGGCAAGGGCACGATGTTCCATAAGATCGAGGGTCAGCAGCCGGTCTATTGGACCGGCCCATCGGTCGGGTTCGATCTCGGCGGCGACGCCAATAAGGTCTTCGTGCTTGTCTACAACCTCTATGATTCGGAGGATTTGTTCCGCCGTTTCCCGGCCGCCGAGGGTCGGCTCTATCTCGTCGGCGGGTTCGCCGCGACCTATTTGCGGCGCGGCAATATCGTGCTGATCCCGATCCGGCTGGGGGTCGGCTGGCGGCAGGGCGTCAATGTCGGCTATATGAAGTTCCGCCACAAATCGAAGTGGTTTCCGTTTTAAGGCGCAGCGCCGCGCGACGAAGTCGGCGCGACCAGCGCAAGCCCGGCCGACGGGGCCCCGCCCCGGTCGACGGCATGGGCTTTGCCCATGCCCCGATAAACCCCTAAGCTCCCCCCAAATGATCACCACCCGCCAGATCCTCCGCGCACTCCTCGCCGCCGCCTATCTTCTGGCCGGCATGCTCCACATCCTGAAGCCCGCCCCCTTCCTCGGCATCACCCCGGCCTGGGTGCCCTATGCCCCGCAAGTCATCCTCGTAACCGGCCTGTGCGAAGTCGCAGGCGCGATCGGCCTGTTCGTGCCGCGCCTGCGCTGGTGGGCGGGCGTGTTGCTCGCGGCCTATGCGGTGTGCGTCTATCCGGCGAATGTGAAGCATGCGGTCGATTACATCACGCATGGCACCGGCGGCATGACCCTGTGGTACCATATCCCGCGGCTAGCGTTTCAACCCGTGATCGTGTGGTGGGCGTTGTTCGCCGGCGCGGTGATCGACTGGCCGTTCAAGCCCCGGAGTGCGCGCACATGAGCATCGACGACACGATCATCGACACCCCCGATGGCCCGATGACCTTTGCGCAGTGGAAAAAGAAGCACCCCGTGCAAATCCCCTCGCGCCGGACCAAGGGGAAGGATCTTCCGGTAAAGGTCAAACGCTTCACCGATCCGAAATAAACGCCACGGTCATGCCGGGTCGACCAGCCGCCACCCCAGCGTCTCCCCGGCATGAAACGGCACCACCGCCGTCTCGCCTGCCCCGATCCGATCGGGCACGCGCACCCCGCCGCGCTCCAGCGTCACCATGCCCGTATTGAGCGGCAAGCCATAGAAGCGCGGCCCATGCTCGGACGCGAACCCCTCCAGCCGGTCGAGCGCGCCCTCCTCGTCGAACACCGCCGCATAGCTTTCGATCGCATAGGGGGCGTTGAAAATCCCGGCGCAGCCGCACGCCGATTCCTTGCGACCGATCTCATGCGGCGCGCTATCGGTGCCGAGGAAAAAGCCGGGCGCGCCCGATACCGCCGCCGCGCGTACCGCGAGCCGGTGCCGCTCGCGCTTCACCACCGGCAAGCAATAGGCATGCGGCCGCAATCCCCCATCGAACAGCGCATTACGGTTGAGGTGGAGGTGCTGCGGCGTGATCGTCGCCGCGACGTTCGGCCCGCTCGCGCTCACGAAATCGACTGCCTCGGCGGTGGTGATATGTTCGAACACGATCTTCAGCGCCGGGAAATCCCGCACCAGCGGCGCGAGAATGCGCTCGACGAACACCGCCTCGCGGTCGAAAATGTCGATCTCGCGGTCGGTGACTTCGCCGTGGATCAGCAGCGGCATGCCGATTCGCTGCAACGTCTCGAGCACGGTCCGCAGCGCGCGGATATCGGTGACCCCGTGGCTCGAATTGGTCGTCGCATGCGCCGGATACAGCTTGCACGCGGCCCACACACCATCGGCAAAGCCGCGCGCAATCTCTGCGGCATCGGCATCGTCGGTCAAATAACACGTCATCAACGGCGTAAAGTCGACGCCCTCCGGCACCGCCGCCAGAATCCGCGCGCGATAGGCCTCCGCATCGGCAACGCGCGTCACCGGTGGGGCGAGATTGGGCATGACGATCGCCCGCGCAAACTGCCGCGCGGTATGGGGCACAACCGCGCGCAGCATATCGCCGTCGCGCAAATGCACATGCCAGTCATCGGGGCGGCGGATCGTCAGGCGCTCGGTCATGCCCGTCCGCGTAGCGCGACACCGCCAAATTCGCCAGTCGTGTATTGCCGGTGGCGGCCACCGCCCCTACCTCGGACGGCATGGCCGCAACCACCCTATCCGATCGCGCCGTCCTCCGTGTCGCCGGCGACGATCCGCGCGACTTCCTGCAGGGCCTCGTCACGCAGGACACCGCCAGCGTCACCCCCGGCGCGCCGCAATATGGCGGCCTGCTCACCCCGCAAGGCAAGGCGTTATTCGATTTCATCCTATGGGCGGACGACGCTGACTTATCCGGCAGCGCGATCCTGATCGATTGCGAAGCCAGCGCCGCCGAGGCGCTCGCCCGCCGCCTGACGCTGTACCGCTTGCGCCGCGCGATCACGATCGAGCGCACCGACAGTGCGGTGCATTGGTCGCGCGAGTCCAGCCACGGCGTCCCCGACCCCCGCCTTGCCGACCTCGGCTATCGCTGGCTCGGCGAACCCGGCGAACCCGCCACAGGATGGCTAGCGCACCGCCTGTCGCTCGGCGTCACCGAGGGCATTGCCGAACTCGGCAGCGACCAGACGCTGTGGCTCGAGACCAATGCGCGCGAGCTGAACGGCGTCAGCTTCGCCAAGGGCTGTTACGTCGGCCAGGAAAACACCGCACGCATGCACCACCGCGCCAAGGTCAACCGCCGCCTGATCGTCGCGCCGCTCGCCGACCCCGGCGACCGCACCCGCGCAACCTATCCAGACCTAGGCCTGATGGTAGACCTGCGCCGGGTCGACGCACTCGGCGATGCACTGGTGCCGGGGTGGCTGGCGGAGGCGCTCGCCGCGTCGACGCCCTGACCCTTCACCGCCCGATCGAGCTATACGCAAACCCCGCTTTCGCGACTTCGCTCGGAGGATAGACGTTACGCAGATCGACCATCACCGGTGCCACCATCGTACCAGCGAGTCGCTTGAGGTCGAGCGCGCGGTAAATGTCCCATTCGGTCACGATCACCACCGCATCCGCGCCCGCCGCCGCTTCATAGGCGTCATGGCAGTATGCGATGTCGGGCATCATGCCACGCGCGATCTCCATCCCCTCGGGATCGTGCGCGCGCACGTGCGCGCCGGCATCGAGCAAGCTCTGCACGATCGCAAGGCTTGGCGCGTCGCGCATGTCATCGGTATTGGGCTTGAAGGTCAGGCCGAGCACCGCGACGGTCTTGCCCTTGGCATCGCCGCCGAGCGCTGCGATCACCTTGCGCCCCATCGCGCGTTTGCGCGTGTCGTTGACTTGCACAACCGCCTCGACGATGCGCACCGGCGTTTCATAATCCTCGGCGGTTTTGAGCAGCGCAAGCGTATCCTTGGGGAAGCATGACCCACCATATCCGGGGCCTGCATGCAGGAATTTCGAACCGATCCGGTTATCGAGCCCGATCCCGCGCGACACGTCCTGCACATTCGCGCCAACCGCTTCGCACAGATCGGCGATTTCGTTGATAAAGGTGATCTTGGTCGCCAGGAACGCGTTGGCGGCATATTTGATCAGCTCGGAGGTCCGCCGCCCGGTGAACAGGATCGGACTCTCGTTGAGATAGAGCGGGCGATAAACGTCGCGCATCACTTGCTGTGCGCGCGCATCGTCGGTGCCGATGACGATTCGGTCGGGGCGCTTGAAATCGCCGATCGCAGCGCCTTCGCGCAGGAATTCAGGGTTGGAGACGACCGCGATCGGGAAATCGCCTGCCAGCTCCTTGAGGATTTCCTCGACCTTGTCGCCGGTCCCGACCGGTACCGTCGATTTCGTCACAACAACCACCGGTCCGTCGATCGCCGCGGCGATTTCGCGCGTGGCGGCAAAGACATAGCTCAAATCGGCATGGCCATCACCGCGCCGTGAGGGCGTGCCGACCGCAATGAACACTGCATCGGCCCCGGCCACTGCCGCCTTGAGGTCGGTCGTGAATTTCAGCCGCCCGGCAGCAACGTTGGTCGCGACCAGCGTATCGAGTCCGGGCTCGAAGATCGGCATCTTGCCCGCTTCGAGCGCGGCGATCTTGCCCGCATCCTTATCGACGCAAATCACGTCATGGCCGAAATCCGAAAAGCATGCCCCCGATACCAGGCCGACATAGCCCGAGCCGATCATTGTAATCCGCATGATGCTCCCTTTATCTCGCCAAGGGGCAACGCTCCGTCATTCGGGTCGTCCGCCGCCGTGTCGCCAGTCGCTGTAACCGATCACTTCGCAAATGCCAGCCCTGTGTGCACTGCAACACAATTGCGCCGAAAAAGCCCGGTCACAAGCGGCGCGAAGATGGAAAAACTGCACCCATCGCAAGAAAAAGGGGAGACCAGCCACGGCTGATCTCCCCGATTTTCTCGACCCTGAGGTCGGGTAAGGCTTAGTTGCCCGAACCCGGACCGTAGGTGACTTCGACGCGACGGTTCTGAACCTCACGCACGCCGTCAGCAGTCTCGACGCGCGGACGGCTCTCGCCGAACGCTTCCGAGGTGATGACGCCAGCGGGGATCGAATGCGCGGTCAGGTAAGCCTGAACCGAGTCATCGCGACGCTGCGACAGACCGACGTTGTAAGCGGGCGCGCCCGACTTATCAGCGTGACCGGCCAACATGACCTTCGCGCTACCGCAATTCTGATACTGCGCAATCGCGCCGTCCAGAATGGCTGCTGCCTCAGACGTGATGTCCGACTTGTCCCATTCGAAGAACACGATGAACGGACCAGGCGAGCACTGCACCACGGGCGGCGGCGGTGGTGGCGTTGGCTCTGGCGGCGGCGGCGGTGCTACTGGGGCCGGCGGCGGCGGCGGCGCGGGTGGTTCGCCGAAATTGTAGGTCAGACCGCCGAGCAAGCTGTGCGAGCGGAACTGACCGTTGAACGCACGACCAGAAACATCGACCAGCTTGACGTTGTTTGCAGAGAAGAACCGATACTTGAGGGTCGCATCGATGTGGTTCGAGAGCGGCGCGCGAACGCCGGCCATGCCCTGATAAGCGAACACCGTGTCGCTATCGTCGAGCGAGTTCATCCGCGTGTTGAGCGCCAGACGCTCCTTAACGCGAGCGACACCGACACCGCCGCCGACAAAGCCCTGCAGACCATCATCATCGCCGAAATCAACGAGGCCGTTGACCATGAAGCTCAGCGCCGAACTGCGGCCACCGGCATAATCATACGAACCGGGGGCCAGGTTGGTCGTGGCACCAAGCTGGTTCCGCACTGGCGTCGTGAGCGTCGTGTTGTACCCATTGATCGCAGCCGACTTGTAGCCGACTTCAGCTTCGATCCGGAAGCGACCCAGGTCATAACCGATCACGCCATCGACGTCATAGCCATAGCTGTGATCGACAGTAGCAGCGCGCGAAATGGCGCCGATATCAAACTTAGTATCTTCCACGACCATCGCGCCACCTTCGGCACCCACGTACCACGCATTGTCGCGTGCGAGGGCTGGAGTGGCGACGAGAGCAGTGGAGGCAAGCGCCATTGCAACGGCTAGCTTCCGCATAAAAATCCCCTTCTTTTGGTTGTCACTCGGACAGCGCTAACTCCCTACCCAATGCTTGGTTTCCACGCAAGCGCACAAATACATGTGCTGTGGCCGATCGGCCACAGCGGAGCGACGAAGTGGCGAGCCCGTGCGCAGCCTCCCTCAGCTCGCAATCAGCCCGTGTGTTCGCAGTGCGGCAAGAATCGCGGCAATCGCGGTGCGCCCCTCCGTATCCGCGACGCTACCGCCCGTTGGTGCCGCGATCGCCGCTTGCCGCGCGCCGACCACCACATTTCCAGCCAGCTCCAGCTGTGTTCCGCGCAGGCGGCCGACCGTCCAGCCACCGTCCGAAAAGCGCGCAATCGTGCCGTCTTCGCGGCTCCACGCGACCATCCCTTCGCGCGCCGGAAGGAAGCGCCAGCCCCCCGCACTCCATCCGGCAAGCGCCTGCGCCTGCCCGGTCCACGCCCCGCTCGGCGCCGCGCCAACCACCCAGCACGCGCCCGCGGGCGGCGCTGCCGGCGGCGTATTGACGCCGACCGCTTCGACCACCGCCTGCACTGCAAAATCGAGCAGGGTCAGCGCTTCGTTATGGGACAGTTCCTTTTGCGCTTGCCCGGTCTGGAGCAGGGGCAAGCCCAATCGCACGCTCGTTTCATCGCTCACGCTCGCTCTCCCTCACATTGCCCAGTCTGGAATCCGAATCGACGCAGCGACTGATTCGCCCTGCGCCCCGACCTGCCGCACGGCGAGCGTCACCCCGCCTGCGCGGTCGGCTTGCGGCACCAAAAGCATTGGCGTGACGGTTTCGATCGTGCGCGCACGCCCGTCGCCCTGCACCAGCGTGACGCGATACGCTTCGCGCTCTTCGCCGAGCGGCGCATCGACGCGGTCGATCCAGCGCCAGCCGAGTCTGCTGCGTCGCAGCCACCGCACCGCAGCATCACCATCGCCGATTTCGCGCCATGCCAATCCGATCGGCGAAGGCGGCAAGATCGATTCGCCGCGCAGCGGCACGCGAATCTCGACCGGCCCGGTCGTATCGCCCGAACCCGACGCCAGGATCCACACTTCGCCACCAAGCGCCGACACCGGCAGATCGAGCGACAACGCCGATTCGGCCTCGATCAGCACGAATCGATCGCCGGCCACTTGCGTGCCGATCGCCGCCTCGCTCGCGCGCCGCCCGCGCCATAAGTCCGAGAGCCGCCAGCGCACCGCGCCGATCTGTTCGGCCGCCCCGAATTGCAGCAGCTCATCCCCGACCAGCGCGAGATTGGCCCCGGCATCCAGCGCACCCGAATCGGCCCCCATTAGGCTCATCTCGGCATGCGCCAGCTCGACCTCGAAAGCGTGGCGCCGGTCGGCAATCGCCGCATTGCCCGCACCGGGCAGCGTGACGATTCGCCCGATCACGCCAGGCGCCGCCGTCGCGCCGCCCACGCTCCAATGCGCCCCGCCGTCGAGGCTGTAGGACAGCGCCGCCCGCCGCCACCCCGGCGCGGTTCCCGCCGCAACCACCGTCACGCGCGGCGCGCTCAGCAGCACATCGTCGAACGGCAGCGCTTCGAATGCCGCGAGCACGGTCGCGCCCGTCGCCATATCGGGCGCGGGCAAGGCGCGGCCCGGGCTCGCGCCGATCGCCAGCGTCCCCGCCGCCAGCCGCACGCAGTCGAGGCGCAGCACGCTGCGCTCGAACGCCCAGCCGCTCACGCGCCATATGCCGCCCACCCCCGCGATCGTCACGCACGCGCCCGGCACCACGTCGAGCATGTCCCAACCCAGCGTAAGCGTCCGCCGCTCGCGCCCCGCTTCGGCGCGTGACAGCACCGCCTCCGCCATCGTCTTCGCCGCTCCGGCAGCGATTGCGGCAGGCATCTCGACGCGCTCCGCGCGCGTGCCCGCCCCCGGCCGCCGCGCCTGTTGCAGGCCCGTCTGGAAATCGCGCGCCGGGTCGTAATGCGCCAGCAGCACGGTGCGCGGTACGCTCTCCAGCGCGGCGATCGCGCGACCCTGTTTGCCGCGCGCCGATCCTGCCGCGAGGGTTTCGCCGTCGGCAATCGCCCGATCGACCCCCAGCTCGGCGCGCATCCGCACGCCGTCCCCGGCCGGCGCGAACCACGCCCCACCCGCCACCGCCAGCGTCTCGACCACGCCGCGCACGCTGTCGCCATATGCCGCAAACCCGCCGAGCAACTGCGTGGCCTCACCCCCGGCAATCGCACCGCCCGAAACTTCTGCGGCGATCGCCCCGACCGAAACCGGCCCGGCATCCCCGATCACCTCGAAGGTCAGCGACGGAATGCGATTGCCATAATCGGCCAGCTGAAAATGCTCGAACACCGCATAAGCGATGCCGCGATGCGCCGGGGTCAGCCCCGCCCCCTCCGCCGCCGCAATCAGCGGATCGACCGCTTGCGCTTCATCCCCCAGATGCAAGCGGAACCCCGTCACGCTCTTAAAGTCCCCACCCACCCCGCGCAGCAATTTGCCATCCGCCCAGATCCGCCCGACCCCGACGATCTTCCGCGCCGACAGCGCGACCGCGAACGATGCCGAATAGCTGTAATTGGTTGTGCTCGGCTGGCCCTTGCCGCCGCTGCTCGTCGCTCTGCTTTCGATCAGATCGGTCGACCAGATCACGCACCCGCCGATCCGCATCGTGCCGAACAGCTGCGGGATCTGCGTGCCATAGCTCGACGTCTGCAGCTTGAGCTCGGTCAGCCGCGGCCCCTCACGGCCCTTCGGTTTGAACAGGATTTCACGGTCGATAATATTGCCGATCGTCGCCCCGATCGCACCACCGATCGGCCCGCCAATCACGCTGCCGATTGTCGTCAGCACCAGAGTCGCCATCGTGCTGCTCCTTAATCCGCAATCACCCGCCAACAGCCGAGCATCGGCCAGGGCGGCGCGCCCGGTCGCTCGACCACGCGGCGCAAGCCCGCATCGGCATGGACGATTCCGTCCGGCACGATCACGCCCAAATGAAACTGCACCGGGCCACTTTCGAACAGCGCGAGATCACCCGCCAGCGGACCATCCCCGCGCACCAGCCCGCTCGCATCGAGCCGCGCCGCCAGCGCCGCCGCATCACCGCCGCGCAAGCCATAGTCCGCCGGAATGACTCCTTCGAACCCCGCCGCCCGGATCGCCAGCGCCGCCAGCCCGACGCAATCCAGCCCGAACGCCGGATCACGCCCCTGCAACCGAAACCGCACGCCGATCGCACCACGCGCCGCCGCGACCGCGCGCTCCCCGGCAATCAAATCCTGTTCTCCGGCGAAGGCCGGAGCCCTTGGCAACCCGCGCTGCGCCCGGAACCCTGGCCTCCCGCCTGCGCGGGAGAACACGGATGCTCTGTAAGCAAAACCGTCACGCCCCCGGATACCGCGTGAGCAGGTCGATCCCCGGCAAATAGGGCTCACCGCGAAAGTTCACCGCATTGCCGAACCGCGCCGCACAGGTCGCAAGACTCTTGTCACACCCCTCGATCAGCTCGACCAGATCGCCCGCCGTCACCGGCAGCGGCGGTTCCGCGCGCAGCGTCACCGTCGCACCGTCAGACAGCGAAACCGCGCTCTCCAGCCCCGAATTGGCGCCCGCGATCCAGCGCAGCAGCCCCGCGCCATAAACATTCGCCCCCGGCTCGCTTGCATCGACCGTCACCACGCGCTCGACACATGTCACCACGCGCGCCAACCGTCGTCGCCCCGCCATCGCCACGCGGCACCGCCGGTCGCCAAGCTCCGCGCGACATTCGGGCGACGTCGCCTCGACCACCGGCCGCTCCAGCCGCGCCGCACTGCCGCGCAGTTCCGCCGTGAACGCACCCCGATCGGTCTCGACCGCGCCGATCACCCCTTCGCCCAGCGCGACCTTGCCCGGCTCGGCCCCGCTCCAATCGACCGCAAACAACGCGACGCGCGCGCCGTCCCAGCGCCCGGCAAGCAAATCGCGCTCGCCGATCGCCGAACTGGTCAGCGCGCCAGTAATATCCATCGTATCGGCATCGAGCCCATCGCCGCGCTTGATCGCCGACGGCATCATCCCCGGCGCGGCGCGATGCACCAACCCGTCGATCAGCAAATCGCGGTCATGATCGGTCAACCCGATCGCCACCCCATCCCGCCGCTCGATCCGCCAGCACAAGGCGATCGTGGTGAGGGGGCCACTCAAAAAAGACATCGCTGTGCTCCCTTTGCCCTCTCCCGCTGTCGCGGGAGAGGCTACGCAGACTTGGGCCGCCTTCTTCAGGCGGCCCAAGTCGAAGCCGGTGAGGGTCTTCTTCTTGTCCTGGCGCGGCGAAGAAGACCCATTTTCCGTTCGTGCTGAGCTTGTCGAAGCACAGCGTGCAGCAAGCGAGCGCGTCGCATGTGGCACGGGCCCTTCGACAAGCTCAGGGCGAACGGTACTTTAGGCTGCCTCGCACCTTAGAGGTCCCGCACCTCAACCAGCGGCACCGCCGTCGCCGCCCCGGCCAGGAAGGTCGCGCGATTGACGCTCAACCGGTCCTCAGCAAAGCGCACCGCGACATCGAACAGGAACCCCGCACTCACTGCGACGCCCACCCCCGGGGCCACGTCGAGCTCGACGAACCCGCCCGCCACCACCGAAAAGGCCGAAGTCTCGACCCCGCCGACCGCCACCCGCACACTCCCAGCAACGGGCCGCGTGATCCGCCGAGCCGAATCGCCATACGCCTTCACCAAAGCGAAGCGCACATTAACCCCATCCCCTACGCCCAGCGCCTGATCCGCCGCCCCCGGCACCGCGCCGCCTGAGGAAAAATCGAACGGATCACGCAACCGAAACCCGCGCGCCGGGCCCATCCGCGCGCGAAAAAAGCTCAGCAACGCCGCGATATCCGCCTCCGATCGCACCCCCGGCCCGACATCGTAGCGCGTCCGCGCTTCGGCCCAACTCGCGTTGCGCGCCTCATGCCCGCCCCCGCTCGTCACGATCGCGGTCGAAAATTCCGGGCTCACCTCCGCCTCGCGCCCCAGCGCCAGCGGGAACAGCACATCGTCGAACGCCTGCACGTCGCTCTCCTCCTCTGCATCGAAATGCACGAACCCGTCGCGCACCACTTGCGGCAACGCCCAGATGAAACTGCGCGCCACCCCCCGCGCCCGCGCCGCTTCCGCCGCCGCATCGATCTCGCGCCAATCGGCAAACTGGTCCGGCCGCAACACGAAGCCCGAGAAATAGTGCGTATCCGCCGTCGCATAGCCGAGCCGCGCTTGCGCCGCCGCAACGCTGCGCGCCGTCCCCGCGACATTCCCGGCCACGACGAAATCATAATCCTCGAGCTGCAGCACGTCGAACGCCGGTGCCGCCCAACCCAGCGGCACGTTCGCGCGCGCGACCTCGGGCGCATCACCCGCCAGCACGCTCGGCAGATAGATAAGCAAATGCGTCTGCACCGTTGGCGCGACCGCCTGCACCGCCGCGACCAACGCCGCCGTCGACTCCGCCAGCAAAACCCCCGCCGCATCGAGCAACGCCCGCTGCGCCGCCGACGTCACCGATTGCACGCTCGCAATCTCGACCGGAGAGCCACCAAACGCCGTCCGCGCCGCATCGTCGTACAGGCACGGTCGCGCGTTTCCGCTCGAATCGGGGGGCATCACCCACCACCACGGCTCACCGA
Organism: Sphingomonadales bacterium; assembly: GCA_038327465.1. Classification (GTDB taxonomy): domain Bacteria; phylum Pseudomonadota; class Alphaproteobacteria; order Sphingomonadales; family Sphingomonadaceae; genus Sphingomonas. The sequence continues at coordinate 9,293 of JBBQLB010000010.1, read as the reverse complement.
CCTGAAACTTCGGCGCCAGCCCCGCCGCGACCGCAATCCCGATCACTTCGGCGGCCACCGCACGCAAATACCCCATCGCCCCCGCCGACGCTGGCGACAGGAGCGTCGACGGCGGCTCCCACCCGGTCAGCGCCGGCGATCCATCCCACGCCCGCTGCTTCCAATCGCCCCAGCAATGCGCATCGAACAATTCGTAACTGAGCGACCAGATCACGTCATAGCCCTGCGCCTTCGCCCGCTCGGCGAAATCACGCTGCCACGCCCGCGCCGCGACATTGAGCGCACCCCCCGCAAGGCTCGCGTAAAAGCCGCCCGAATTCGCCTCGAGCCGCAAATAATGGCTCATCCCAACATAATGTACGATGCTCCCGCGATAGCCGAGCAGCAGCGCATTCCGCAGCAATCGCGCCGGGGTCAGATGGTACGAATCGTCATAGCCGCTGGCGATCTCCAGCGCATGTTCGGGCACCACCACATCGCCAATCGCGAGCACCGCCCCCGGCCCGTCGCACGCGATCTCCGTCAGCTCGGCCCACGCCTCGACCGGCGTCGCCAGCGGCGCGCTGCTCCCGGCCGCAAACCCCGGCGGCACCAGCGACACGAACATCCGGTCGACATCCCCCGCCCAGACCGGATCGGCCTCACCGGGCAACAAGAACCCGCCGTCGAGATTGCCGAAATCGATCGAAATGGTCGCATCCTCGGGCGACCCCTCGGCATAATTCCATAACCGCACATACCAGGCCCGGGCCACGCCCGCGGCATCGCGCCCCTCGATCGTCAGCACCGGCCCGTTGACCGCGTCGAGCGCGATCACCCCGGAGGAGCGCCACCGGAATGAAAAGCGGCACCCCCGAAAATCCCGCGCGGTCTCATATTTCAACAACGGATGATCGAACCGATCCTCCGCCTCCCAGATCAACCCCGCCAGATCGCCTTCGGTGTAAAACACCGCATCCACCCGCAGCCCCTGTCCTGAGCCTGTCGAAGGGGCATCGGGCGTGGTCGTCGTGACAGCCGCCATCATCGGCCGCGGAAAATTCACCGTCCAGAACCGCGGATCGAAGCGGGTAAGTGTGCTCTCGGTCTGCACGGTGCGATCGGTCGCTAACCAGAATGGCATGGGATAAGCCCTATGATGTAGCTGCGGCCTCGCCGCTTGATACCTCCCCTCCCTGAAAGGGAGGGGCTGGGGGTGGGTAGGTATGAGGGGAGGACAGCGTTCCTATTGAGAGCAACCCACCCCTACCCCTCCCTTCCAGGGAGGGGAGGCGCTGACGATCACTCCACCAACGCCGCCCGTACCGCCCGCGCCACCTGCCGGCTCGACGCCGCCAGCACCTGCGAAGGCTCGCCTGCGCCCTGCACCGTGATCGACACCCGCACGTCACGCGGGGCACCCCCGCCGCCCGCCACGACAACGCTCCCGCTCGCGGTCGGCACGAACAGCTCCGGGCCGCGCTCACCAACCCAATAGGGCCGCAGCGGCGACACCGGCCCGCCGGTCGCGCGGCCGGGCGATCCGCCGAACAGATTGCCCAGGATCGACAGCAACCCGCCGCTCGATCCGCCGCCGCCGCCACCGCCGCTGCCCAAAATCGCCTGCAGCCCGCTGCGCAAAGCCGCCGCCGCAATGTCGTTCAGCACCGACAGCGCCACCTTGCGCAAATCGTCGAAGCCAAAGCTCCCGGTTCGGAGCGCCTTGCCGAGCGCAGTCTCAATCGCGCGCCCCGCCCGGTCGACGCCTGCGACGAGCGGCCCGTCGAGGCTCGCGCGCATCGCCTCGACATCGCGCGCAAAGCCCACCGTATCGGCGCGCACGCCCACCACCAGCCGTTCGATTTCCTCATCCATCGGGAAACGCCTCCTGCAATTTTCGAAATGTGGCGGCATCGGGCGGCGCGACCGCCGCGTCCGCACCGCAGAGCACCGCCACCACCGCCGCCAATTCAGTCGGCGTCGCCCGCCAAAACGCATCCGGCGACCACCCCAGCACCGCGCCTGCAAAGCCTGCGAGACGGGTGGCGGCCTCACTAAATCCTCCCCCGGGAACCGGAGGAGGGGGACCGCCCGCTTCTTCAGCGGGTGGTGGAGGGGGCTGGGGCTGGGCGAAACAACTGGGGCCTGTCCCCCTCCACCCCTCGCTGAATGCTCGCGGTCCCCCTCCCTCGCTGAAGCGGGTGGAGGATTTCTGGGATTCCATCACCGCCCCGCCAGAATCTGCCCGAGCAGCACACGCAACACCGGCGTCGCCGCGGCAAGCCCACCCGCAACCACCGCCTCGCCCAATTGCTCCCGCGCGAGTCCGTCGGGCACAGCGCGGCAATGCCAGAACAACGCCACCATCTCGCCCAGCGACAAGGCCCCCGCCGCCGCGCGCTCGACCAAAGCGAACAACGGCCCCAACTCCTGCTCCGCCGCAACCAGAGCCTGAAAACTCGGCCGCAACACGATCATCTCGCCTGCAACCCGCAACGCGGCCTCGCCCCGCGCGGGATTCGCGCCGCTCACGCGCTTACCACCGGCCCGGAGCTTTCCAGGCTCAGCGTGTACGATCGCTCGCCATTATAATCCCCGGCATAATCGAGCTTGGTCACCAGAAACCGCCCCGACAACGTCTCGCCGCTTTCGAAGCTCAAGCGATAGTCGTCGATCGCCCCGGACAGCGCATTGCCCTTCACGCGGACCTCGGCGGCGGACCCGGTAAAGATCCCCGCTCCGGACACGCTGACCGACCGCACCCCCGCCCCCGACAGCAATTCGCGCCACCCGCCCGAATCCTTCGAGGTGATCGCGACCAGCTCGCCATTGATGCTCAGCTGCGTCGTCCGCAGCCCCGCCACCGTCTGATAGACGGGCGGACTCGCCCCATCCCCGACCTTCAGCAAAAACGCCGATCCCCGTTCCGCACTCATGATCTGTCTCCCGATGATGAAAAGGAATCGTCAGCTCGCCGCCAACACCCGCACCCGATACTCGACAATCGCGCTCCAGCGCCCGACCGGCCCGCCCGACACGCGGCTGCGCACCAGCACCACGCTCGCCACGCGCCATTCGCCCAGATCGCGCGACAATCCCGCGATCGCCGCGCCGACCGCACCCGCCAGCGCCTGTACCCGCGCATTGCTCTCTGCCGCATCGCGCAGCGTCACGGCGAGCCGCAGTTCGCGCCCGGCGCGATCCTTCACGCTCCAATCGCCGCTCAACAGGTCGCCGAGCTCGGCATAAGGCGGCGTCGCCTTGACCGGCGGGGCGAGATACACGCCGTTCAGCCCGTCGATCGCGCGCAGCGCCGCCAGTGTCGCCGCCTGCACCACTGCCTCGGCAGTCATCGCAGCCAACTCCCGATCCAGCGCAGCCGCGCATCATCGATATCGAGGCGGCCCGACAAATAGATGTTCCGATCCTGCACCAGCACCTCGACGCCGGGGAAAGCCTCGCGCAGCGCCTCGGCCAGGCGCTCGCGAACCCGATCCGCCGCCGCCGCACCCGCCGCGATCCCGCGCGCCTCGAGCGCGCTCAACATGCCGCACCAAGCGTCATGCGCCGGAACGGCCGCCACAGCGCCGTCACCGCAACCGGCGGCGCCACGCTCGTGTCGCGTGCGTCGAACAGAAAAGCGGCAAGCAGCACCACCCCCTGCCGCAACGGCGCGGGCAAGTCCGTCCAGCCTGCGGCCAGCCCAGCCTCGAACACCGCCACCACCTGCGTCACCCCGCCGCTGTCGCTCACCCGCACCCAGCCATCGCCCGCCGGATCCACATCGATCGCATAAGCCTCCACCGCCAGCGCCACCCCGGCGAGCGTCTCCACGCCCGTAATCGCGCGCACCGGTCCCGCCGCCAGCCGCTGCCAGGCAGCACGCACCGGAATCCGCTCGCGCAGCGTCCGCCGGATCGCGATCTGCCCGATAAACTGCTCGCACAGCCCCAGCGCGGTTTCGGCGAACGCCGCGATCAGCGCATCCTCGTCGCTCAGGTTCACGCGCAGTACCGCCTTCACCGCCGCCACCGCCAGCGCACGGTCCTCCGTCCCGAGCGTCACCGCGCCCGGGCCATTATCCTCGATCATGTCGTGTCTCCGTCTGCGTCGGCAAAGGCGGTGCCGGCCCGCTCCCTTTCGCGCGTTTTCAAACAGCGCCTAGATCTTTTGCGCGCGCCGCAACCAGCGCCGCGCGAGCGTGACCGGAACCGTCGCCGTGCCCCCCGCAACGCTCATCGTCGCGTCCTGGCTCGATCCGTCATCAAAGCCGTAGCGCACGCCGATCGTCCCATCGCTTACCCCGCGGACACGCCAATCGAGCGTCAGCACATCGGCGGCGCGGGTCCCGGCACTTGCCCCCGTCACGATCCGCGAGGTCGCCATGCTCCCCGCTTCGACCTGGAGGTGCGTGACATTGAGCCCGCTCGTGCCGTCCCCGGTATAGGTCCCGATCACGGTGGCCGAGGTGTTGAACCGCAGGATAATCTGTTGCGCGGCCGCCGTTGCAGCCGGGGTCGCAGACACCAGGCACAGCCACGCCCCGCCGCCCGCGGGATAGGTCATCGCGGTGCAATTGGCGGACGCGGTCACACCCCCGCTCGCCAGGTCGAAGATCGCAAACGTCAGCGTGCTGAACGCCAGAGTCCCCATCGACACCAAGAGATAGCGTTTGGCCGAGCCGCTGCGCTCGCTCGCGATCATGCTCACGCTCACCGCCTGTCCGGCGGTATAGCCGATATCACCCACCGCCTGCCGCACCGAATGCACGCCGCTCGCAGAGGTTTCGATCAGCGTCGCCGCGCTCGCGCTCAGCCCCGTCATCGACCAATAGCTGTCGGTCCAGTCGGTGCTGCGCGCAACCGCATTGCTGCCCGCCGGTTCGATCAACAGCCCCCGCAACGCGCCCGTCACCGGGTCACGGTCGAAGCGCGCACCGTTCGCCGCAACACTGACGATCGCCCCGCTCGCATCATAGCAGGTCGCCGCCGATCCGCGCGCGAGGCTCGCCCCCGGCGGCAGCACGCCGCCGCTAAAGTCGAACAGCGTATCGCGCTGCCCCCGCCGGTTGACGACGAAGCGCGGCCCGAAGCCGATCGCGTGCATCAGTACAGCGCCAATATATCGGCCGCCGTCGTCCCGCTCGCGCGGACATATTGCGCGCGGAACGGCAATACCGCGCCCGCCGCGACATTCTTCCACAGCTGATCCGCGCTGCCATTCAGCCCACGCATTGTGATGTCGCCGCCGGTACCGACGTACAAAGCCTTGGGAATATCGGTCAGCGCATTGCTGTCATGCGGCACCACCGCCACCGCCCGCGTCGCGGGTGCCGATACCTGATCGGCCGAATTCGAAAACTGGTCTGGCATATCTTTCTCTTTCTCCCCTCCCCTTCAGGGGAGGGGCTGGGGGAGGGGAAGTGAGAGGTCGGTGGTTCCGGCACCGCCGCCGGCAAAGCCGTCGGACGAGACAGCGCTAGCGCTGCCCCGCCGTCCGGCCGCGCCGAGTCCTGGAATTGCTGCGCAATTCCAGGCTCAGCTTGCGGCAAATTTCAGCAACTTGATCGCCTCCGAATTCGACACGCACCCGCCCACCCGCTTGGTCGCGTAGAAATTGACGAACGGCTTGTTGGTGTACGGATCGCGCAGGATCACCGTCTCGGAGCGTTCGGCGATCAGATAGCCCGCCTTGAAATTGCCGAACGCGATCGAAAGGCTGTTCGCCGCGATATCGGGCATGTCCTCCGCCTCGATCACGGGATAGCCGAGCAACGTCGCCGGCGTCCCCGCCGTCAGGCTCGGCGTCCACAGGAATTGCCCGTCGGTCGTCTTGAACTTGCGGATCCGCGCCAGCGTCGCGGCATTCATCACGAACACCGCGCCCTGCCGATACGGCCCGCGCAGGCTCTGCACGAGATCGATCAGCCGATCCTGCGGGTTCGCCGCAAAATCCCCCGCCGCACCGCTCGCCAGATATTGCAGCGTCCCGAACGCGCGCACCGTATCGCCCGTGTTCGCGGTCGGTGCCTGCAGGAACCCCTTGGGCCGGTTGGTGCCGTTCCCGTTCACGAACGCCGCCCCCTCGGCCTTGGCGAATTCCATCGCGATTTCGTTTGCCAGCCACGCTTCGACATCGAACACCGCATCGTCGAGCATCGCCTGGCTCGCCGACGGGTTGGCGTACAGCTCGCCCATCGGCGGCGCGATTTCGACGAAGCTCGGCGTGGCTGTGCCGGTGCGCGCATCGGTTTCCGCCGCCCAGCCGGAAGGCGTACCCCCCGTCGTCACCAGCTTGCGATACCCGGCCGAGCCGACCGTCACGACATTGGCGACCGACCGGATCGGCGAGATGCTTTTCAGCGTCGCATCGATCTCGGCATCGATCTCACGCGGAATGGCAAAGCCGCCCGTATCGCCGCTCACCCCGGTAAACGCCTTCATCTCAACGCTGGCGCCACTCCGCAAGAACCCCTCGAACGCAGCCCCCGAAGGCTCGCGCGCCCCCGCCAACATCGGCCGCACCACCGCCCCCGCCGTCTCATTCGCGCCAAAGCTCGCCTCCAGCGCATCGATTGTATTGTCGGTCATGCTTATTCTCCCACAGCAAAACGCCCGGACGACACCGCCGCCGGGCCCAGAAATCTTTGAAATTTTGAAGTTCGTCGCTTCCCCGGCGAAGCCTACCCCGCCACCGCGAGCACCCGCGCTTGGCGTTGCATCGGCAGCGTCACCACGCTTACCTCGACCAGCTCGATCGCGGTCAGCTCGCGCACCCGCCCCCGCACCGCCGCCCGTGCCCGAAACCCGATCGACAACCCCGACACCGCGCCTTTACGCACCAGCCCCGCCACGCGCGGATCGTCGATCCGCCCGATCACGCGCAAGCCCCGTGCATCGGGCGCGATCCGCTCGATCGCGCCGATCGGCGCGCCGTGGTGATGCCACAGCAGCGGCACCGGCGCAGGCGCATCCCCGAACGCTCCCGCCCGGATCACGTCCCCACCCCGGTCAACCGCATCGAACACGGCGGCATAACCAGCGAAGCGTAGCCCCTTCTTACCCCCCTCCCTGGAAGGGAGGGGCTGGGGGTGGGTCGGTGTGGGGAAAGGGCCGCCTTCGACAGCAGGCCGACCCACCCCTCGATCCCCTCCCTTCCAGGGAGGGGAGGAGCGCGCCCCCCTCACTTCACCCACTCCCAAAACCCGAACTTCGCCGCCAGCCCGGTCAGCAGCAGCGCCCCCGCGATCCGCACGACCCACCCGAGCGCCGCCTTCCACACCGACCGCTTCGCATCGCGCCACGCGCCGAGCAGCTCGCGCAGCTCCGCCATGTCCTTCGCCGCCGCCGGATCATCCAACCCCAGCCGCGCCAACGCCCGCGCCGCCGCCAGCTCGCCCGCTTCCTCGGCAATCGCGCGCAGCGTCGTCAGATCGGCGCCCTCGCTCGACCCTTGCGCCATCAACTGCGCGAGCACCGCGCCACCACCCGCGGCGCTCATGGCTCGACGATCCCAAGCATCGCCCGCTTCTCTTCCCGGCTCAGGAAATCGGCCGCGCCGACCTGCCCCCACAACCGCTCGCGATCCTCGGCAAGCGCCGGCACCCGGTCGAGATCGACGCGCAGCCCCGCTTCCGCGAACCACCCGCGCAGCCCTTGCGAGAGCCCCGCGAGGATCGTCCCCGCCAGCGGCAAAATCGTCTGCCGCCACAAGGCGCGATTGGCCTCCTTGTAATTGGCATAGGTCGCGTCGCCCGGCAGGCCGAGCAGCATCGGCGGCACCCCGAACGCCATCGCAATCTCGCGCGCCGCGCTCGCCTTCATGCCTGCAAAATCCATGTCGGCGGGCGACAGGCTCAGCGCCTGCCACTTCAGCCCACCCTCGAGCAGCATCGGCCGCCCGGCGTTGCGCGCGCCCGAAAAACTCTCGTCCATTTGCCCCTGCAACCGCTCGAACTGTTCGCGCGACAGCGTCGATCCGTCGCCCGGATCATAGACCAACGCCCCCGACGGCCGCGCCGCATTGTCGAGCAAGCCGGTGTTCCACTGCGCCGCCGCATTGTGCAGCGCGATCGCCCCCGCCGCAGCCCCCAGGCACCCCAGCCCGATATGGTCGTCGAGCGGATGGAACGCCTTGATCTGCACGACTTGCGGGCGCGGCTCTTCGGCCAACAACCGCACCGACCGCGGCCCCACCGTATAGCGATACGCCACCGGCCAGCCGCGCGCATCGGGCTCGACCACGACGCGCTCGGGCCGCAGCGCGAACAATTCGACCACATCGCCGCGCGCATCGCTCAGCATTTGCACATAGGCATTGCCGTGGAGCAGCAACTGCCCCGCCACCGTCGCGGTCAGCGCTTGCCCGGCCGAGCGCGCCTGCACCAGCGCGAGCACTTCGGGCGAAGCGGACAGCGGCGCATCGCCCACCGCATCGGCGATCATCCGCACCGCGCGCTGTGCGATCGCATTGCGCAGATACAGCGCGCGCATCTGCCCCTCATAACTCATCGGGACGGTATCGCTCGTGCTTGCCACGAAACGCGTGCGTCGAAACTCCAGCGCCGGACGCGAATCCTCGCGTCCGGCCGCTTTCCAGCCGAACATTTTCATATTGCTGTCCTTTATGTGGGAAGCGACGCGCCCCCGCGCGCGCGCGCAAACTAAATGACTAGCGCGCGCGCAAACCAGATCACGTGACGCGGCCCCTTGCCGTTCGACCGCGCCTTCACCGCAACTTCCTCGACCGTGAAACCAGCGTCCTTCAACCGCCGCACGAACTTCGCATCAGGTCCCGCCGACCACACTGCCAGCACGCCGCCCGGCGCCAACGCCGCCTTCGCCGCCGCCAGCCCGCGCGGGGCATAGAGCCGGTCATTCTCGGCACGCACCAGCCCGTCCGGGCCATTGTCGACGTCGAGCAGGATTGCCTCAAAGCTCCCCTCGCGGATCACATCCGCGACATCCCCCTCAAGTAAACGAACGCGCGGATCATCGAGGCACCCCGCCGCCACCGCCGCCATCGGCCCGCGCGCCCAGGCGATAATCTCAGGCACCAATTCGGCCACCGTCACCACCGCCGCCGTACCCACCGCACCCAGCACCGCGCGCAGCGTAAACCCCATGCCATAGCCGCCGATCAGCACGCGCGGCGCTGCCACCCCCGCGATCCGCTCCAGCGCCAGCGTCGCCAGCGCGATCTCGGAGCCGTTCATCCGCGTGCTCATCAATTCGTTGCGGTCGACCACGATCATAAAGTCGTTCCCGCGCGCGAAGAGCGACATTTCGTCCCCCCCGGGAATGCGGGCGGTGTCG
>JBBQLB010000009.1:0-100903 GCA_038327465.1 Sphingomonadales bacterium | reverse complement strand
TCGCTTCGCCCTTCCACGGGCAATGCGAATGGGTTGCGCTCGGCTCGAAATGTTCGGGCACGATGCTGTCGGCGGGGAAATAGTGATTGCCTTCGACGATCACGGTGTCGTCGGACTGGGCGATGACGGTGCCGTTCCAGGTTGCAGTCGGCATGATCGTGTCTCCTAGCGGTTGAAGGCAGACACATAGGTATCCGGCTTGAACCCCGCCAGCAGCACATCGCCCGATTCCAGCACAGGGCGTTTGATCGTCGAGGGGTTGGCGAGCATGATCGCGATCGCCTTGTCGGCATCTAGATCGGCTTTGTCGGCATCGGGCAGCGCGCGAAAGGTCGTGCCGGCGCGGTTGAGCACCACCTCCCAGCCGAGCCGATCGACCCAGCCGCGCAGTGCCGCCGCATCGACCCCGGCCTTCTTATAATCGTGAAACGCGTAATCGATCCCGTGGGCGGATAACCATGTCCGCGCCTTTTTGACCGTGTCGCAATTGGGGATGCCGTACAGCGTCGTCATGCGGATGCTCCTTGGTTTCGGCGCTCGCTTACCACTGGCCACAAAAAAATCTTACGCCCGTGTCGAAATCGCGCGCGCTGGAATGTCATGGCGTTGGGCAGCCCTTTCCGACACACTCAACTCCAAAGAAAGAGACCGACCATGCAATACATGATCCTAATGTGCGAACCAGAATCCGAATCCGCCAAGCGCAACGACCCCGTCCATGCCGAGGCCTATTGGGGCGGCTGGAGCGCTTTTGTCGGCGCGATGGCGCAAGCAGGGATCGTTGTGAACGGCGATGGCCTCCAACTCCCGCATACCGCCACGACGGTGCGCGTCCGCGACGGAAAGCGCACCGTCGAGGATGGCCCGTTCGCCGATACCAAGGAACAGCTTGGCGGCTATTTCGTCATCGAGGTGGCCGATCTCGATACCGCGCTCGAATGGGCAGCGCGCTCGCCAGCGGCCTCGTCTGGGTCGGTCGAAGTGCGACCGGTGATGCCGCCACCGGCTTCTGCGGCGGCGTGATGGTGGAGGACGCGCGCCGCGCCGCTGAGGTGGCGGCGCGCGTCTCCTATGGGCGGTTGCTCGCCTTGTTGGTGGCTTGGTCGCGCGATATTGCCGGGGCCGAAGACGCGCTTGCCGAAGCGTTCGCGGCAGCGCTTGGCGCCTGGCCCGAACAGGGCGTCCCCGCCAATCCCGATGCGTGGCTGATGACGGCGGCGCGCAACCGGTTGCGCAATGCGTATCGTCACGCGACGATCTCCGAAGCCGCCGTGCCCGAGCTCGAGCGCCGCTTCGACGGTGCGGCCGACGAAGCCGCGCCATTCCCCGACGAGCGACTGAAACTGCTGTTCGTCTGCGCGCACCCCGCGATCGACCCGGCGATCCGCACGCCGCTGATGCTGCAGACGGTGCTTGGCCTCGACGCCGTCCGGATCGCCAGCGCTTTTCTGGTCGCGCCCGCGACGATGGGCCAACGGCTCGTCCGCGCGAAAGCCAAGATCCGCGACACGGGCCTGCGCTTCGAAATACCAAATGGCGAGAATCTGTCCGAACGTTTGAGCGATGTTTTGAACGCGGTTTATGCCGCTTTTGGCACCGGCTGGGACGCGGTTCCGGGCGCAGCGGCGGGGGCGCAGGACTTGTCGCAAGAGGCGCTCTATCTCGGCCGCCTACTGGTCGATTTGCTGCCCGAGGAGCCCGAGGCGCGCGGCTTGCTGGCGCTGATGCTCTATTGCGAGGCGCGCCGCCCGGCGCGGCGCGATGCAGCGGGCCGCTTCGTGCCGTTGCACGAGCAGAATGCCGCCTTGTGGTCGCGCGACCAGATCATCGAGGCTGAGGGGCTATTGACGGCGGCGGCGCGGTCGGCGCGCTTCGGGCGCTTCCAGTGCGAAGCGGCGATCCAGTCGGTCCATATCCAGCGGCCGCTCACCGGTCACCTCAATCATGACGCACTTCGGACGCTCTATGATCTGCTGGCCGCGCACGCGCCGAGCATCGGCGTCCTGGTTGGGCGTGCCGCAGCGACGCTCGATGCCGGAGATCCTGTAACCGCACTCCAACAGCTCGACGAACTGCCTGTCACGACGACCGTGCGGTATCAGCCCTATTGGGTCACACGCGCGCACGCGCTCCACGCGGAATCTCGCGCTGCGGACGCGCAGCAGGCATTGCAAACCGCGATCGGCTTGACCGAGGACCACGCCGTGCGCTGCTATCTGCGCGGCGTGGCGGCGGCGTGGCAGATCGAACCCCGGTCCGCCGACAGCCACGACCGCGCGCGGCAGTGGCGCGACTGAACTGCCCCTTGCGAGAAGCCGCTGATGCGCCCAAGTTACCACGGTCGGGTGAAAAAATGCCGACGCGGGGTTCAAAGGGACGGAGTGATGGGGGACCTGCCTTCGCACGATGGCGCACGGCATCATTTGCGTTTGCTCGGGTCGTTCGGATTTTTCGCGCCCGATGGGACGCGGTTGCCGATCACCAGCCGCAAGAGCATCGCGCTGCTCGCGCTGGTCGCACTGGCGCGCTCGGGCGAGCGCTCGCGGACGTGGCTGCAAACACAATTATGGGGCTCACGCGAAACCGATCAGGCGCGCGCAAGCTTGCGTCGCGAGCTTTCCAACCTGCGCCTCGCGATCAACCCATCGCACGGGCCGCCGCTGCTGATCGCGGATTCGCGGCGCGTCCGGCTCGATCTCGCGCGGCTGCATATCGATGTTCGGGAACTGAACGCCGACGTCGCCAATGCACGACGCGCCGCGCTCACCGATCCCGGCGCCCTGCTCGAAGGTCTCGACGTGCCGGGTGAGGAAGGGTTTGAGGATTGGCTGCGCGAACAGCGCCAGCATGTCGCCGAGCTGATCGCGCAGCTCCAGATTCAGGATTGGGAACGCGTCTCGCTGGCCGATCCGACGGACGACCCGCCGCATGGCGTCGTCGCACCGCCAGGACGGAAACCGTCGGTCGGCGTGCTCGCCTTCACGCTGCGCACGGGCGACCAGAATGACCGTGCGATTGCCGACGGCATGACCGATGAGATTGGCGATGCCCTGTCGCGATTTTCGACGCTGTTTGTGGCGTTGGCAGGGCCGCGTCCGGTGGGGCCGTTCGACCATAGCGCGCTGTGCCGCGAACTCGGTGTCCGCTATCTGCTCGAGGGCAGCATCCGGCGCGACATCGACACGATTCGGATCCAGGTACGGCTGACCGATGGTGTGGTGCGCGAACAGATCTGGACGCAGCGCTTCGACGCGACGCTTGCCGAATTGTTCCAGATCCAGGCCGAGATCGCGCAGACCGTTGCGCAGCAGATCGATTCCTCGGTCGAAATCGCGGAGCGCACGAGGGCGGTTACGCAGCGGGTGACGACGCCCGACGCCTATCATCTCTATTGGCGCGCCAATGCGCTGTTTCGCCAATGGGAGCGGGCTTCCATGTTAGAGGCGATCGCCACGGCGCAGCAAGTGCTCGACCTCGAGCCACACAATGCCTGGGCGAGCGCGCTTGCGGCGTTCTGCCACTCGATCGTCTATACCTTCGGCTGGGCCGACGACCCCGCCGCCACCCGCGCCGCTGCGCTTACCCATTACGAACATTGCCTGCGCCACGGCGAGAACGATCCGTTCGTGCTCGGCTATGCGGCCGGCACGCTGGTCGGGATCGGCGGCGATGTCGAAATTGCCGATCAGTTGATCGACCGTGCGCTGGCAATCCACCCCGCCTCGGGCGCGAGTCTGTTTTGGGGCGGCTGGGTTGATCTGGCGTGCAGCAAGCCCGCGCGGGCGCTCGAACGGTTCGAGGCCGCGCTCCGCATGAACCCACGTTCGGCGGTGCGACCGTTCGCCATGACCGGGATCGGGATCAGCCAGCTCGTGCTCGGCGAACGCGACGCTGCGCGCTCTGCGCTGCGCGATGCGGTGCAATACATGCCCCATTCCCCCGTCACCCTCGGCGGTTTGATCCTGGTCTATGCGCTTGACGGGGATTACGCCGCGGCAGCGCCGCTCGTTGAGCGATTGAACGCCTTGGGTGGCGCACAAGCGGTCCATGCGGCGATTCGCGATCCGGGATTGCGCGCAACGCTCGACGCAGTCCTTGCCCGTTACGCCAAGCCCCAGGCCGACAAGGCATCGCTGCGGATCGTCTCGCGCATGGCGGGCGACAGCAGCCGGTAACGCGCCGCACGCCAGCGACCGGCGCGCGTGGTCGGATCGGCGGGCGAGCCGAAATCGCGCGCGACGCGTGTGCTGGTGATGACGCCTTGCTTCCCCCAATGCTGACTGAATGGGATCCCGCCGCGTTCGAGCGCGAGTGCAACGTTGCGCGCCGCATCCGAGCTATTGAGCGTGCGCAGCCCGTCCATATTGATCACGACGGTGTCATCGAATCGCGTAAACGCCATTAGCCCTGCCGCCTTCGTCACGAAGCGCAGCGTGAACACTTGATGGCCGCCGCCATTGCTGTGGAACGCATCGAGCATCGTCTTGAGCGTCGTCTTCAGACGCTTCCGTTCGATTGCGTACGCCGCATTGTACAGTTCGATTTCCCAGCCGAGAATTTCCTGGCGAACGTGCGGTCCGTTGGCCTTCCCCCACGTCATCCGACGGGGCGGCGCACCTGCAACCGGTTCGGCTTTGAACTCCTGCGCGACCAGCCACGCAACGGCTTGCGGCAACGGCAGCAACAGATCCTGCTCGGGTTGCGCGGACAGGGCGCGGGAAAGCAGATTGAGCGTCTCATGCGCCGCTTCGGCCACCGACGTTCCGATCGCTGCCAGACTGCGCGTGGCGATGCGATCGGGTTCGCGTTTGTAAAACAGCGTTATCAGCGCGTTATGCGCCGCGCCGCGATAGCCGGCATAAGGATGGAACGGGTCGAGGATCACCTCGATATAATAAGGCTCCTCGCGGCTTGGCGCCCAGACTTCGCGTGCGAAGGCGGCGAAATCGCCCTTTTCGAGCAGCCCGATCGACGCCGCCGTCAGCGGGGTTTTCACCCGCACGACATCGACGACATAGCCCGGTGCCGCCTCGATCAGCACGGCATTGACGATGCCGAGCCCACCGAGATGCACCAGCGCGGCATCGAACAGATCGGGTTCGAGCACGACATGGTTGGCGAGCGCCGCCGCCGTCGCGCTGGCCAGCCACGGCATCGGCCCGCGCTCGATCCACCACGATTCGCCGGGACCGGTGACAATGTGGACCCCGCGGACATGATTTTGGAAGCCGCCATAGCGCAGCACTGAACCATGCACCCCCGTGCCGAGCATGCCCCCAACCGTCTGCCCGTCATGCGCACCGGTCGTGATGAGCGACAGATCGGGTTCGAGGAACGCATTGAGCTCGTGGATCGTCGTTCCAGCATGGACCAACACCATCCGGTCGCGGTGCACCGCCGCCGGGCCGAGATCGGCCGGATCGACGTGCCAGATATGCTGCGCGAGCCCGGTTTGCAGGAGGCAGCCTTTGCTTTTGGTGATGTCGCTGAACGACCAGGCCGATCCGAGCGATGTCAGCGGCACCTTCTGCCGCGCCGCGCTCGCGAGAACGAAGCCAAACTGCGCCGCGGTCTGACGCAAGGCGGCGACCGCGCCGAGCGGCGCGCCGTTCGGAACGAACTTTGCGGTATCGACCTGTGTTCGCTCCTGGGTGCGGTGATAATTGCGCCACTTGGGAGTCTTCGACCAATTGAGTGCGGGCACGCGGCGGGTCCTTCACAAGGCTTAAGCGCCAACCTTGCCGCCTGACTGTCCGAAATCCGTGAAAACTGCGGCGCGGATCGCGATCTATGCGAATTTGTCGGCGCGACGGCGTCCCACCATGAGACCCCGTTCCAGCCGCGCGCACAGCGCCGCATAATAATCGCTCAGGAATTCCCGGTCGTCGGGGTCGTAAGCGAGGCCGGCCTTGCGGCGAATCGTCGCGGCGACGGTGGCGATTGCATCCTCGCGCCCGCTACGCAGGACATCTTCGAGCGTCTGCAGCTCATACACGCCGTACAGGCTGAGCGCGGCTTCGCTGAACACGCGGCGTTCCCGCTCGATCGGGATGACCAGATCGGACCCGAGCTCGCCGCGCACCGTCCGCACCACCCATGTGCCCGCCAGCAAATCGCCGATCCGCAGCCGGTCGCGATTGAACAGCGGGAAGAACAGAAAAATCCCGCTCCAGCACAATGCGAAGATCGTGAGAAAACTGTCGGCCAGCCCCTGTGCCGATTGCGCCGCGAGAAAACTGAGCGGCAGGAACACCTCGATCTCGCGCATCGCATTGCGCGTGATGACCGCGCCGCCGGTCAGCCGCGCTCCGTCGCGCGCGACAACGCGCAACCCCATGATGCGCTTGCCCGGCGTCGCGCCGCGCCCGCCCATTTCGAACAGCGTGAACCAGCCGTTGCGCAGCACGAAGAACCCGATCAGCCACAAAATTCCAAACGCCGCCTCTTTGCTCGCCACGAGCAGCAAGGCGATCACGATCGAGGCGACGATCAGCAAGATCAGCATCGCCACCGCATCGAGCATGAAGGCCGCCGCGCGCACGCCCGCCCCGCCGAGTTCGATCTGCAGATCGACCCCCTCGGGCGTGATGAAGGTCCGCCGCAGCGACAGCGGGCCCTTCGGCCGCTTCCCTTCGCGGTTACGCCTGAACCACGCCATTGCGGCTCCTCGGCAAATAGAAATACAGCAGCCATGCCGCGAGCATCGTCAGCCCGATGCCATAGCGGCTGAGATCGTCGAGCACGATTTGCCGTCCGATCCCCTCGAGCAACCCAGCAACCGCGAGCATCACCACCGCGCCGCCCATCGCGGTCGCGCCGGTCCGGCCCGCCTCCACCGCCGAATCGCTGCGCGCCTGGCGACCGGGGAACGCGATCGCGGTGCCGATGCGGAACCCGGCCGCGCCCGCGATGATGATCGCAAACAGCTCGGTCGTGCCGTGGATCATGATCCAGCCGGTAAAATTATAGCCAAGCCCCTTGGGCACGAACACCGCCATGAACGCGCCGAGCATCAGACCGTTATACACGATCAGCAGGACGGTCGGCACGGCAAAGGCGAAGCCCAGCGCAAAGGCGAAGATCGCGATTTGCGCGTTATGCGTGAACAGATAGGCGGCAAAGGTCGCCAGCAAATCCTCATGCTTGCCATACAGTGTCTGGCGCAGCGTCTCGGCCGAAGCCGAAGGGTCGCGCCCCTGCGCCAGCCCGTCGCCGACGATTCCGAAGAACCAGCTCGGATCGCTGCGCACCAGCACATAGCCGACGATTCCGGCCGCGACCGTCAGCAGGAGCGAAACCAGCGTCTCCCGCCACAACGCCTGCATCGCTGCGGGCCAGCCATGGACGAAAAACCGCCCCAATTGGCTGAGCGCCGAGGTCGGCACCCCGTAAAGCTGGAAATAGGCACGCGTGCAAAGCTGTTCGAGATAGACCACCAAGGACCGATCAAGCGACGTCTCGCGCGCCACCGATAGCGACGACAGAGCCGATCGGTACAACAGCGGCAACGCCAGCAAATCATCGTCGTTCAGCGCCCGAATCGAGCGTTTCTCGATTCGGCTGATCAGCCGTTCGAGCCGCTCCCATTCGGCCGCATGCGCGGCGCGAAAGCGGCTCGCATTGACCAGCATCGGTTGAGCGGGGGGCTGAGCCGGGGAAAGCGCCGACGTGGCCATTACAGCAAATTCCTCCGCTTGAGGTCGACATAGCCCTGCACCAGCCGCTCGCCGACGCGGTCATGCTCGCTTTCGATCACATGCACGCCGAGATGCTGCAAGCGCGTCAACACCAGCTTGCGGTCGCGCAGTAACGCGGCAGCAGTGACCGCGCGCGTCACATCCTCGGTCGTCGCAGGCAAGCGATCGGCAATGCGCTCGACCTCCTCGTCGCGCAGCACCACGACCAGCAACAAATGCGTGTTCACGATGCGGGCGGCAGCGCGGACCATGAAATCCGCCGAAGTGAGATCGGTGAATTCGGTGAACAACACGATCATCGACCGCCGCGTCAGCCGCGTCGCCAGCGTCGTCAGCGCGAAGGTGTAATTGGTCTCTTCGCCACTATAATCGATCTGCGCGGCCAAGCGTTGCAAACTCGCAAAGGCCGGCACGCCCGACACCAGCCCGCTGGCGATGCGCGGGCGCGAATCGAAGGCGTGCAGCGCCACGCGGTCGCCGAGCTTGAGCGCGATCCACGCCGTCAGCAGCATCGCCGAAACCGCGCGGTCGACGCGCGGCAGGCCCGCGACCGGCTCCGACATTTGCCGCCCGGCATCGACCGCAAAGACGATCTGATTGTTACGCTCGGTACGGAATTCCTTGGCGTGGAGCTTCATGTGCCGCGCCGATTGTTTCCAGTCGAGCGCGCGGCGGTCCATGCCGGAGCGAAATTCGACCAACGCATCGAAATCGGTGCCATCGCCGCGGTCGATCTGTGTCAGCAACCCCTGCAACGCATGCCGCTGAAAAATCTGCGCGCCGCGTTCGTGCACCGCGCGAATATCGGGCAGGATCGGTAGCGCGGCGTCGGTCGCAATCGTACGCTGGTGCCACGCCAGCCCGAGGCTCCCGCGCCAGCGCAGCCACAGTGTCTCGATCCGCGCCGTCCCGCGCCTGAGCGTCGTTACCGGCAGCAGCACCGCACCACGCCCGCCCGACAGCGCAACCCACGCCCGCCCGTCATTCTCGACCGCGAGCAACGGGCTAGCACCGATCGCAACTTCGGCGGCGGCCGGCGCGCGGGGACCTTCGAGTACGACGCTAACCGTCGCGTCGATTGTCGCACCGACGGCAGCGCTCGACGGCAGCGCGAGCTTCACCGTACCGACGCGCAGGCCGCTCACGGCATCGAACAACGTCAGCACGAGCACCGCAACTGGCCAGGCGAGTCCGACGAACCAGCGATCGGGCAAAGCGACGGCGACCAGCAAGGCAACCGGCGCCCCCGCCGCCGCCGCCAGCACAGCCGTGCGCGTGGGGTAGATCACCGAAGGTCACCTGTCGTGCTCCTGCGCAGGCAGGAGCCCTGGGTAACGGGCGACACGCCTCGAACCCAGGGCTCCTGCCTGCGCAGGAGCACAAGTGCCTTTTCTGCTAAAAACCTCACCGTGGCGCTTCGATCGTTTCGATGATGCTCGTCACCACATCCTCGATCGCGCGGCCGTCGATTTCGGCAGCGGGCGACAGGATCAGCCGGTGGCGCAGCAAGGCCGGCGCAAGCGCCTTCACATCATCAGGAATCACGAAATCGCGCCCGTCGAGCGCCGCGCGGGCGCGCGCTGCACCTGCCAGCATGGCGCCGGCCCGCGGACTCGCGCCGCTCTCCAGATCGGCGACATCGCGCGTGCCGCGGATCAGCGCCGCGATATAGTCGATCACTTCATCGACCAGCCGGACTTGCGCGACAGCGGCGATCGCCTCGCCGATCACGCCCGCATTCGCGATGACCGCGACGCCCCAATCTTCGGGCGCCATCGCATTGCCGTGCGATCCATGCGCGGCGATGATGCGGCGTTCCTCGGCGGCGCTTGGATAGTCGACCGTCTGCTTGAACAAGAAGCGGTCGAGCTGCGCCTCGGGCAGCGGATAGACGCCTTGCTGCTCGATCGGGTTTTGCGTCGCCACCACCATGAAGCGGTCGCCGAGCGCGAGGCTTTCGCCGTCGATCGTCACGGTGCGCTCCTGCATCGCCTCGAGCAGCGCCGCTTGCGTCTTGGGCGGGGTGCGGTTGATTTCGTCGGCGAGCAGCAAATCGGTGAAGATCGGCCCGCGCGTGAGCGTGAAGGTGCTGGTCTGGAAGTTGAACAGGTTCGCGCCGATGATGTCGCCGGGCATCAGATCCGGGGTAAACTGGATCCGCCCGAAATCGAGCCCGATAACGCGCGCGAAACTGCGTGCCAGCAGCGTCTTGGCGGTGCCCGGCGGCCCTTCCAGCAGCACATGCCCGCCCGCGAACAAGGCGACGAGCAGGATATCGACCGTCGCCTCCTGCCCGACCACGGCCTTGCCAATCTCAGTGCGGATGTCTGCGGCGAGCGCCTTGACGTCTTCTACGGTCACCGTGATTTCTCCCATAACCAGTGGTGCAGCGCTTGCGCCGCTTGCAACATCGCGCGCGGATCGGTCGCGACCCGCGCTTGTTCGGCCAATTCGGAAAAGCGCGCGCGCCCGCCCAACCGGTCCAGATACGTATCATACGCCTGATCGCGCAGCCGCAACGGCACACCGAAGACAGTCCGCGCGCGCTCCCGCACCAGATCGAGATAGCGGGGCCCCAGCGCGCCGTGCCGCCCGGCTTTGCGCACCAAGGCGGCGGCATTATCGATCAGCGCGGTCTTGCCAAAGGCAATCGCCCGCGCGCGCCGCCGCGCCGCGCCGAAACGTGCGGTCGCTTGAATTCCCGCCAACAGCGCAGCAATCGCAATTGCCAGTGTCATGGCGAGAAACGGCGGATCGAACGCCAGCTTGAGCGGGCTAGGCGCATGCCCGAAGCCGTTGAGCGTCACGTCGAACGAGATCGATTTCGCGCCGGTCGAATTAAGAAAATCGAGCAGTTCGAGCGCCGCACGCGCCTGTCCGGCATCGCGCATGCCGATGTTCGACAACAGATCGGGATCGGCCAGCACGTAAAAGGGATGCTCGCCGATCTGCCCGAGCACGATATGCCCCTGGTCGTCGGTGATGAGGGGCTTCAAATCCGGCCCGGTGATCGTCTGAACCGGCTTGGGTCCGCGAAAGCGCAGATTGGCGGGCAGCCAGGACAAGCCCACCAACGGACGCCCACCGCTCGAATAGCGCCAGGTCTTCAACAGGTTTTTCGGGGCAAGTACGCCGTCCGGTTCGGACCTGTCCTTCAACGCGACGAAACGAACCCAGCCGGGATGGAAGCGATCCGCGACAGTTTCCCATTTCGGCAGGATCACCAGCGTCGGCTTGACTTGCCGACTCTCGAGCACCTTGCTCATGTCGGTCGCGGCGGCCTCTGGCGTCAGCACGACGAGGTCCTCGGTATCGAGCTTGCGCGGGTCGCGGATGATCTGCGGGTTACGCCCCGTCGCCTCGGCCAGCCGCACGATGCCGCTATAGCCGATCGCGGCATTCGACAGCGCATGCGCGCCGCCATTGCGGCCCGAACGCAAATCCGGCGCATAGGCCCCGAGCACGAGCATCGCGACAAAGGTCATCATGCCGACCGCGATCAGAATCGCGACGGTGCGGGTCGTGAAGGCGCCCCCGCCGCGCGCGCCGGGTGGCGCTCCGATCGCGACGTCGCTCATGCGCGCCACGTCCCCGGCAGCGCGAAATCGGCATAAGCGGCACGCGCGCCGGTCCAGTCGGTGGCATCGACCGCGCGCCCGCCGAACAGGCTGCGTTCGACCAGCCGTGCGATCCCGGCAAACAGATCACGCGCCGGCGGCGGCAGCGCGTCGGAGGCGCTCAGCTCGCGGCTGGTCAGCGCCGGACGCACCAGTCGTGGCCGTCGTCGCGCAATGTCCTCGATCGATCGGAACAACAAATGGTGCACGGCCTCGGCATAGCGCCCTGCCGCCGCCATCGCATCGGCCTCGCGCAGCCATTCGCGCACCGGCGCGGCGTCGGGGGCCCATTCCTCTTCTTCCGCCGCGACCGCCGTCGGACGCAGTGCAATGCGGCGCGGCAGGCGCCATTCGCCATAGCGGATGCGCTGATACACACCCCAGGCAATCAGCGCGACGACGACCGCCAGCACGCTCCACAGGAAAATCCGCGCAAACGGCCAGTTCGGAAAAAAGCTGTCGATCCAGGCAAAGAAGCGCCCGACCGGCTCCAACACCTGCCCCAGCCATTTGAAGAACGCGTCGAGCCAGGCCGGCGGCTGTGGCGGCGGTGGCGCGCGCTGCAGCGTGAACTGCACCGTCGGATCCGCCTTCAATGCAGCATGGGCAGCGGCGAACCGGTCGGTAGCTGTCGCCACCTGCTGCGCTGTCCCCCCGCTCACGTGAATTTCCCCCGCAGCATGTGTCGCTACCTGACTGAGATTAAACCAACTCCACGTCCGCGCAATCGACAAAATGCGCTGGACAGAGATGAAGCGCACCGTCAGACGTTTAATCCACAGACCGGGGGGACTTACTATGGCGAGTATCGCAGAAATGTCGGATCGGCGTATGTCGATCGGCCGCGTATTCAGTCGCGCCTTCGGAACGATTGGCGCGCAGCCGGTGCTGATGTTCGGGATCGCCTTCCTGTTCGGGGCGTTGCCCGGTTTTCTGCTGAATATTGCTATGCAAGGCAGCGGATTCGCGCAGGCGACGGAGTTCAGCCCGACCAGGATCGCGATATCGGTCGGCGTTGGGGTGCTTGCGATCGCCTTCTCGATTCTCGCACAGGGCGCGTTGGTGCGTGTGACCGTCGCCCATAGCGACGGCGAATCGGTCACGTTCGGAGCGGCGGCCTTTGCCGGACTGCGCAAGATATTGCCGCTGTTCATCCTGGTCATTCTGATGGCGATTGCGATCGGCTTTGCATCGTTGCTGCTGATCGTGCCTGGGGTGATGCTCTATGTCGCCTGGTCAGTCGCGGCACCGGTGCTGGTGGCGGAAGATACCGGCGTGTTTGGCGCACTCGGGCGCAGTGCCGCACTCACCAAGGGCGCGCGCTGGAATATCTTCGCGCTCCAGCTGATCCTGCTGTTGGTGCTGTACGCCGTCGCCGCGGTTGCGGGAATCGCGGTTATTTTCGCATTTGGCGGGATTCAGAATTTGGCCGCAGCACAAGCGGCGGGTCCGTCGACTTTTCCAGCGATGCTGTCGGCTGCGTTCAACACCGTGTCGATCACCTTTGCCGGCGCCATCCAGACCGCGCTGTATGTCGAATTGCGCAACTGGAAGGACGGCCCCGCGAATGCCGCGCTGGACGATATTTTCGGCTGAAGCACAACGGCTTAATCCGCCGTTCAGCCACAATCCGCAAAAGCGCGCGGCCCTGCGGCGGGTGGTTCCATTCCGGCCCTAAATTGGTTTAAAGGCCAAATATGATTCGTTTCGCTCCCGGTACGCGTGCGCGCGTCGCTAAACTTCTTCTCGCCACGCTACCGTTGTGTGCGGTGGCTGCGGGTCAATCGGGCGGCGTGCTCCACGTCGCCGTCGACAATGTTCGGGATCGCACCGGACGCGTCCATGTCGATCTGTGCACGCAAAAACAGTTCCTGAACGATTGCCCGGTCGCCGCCGATGGCCCCGCCCATATCGGTCAATCGACGGTGACGCTCACCGGACTCAAGCCCGGTCGCTATGCCGCGCAGGTGTTTTACGACCAGAATGGCAATGGCAAGGTCGATCGCGCATTGTTCGGCATCCCCAAAGAAGGCGTCGGCTTCTCGAACGACGCCAAGATCCGCCTCGGTCCGCCCAAATGGGAAGAGGCCTATTTCGACTATGACGGGCAAGAGCGCACGATCCGGTTGCGACTGCGCTATTTCACTGGCCCTGATGCACCGGCGACGACCGCGAGCAAGTGATCGCCCGCGCGCTACAACGGCTCGTCGCGCTCGGCGTGCGGCGGCCTTTCGCCGTGCTGGCCGCGTGCCTCGCGCTGGTGGCTGGTGCAATGCTGTTCGCCGCCAGCCACTTTGCGATGACCACCGATACCGCCGCCTTGATCTCGCCCGAGATCGAGTGGCGCAAAAACGAAAAATCGGTCGAAACCGCCTTCCCGCAATTGCGCGATGTGTTGCTGGTGATCGTCGACGGCAAGACGCCTGAGCTGGCCGAGGCAGCGACGGTCAAACTCTCGGCCGCACTTGCCGCCGACACCGCGCATTTCCGCAGCGTACAGCGGCCCGATGGCGGCGCTTTCTTCGACCGTGAAGGGTTGCTGTTCGGATCGACCGCTGAAGTCAAAGCATCGACCAAGGCGCTGATCGACGCGCAGCCATTGCTCGGCCCGCTCGCGAGCGACCCGTCGCTGCGCGGCGTGGCGGATGCTTTTGCGACGATGCTGACAGGAGTCGAGCGCGGCGACATTCCCTTGTCGCGGATCGATCGGCCGATGCGCACGATGGCCGACGCGCTCGATGCCTCGGCCCAGGGCTCGCCAGCCTATTTCTCGTGGCAGGAACTGTTCGCCGAACCCGGCGCCAGCACCGCTGCCCCCCGCCGTCGCCTGATCCTCGCGCAGCCCAAGCTCGATTACGGGGCGTTGCAGCCGGGTGAGGACGCGGTCGCGGCGATCTCCAAGCAAGCTGTGACGCTGGGCCTCGATACGGCGCACGGCATCACGGTCCGCACGACCGGCGAAGTCCCGCTCGCCGACGAGGAATTCGCGACGCTGGAGGAGAATATCGGCTTTGTCGGGCTGGTGATGGCAGCGGCGATGCTCGTGACCTTGTGGTTCGCGACGCGCTCGGCGAAAATCGTGGCGGCGATTGTGGTTACGATCATGGCCGGGTTGGTCGTGACGACCGCGCTCGGTCTCTTCGCGGTCGGTGCGCTCAACCTCATTTCGGTGGCGTTCATTCCGTTGTTTGTCGGCCTCGGCGTCGATTTCGGGATTCAGATTGCGGTGCGCTTCAATGCCGAGCGGATCGATGGCGCGGCGACCGGCGCAGCGCTGGAACGCGCGGCGGTCGCGCTCGGCGCTCCGCTCGCGCTTGCCGCGGGGGCAGTGTTTCTGGGCTTCGGCGCGTTCCTGCCGACCGATTACATCGGGATCGCCGAACTCGGCATCATCGCGGGCCTCGGCATGATCGTGGCGCTGATCGCGAGCGTTACCGTGCTTCCGGCGATGTTGATGCTGCTCAAACCCGGCGCGCCACAACGCGAGGTCGGCTTCAGCGAAGCGGCACCGCTCGACCGCTGGCTGGCGACGCACCGCAAGACCGTGCTTTGGGCGTTCGGCCTGTCGATGGCGGGAAGCATCGCGTTGCTGCCGCTGGTGCAATTCGATTTCAACCCGCTGCATTTGCGCGCCAAGGATGGTCCCGCGATGCGGGCCTTGATGGATTTGATGCGCGATCCACTGCGTACCCCCAACACCATCAACGTGCTGACGGCTAACCCGCAAGCCGCCCGCGCGCTTACGGCGAAACTCGCCGCGCTGCCCGAAGTCGCGGAGGCGGTGTCGGTCGACAGCTTCGTGCCCGTGGATCAGGACGCGAAGCTGGCGGTGGTGCAGGATGCCTCGCTCCTACTCGATGCGACGGTCAACCCGTTCGACCTGACCCCACCGCCGAGTGACCCCGCCAATGCCGCCGCGCTTGCCAGCGTCGCGCAAAACCTTCGCGCGATCGCGCCAAAGGGCGTTGATCCGGCGGCGCGCAACGCGGTCCGTCTCGCCGCCGCCTTCGATCGGTTGGCAAAAGCCGCTCCGGCTGAACGCGATAAGGCGGCCGCCCTGCTCGTCACCCCGCTCGGCACGATGCTCGATCAGATCCGTTCGGCGTTGCAGGCCGAAGCGGTGACGCGCGAAACGCTGCCGTCCGAAATCGCGGGAAATTGGGTAGCGAAGGACGGTCGTGCGCTGGTGCAGGTCTTCCCCAAGGGCGACAGCAACGACAATGCCGTGCTGCGCCGCTTCACCAAGGCGGTCCGCGCCGTTGCACCGAGCGCGAGCGGCTTGCCCGTCGCGACGCAGGAGGCGGCGGGTACGGTCGCCTGGGCCTTCGTCCAAGCCGGTATCATCGCGCTCGCTTTGGTCAGCGGCCTGCTGTTCCTCGTGCTGCGCGACGTGAAGGAGGTGGCTTTTACGCTCGCCCCGGTCGTATTGTCGGGGTTCCTGACGCTGGGTAGCTGCGTGCTGATCGGGCAACCGATCAACTTCGCCAACATCATCGCCTTCCCGTTGCTGTTCGGCGTTGGCGTCGCGTTTCACATCTATTTCGTGATGGCATGGCGCGCGGGTGCGACTGACCTGCTGCAATCGAGCCTGGCCCGCGCCGTCCTGTTCAGCGCGCTGGCGACGGGCAGCGCGTTCGGCAGCCTGTGGCTGTCACAGCATCCCGGCACCGCAAGCATGGGCAAGATCCTGATGATCTCGCTGGCCTGGACGCTGGTGTGCGCGTTGATCTTCGAGCCCGCCTTACTCGGCCCGCCGCGCGCAAAGAAAGCCTAAGGCGCGGGCGTCGCTGGCACCGGTGCCGGTTCAGCCGACGGCGTCGGTTCAACCGGTGGTGCCGGGTCGGCGGGAAAATCATCGTTCGGCACAGCTGCCGCCCCCGGCGCTTCACCAGCGGGATCGGTCAACGGATCGTCGAGCGGGCTTACCGCAGGCTTGGCGCCATCGCGTAATGCATCGATCTCCACCGCACGATCCTGCAGATAGGCCGAACGCAAGGTCGCATAGGGGTCGATCGCGCCGCCCAGCAAAGCCTTCAACGCATCATCCGATTCGGCGCGCAGGTCGAGCCCGGTCAGCACCGGTTCGGCAATGCGGTACTCGGCGCGATCGAACGGGGTGCCGATCGTAAACGGCAGCACCTGCCCCTCCGCGATCCCCGCACCGAGATCGCGCAGCGTGCTCGGCCCGACCAGCGGCAGAAAGATGTACGGCCCCGGCCCGACCCCGTAGCGGCCAAGCGTATCCCCAAAGCTGTTGTCGTGATGTGGCAGCCGGAAATCTTGCGTCTTGGCGACATCGAGCACACCGCCAATGCCGACGGTCGAATTGATCAGAAACCGCCCGAATGTCTTGACCGCGCGTTTCGGTTTCAACTGCAACACGTCGTTGGCGAAGACGAGCGGCTCGCCGATGTTCGAAAAAAAGTGCCGGATGCCCTTGCGCACAACCTTTGGCACGATCGTCTTGAACGCCATCGCCACCGGTCGGAAAAAGATCCGGTCGAGCACCTGATGGACCGAGAACATCGCCCGGTTGAAGCCCTCAAGCGAATCCCCTTTGGCATGCCGACGCTTCGGGCGCGCGTCCGATTCGGCGGGCGCCGCGACAGGTTGCGCCTGTGCGGCGACCGCGATTGGCGCGGGCGTAGCCTCCTGACCCGCCGCCGGGACACTCGACAGCGCGATCGTCAGCGCCAGTGCGACGCTCCCCCCCCGGGTCCGCACCGTCTTTAACGCCCGCTTTTCGCGACAAGCGCGTCGATGTGCGAGATCAACGCCTTCGCCCCACCCTTGGCAAAAATGCTCTCGAAATCGGCACGGCGCGTCGCCAGCTGACTGATCGCGTTGCGGTAATAGACATCGACGATCCGCCATTTGCCGCCGCTCTGGCGTAAACGATAGCCGATCGCGACGCTCTCTTCTTTCGGTGCCGACAGCGTCGTGCGCACAAGCTTGTCCGCCCCACGAGCCTCGACCTTGGGGTCGATCGTAAAACTCTGCCCGGAATAGCTGCTGAAGTTTGCCGCATATTGCGCGACCGTAAGGCGGCGCATTCCGGTCACGAGCGCAGCCTGATCGGCGGGCGCGATCTTCACCCAATCCGGCCCGACCGACAGCCGCGTGATCAAGCCGATGTCGAACGTCTGATCGACCACCGGGCCGATCTTCGCCGCGCGCCCCGCCGCGCCCAAACCGCTGCCGCCCTTCATGATTGCCAGCAAGCCATCGTCGAGTGCTTGCACGGGTGCGCGCGCCGGATCGACTTGCGCCAAGGCCGGGCCGGCGATCAGCAACGCCGCCACGGATAGGCTTGCGCGCACGGAAATACGGCTGGGAAAGGTCATCGAAAGCTCCTTTGGGACATTTGGCGATGCCCCGCTTGCTTCGGCGGGGCGGTATCACCGCGCGTGCAATAGCACAAATCGTTGTCGCGCCGATGAACCACCCGTCGTGTGCCGTTAAGAGCCGAGGCGACGGATGCGGGCGTGGAGGGGACGGGTTTTCCGGCTTTCTTTATGCTGCGACGCGGCTAGAGTGCACATTGGGAGGCATAGGTGACGTTCGCACGGCCACGCTGTAAGGTGTGCTGCGGTGTAGGCGGCCCTTGAGTGGACGGAAGGGACTTTACTTGCAGGTAATTCTGGCAAACCCGCGCGGTTTCTGCGCCGGGGTCGTGCGCGCGATCGAGATCGTCGAGCGCGCGATCGATCGCTATGGCGCGCCGGTCTATGTCCGGCACGAAATCGTCCATAACCGCCACGTCGTCGATACGCTGCGCGCAAAGGGTGCGGTCTTCGTCGAGGAACTGTCGGATGTGCCCGACGGCGCGATGACAGTGTTCAGCGCGCACGGCGTCGCACGGACGGTTGAGGAAGAGGCCAAGGCGCGCAATCTGCCCGTGTTCGACGCTACCTGCCCGCTCGTGACCAAGGTCCATTTGCAGGGCCGCCGCTATGCCAAGGCAGGCCGCACGCTGGTGATGATCGGCCATGAGGGCCATGCCGAAGTCGTCGGCACGCGCGGTCAGGTTGATGCGCCGGTCTTGCTCGTCTCGACCGAGGCCGATGTCGCCGCGCTCGATCTGCCCGATGATGCGCCGGTCGCCTATATCACCCAGACGACGCTGAGCGTGGACGACACGAAGAACGTGATCGCGGCGCTTGCCAACCGCTTCGTCAATTTGGTCGGGCCGGACGTTTCGGAGATTTGCTACGCCACGCAAAACCGCCAGAGCGCGGTGCGCGACCTGTGCAAGGTTGCCGATCTGCTGCTCGTCGTCGGCTCGGAAAACAGCTCGAACTCCAGCCGCCTGCGCGATCTCGGCGCGGATGAAGGTTTGCCAAGCTACCTCGTCGCCGATGGCAGCGCGATTGATCCAGCCTGGTTTGACGGTGTCGCGCGTGTCGGCCTGACCGCGGGGGCCTCCGCCCCCGACGAACT
Organism: Sphingomonadales bacterium; assembly: GCA_038327465.1. Taxonomy (GTDB): domain Bacteria; phylum Pseudomonadota; class Alphaproteobacteria; order Sphingomonadales; family Sphingomonadaceae; genus Sphingomonas. The sequence goes on along the minus strand of JBBQLB010000009.1, from coordinate 82,149 downwards.
GGTTGACAGCGTGATCGATGCGCTCCGCAAGCTCGGCCCGGTCGAGGTGACGCAGCTCGCCGGCGTCGAGGAATCGCTCGAATTCGGGCTGCCCCGCGAATTGCGCGGGCCGCCTGCGAAAGCAGCCTCTACCAAATTCGCCACAATCGGCGCATAGGAACAGCCATGACGCTTCCCCTCGCCCCACTCGTGCGCATCGGCGCTTACACGCTCAAGAATCAGATCAAGGGCGGCAAATACCCGCTCGTGCTCATGCTGGAGCCGCTGCTGCGCTGCAATCTCGCTTGCCCCGGCTGCGGCAAGATCGATTATCCCGATGCGATCCTCAACCAGCGGTTGAGCTATGAACAGTGTATGGAAGCGATCGACGAATGCGGCGCGCCCGCCGTCTCAATCGCGGGCGGGGAGCCCTTGCTCCACCGCGATATGCCCAAGATCGTGCAAGGGTATCTCGCGAAAAAGAAGTTCGTGATCTTCTGCACCAACGCCTTGCTGCTCAAGAAAAAGATCGACGATTATAAGCCCTCGCCGTTCTTCACCTGGTCGATCCATCTCGATGGCGATCAGGGCATGCACGATCATGCGGTCGACCAGGACGGCACCTACGACGTCGCGATCGAGGCAATCGAACTGGCGAAATCCAAGGGTTTCCGCGTGCAGGTCAATTGCACCGTGTTCGACGGTGCCTCGTCCGAACGGCTTGCCGGATTCTTCGACGAAATGGAAAAGCGCGGCGTCGAGATCACCATTTCGCCTGGCTATTCTTACGAACGCGCCGCCGATCAGGAGCATTTCCTCACGCGCGAGCGGACGAAAAACTTCTTCCGCGACGTGTTCAAGCGCGGCGATGGCGCGCGCGCGTGGACCTTCACCAATTCGCCCTTGTTCCTCGATTTCCTGGCCGGCAACCAGACCTATGAATGCACGCCATGGTCGATGCCGCTGCGCACCGTGTTCGGCTGGCAGAAGCCCTGCTACCTCGTCGGCGAAGGCTATGTCGAAACCTTCTCCGAGCTGATGGAGGGGACCGATTGGGACCAATATGGCGTCGGCAAATATGAAAAATGCTCGAACTGCATGGTGCATTGCGGGTTCGAGGGCACTGCTGCCGCGGATGCCGTGCGCAACCCGCTGAAGATGTTCACGGTCAGTCGCCGCGGCATCCGCACCGAAGGGCCGATGGCACCCGACATCGATTTGTCGCACGCCCGGCCCGCCGAAGATGTGCACTCAACGCATGTCGAGGCCGAGCTCGCGAAGATCAAGGCGGCCGATCCCGAGGGCTTCAAGCGCACGCAGCGCGCGGCCTAAGCTACGGAACGCCGCACCGGCATCGCGCCCGGTGCGGATCAGCGCGGGTAATTGGCGCGGATCGCGCGCGAGTGACGCCAGCACTGCGCCGAGCGCGACGCTGCCATCGGGGTTCATCCCGACGAGGGCTGCGGGCGGCAGCGCGTGATCAGCGGTGTCGGAAATCGTCCGGAGAATCGCGAAGGGGAGGTTGTGGCGCTCGGCAACGCGCGCGGCGATGTGCGATTCCATGTCGACGGCGATTGCGCCGGTCTTTGCGTAGAGCGCGGCTTTTTCGGCGGCCGAGGCGATGATCGAGTCTGCGCCGATGATGGTGCCGCGATGGGCGTGGGGGAGGTGTTCAGCGAGCCATTCCACCAATGTTCTCCGGCGAAGGCCGGAGCCCTGGGTTGCGGGCGCCGCACTCAATAATCCAGGGCTCCGGCCTTCGCCGGAGAACAAGGACCCGATCACCACATCCCCAGGCCTTAGCTTAGGATCGAGCGCCCCCGCCACACCGCACGACAAGACTGCCCCGAAATGCCAGCCTGTGCTGGCATATTCGGTGATCGTATCCTCAAGCTTGTTTTCAAGCGCTTGTGCGCAGCCGCCGCCCGCAACCGGAATCACGCCGACCCGTTTGATGATCGCCGCCTCGCGCTGCAACCCGCACGCGACCAGCAGCGTCACATCCCGAACGCCACATGCGCGCTGTTCGAGCGCTTCAAATTGCGAAACCGCGCCACCGCCCACAGTGGAAAATACGCCGGATAGCCATGATAGCGCAGGTAGAAGACCCGCGGGAAACCGCCGCCGGTATATTTCTCCTGGCCCCACAGCCCATCCTCGGCTTGCGTCGCGATCAGATACCGCACGCCGCGCTCGACCGCCGGATGATCGACCCGCCCCGCCGCCATCAGCGCGAGCAGCGCCCAGCCGGTCTGCGACGCAGTCGAGGGCGCGGGCGTGTAGCCGGTGTAATCGAGCGCATAGCTCTCGCAATCCTCGCCCCAACCCCCGTCGAGATTCTGGATCGACAGCAACCAGTCGGCGCCTTTGCGCACCATCGGATGCTTCTCGCCCAGCCCGGCCGCATTAAGCGCACACAGCACCGACCACGTCCCGTAAATGTAATTCACGCCCCAGCGCCCGAACCACGATCCGTCGGGCATTTGCTCCTTTTCGAGAAAGGCCAAAGCCGCCTTCATCCGCGGGCTGTCAGTCTCGCCCAATTGCGCAAGCATCGACACGCAGCGCGCAGTGACGTCGCTGGTCGGCGGATCGAGCAACGCGCCATGATCGGCAAAGGGGATGTTGTTGAGGTAATGATAGCTGTTATCGGCATCGAACGCGCCCCAGCCGCCGTCCTTGCTTTGCAACCCGACAGTCCATTCCACCCCGCGCGCGACGGCGTCGTCATACGTAGGACCAACCCGCTCCTTCACCCGGTCCATCGCCATCACCACCACGGCGGTGTCGTCGAGATCGGGGTAATGCGCGTTGTTATATTGAAACGCCCAGCCGCCCGGGCGGACATCGGGCTTTTCGTCCGCCCAATCGCCCTTCACGTCGAGCACTTGCAGCGGCTTCAACCACGCCAGCCCCGCAGCCGCACGGCGCTCGGCGTCATCGCCGCCCGCCTCCAGCATCGCATGCGCGGCGAGTGCGGTATCCCACACCGGCGATACGCACGGCTGGCAATAGGCTTCGTCATCCTTCACCACGAGCAGCTTTTCGACGGACGTTCGTGCCAGTGCTCGCGCCGGATGATCCGCCGCAGCGCCGAGGCAATCGAACATCATCACGCTGTTCGCCATCGCCGGATAGATCGCGCCAAGGCCATCCTCGCCGTTGAGGCGCTCGGTCACGAAGGCGACGCACGCCTGCACCGCCCGTTCGCGTGTGCCCTTGGGCCACAGCGGCTCGACCGCCTTGAGCACGACATCGAGCCCGTTGAAAAACGCGGTCCACGCGCGCTGCGTCCCCGCCGCCTTGCTGACCAAGGGCGCGCGCTTCGTGGTGTAGAGTTCATCGACCCGTACGCCGGATTCATTGCGCGCGACCGGCTTCTTCGCCGCCAGCACCAGCAGCGGCACGATCACGGTGCGCGCCCAATACGACATTTTCGACAGATGCACCGGGAACCAGCGTGGCAGCAGGATCAGTTCGACCGGCAAGGTCGGCACGACCGACCACGGCCCGGCATTGAACAGCGCAAGCTGAATCCGCGTGAACACATTCACCGACGCCGCGCCGCCAGCCTTGTGGATCGCCGCGCGGGCGCGCGCCATGTGCGGGGCATCCACATCATCGCCGATCATTTTCAGCGCGAAATAGGCCTTCACGCTCGCGCTGACATCGAAGGCGCCGCCGTGGAACAGGCCCCAGCCGTGATGCGCATCGGACTGGATCCGGCGCAGATAGACGCCGATCTTGCACTCGATCTCGGCATCGCGCGGCTCCCCCAGATAGTGGCGGAGCAACACATATTCGGCGGGGATCGTCGCATCGGCTTCGAGCTCGAACACCCAATGCCCATCGGCGCGTTGCAAGCTGCCGAGCGCGGTTGCAGCGCGCGTCGCGGTCGCGTCAGCCTCGTCGACCAGGCTCATGCGGTCTATCGTATCGGTCCCCATCGCCTTGCTCTAGCCGAGTAGCACGCCCGACGCCAAGCGCGCGGCATGCTCCCCCGATCGGATCGCACCCTCGATCGTCGCGGGCAGGCCGGTTTGCGTCCAGTCCCCCGCCAAAAACAGGTTGCGGAAGCGCGTGGTGGCGGACGGGCGCTTCGCGTCCTGCGCAGGCGTCGCGGCAAAGGTGGCGCGCTTTTCCTTGACGATCTGCCATGGCGGGAGTGTCGCGGGCAGATTGTGAATCGCGGCGATATCAGACCAGAAGCGCATCGCGAGTTCCAACCGGTCGGTATCAACGAGATGGTCGGCCGCGCTCACCGTCACCGACAGCCGATCGGGAAAGGCGAAAATCCACTCGGCCGTACCGCCGATGACGCCGATCATCGGCGGGGTGCCCGGCGGGGGCACGAACGCGAAATGCGCATTGACGATCGCGCGGAAATCATCGGGGACCGTAAGATCGGGCACAAGCGAGGCCGCGACCCACGGCGGCACCGCGAGGATGATCGTCTCATCTGCAGCAACCGGCTCCTCCCCCGCCCCGAAATCGAGCGCCGCGACCCGGTCGCCATCGAAGCGCAGCGCCCGCAAGCGCCGCCCGAGCGTTAGAGCGGTCCCCCGCGTCGCTAGCCAGTCGATCGCGGGATCGACGAACGCCGCCGCCAGCGTCGGTTCGGCAATGCGCGGACGGCTCGCGCGTCCGCCCTTCCCCAGCGATTCGCGAATCACCGCCGCCGCCAACATCGCCGAACCGTCCACCGCCGCCGTATTGAGCGCCGCAAGCAACACCGGCTCGAGCAATTTGTCCCATACCGCGCCCCGCGGCGCGATCCGGTCGCCGACGGTCTGCCCCGGTCTGCCCGACAGCAAGCCCGCGAGCCGCAGATAATCCCACACCCGCGTCCCCGGCACGCGTCTGCCGTCGCGGAAGATCCACCACGGCAGCGGCCCGTCATTCGCGCGCACCGACCAGCGCGCGCCAGTCACGCGGTCGACGAAGGCGAAGTCGGCATGGAGCGGACCGCTCAACCGATCGCTCGCGCCGATCGTCGCGAGATAGTCGGCGACCGCACGATTGCCCGACAGGACGAGATGGTTGCCATTGTCGATCGTGCGGCCAAGCTGCGGATCGTGATAGCTGCGGCAGCGTCCACCGGCCTGCGCCGCGCCATCGACCAGATCGGCGGCGATTCCACGCCGCGCGAGCTCGACCGCGGCGGCGAGACCCGCCATCCCCGCGCCGACAATCCTGACGCGTGGCGTCACCGGAACAGCCACAGCCTCAGGACGGTGAACAGCAAAGCCGGTTTGTTGACCTTGATCCGCGTGCGCGGCGGGGCCCAGCCGATCGCCTCCATCCGCACCAGGATCGGGGCATAGACTGCGGCCATCAGGCGCGGCGCGATCAAATGCCCCTTCGGACGCGCCGCCAGGATCGCCTCGGCGGCACGAAAATGCTCGTGCGCCTTGGCCGCCAGAAACCGGCCCGCCGCATCGACGCGAGGATCGCCGACAACGGTGATCGGGTCGAGCAACTCGATCCCCGCCGCGAGTAGCGGTTCAGACGGCAGATAGACGCGGCCGATATCGGCATCCTCATCGACATCGCGCAGGATGTTGGTGAATTGCAGCGCGCGGCCGAGATGGTAGGCAAGCTCGATCCCAACCGCATGCTCCATCCCGAAAATCTTGACCGACAAGCGCCCGACCGCCGAGGCGACGCGGTCGCAATACAGATCGAGCTCGTCGAAGGTCGGCCAGCGCATGTCGTGTTCGACATCCATCGCCATGCCGTCGATCACCGCGAGGAAATCGGCCTTGTCGAGTGCAAATTCGCGCACCGCTGTCGCGACCAGTGCCGCCCGGCCCGGCGCTCCGCCCGCGTAGAGCGATTCGATATCGGCGCGCCATGCCTCGAGCTGTTCGGCGCGCTCCGCCCGTTCGCCGATTTCGTCATCGGCAATATCGTCGACCGCGCGGCAAAACGCGTAGACCGCATACATCGCCTCGCGCCGCGGCTTGGGCAGCACGCGCATCCCGGCGTAGAAGGAACTGCCAGAGACTTGTGCTTGCAACGCGGCGGGGGTGGTGTCCGGGTTCATCCCCGGCCCTTAACCAACTGCGTCGCCGCCGCCAACGTCGCGAGGCCGAGCATCTCCGCCTTACCGTGATGGACGCGCTCGGACAGTGGATCGTGCGTCTTCAGCCGCCGCACCAGATCGCTTGCGAGCCGGTGAATGATCGCGACTTCGACCCCGAGCCGCCTATCGCGGATCGCGCGCGCGAAGCCGGCCGAGCGCATCAGCAAAATCTCAGTCCGCGCGACCAGATCGCGCAAAGCGGCGCGCAATTCAGGCGTTGCCTCATCCTTGCCCAGGTCGGTCACCTCCGCACCGTGCGCCGCCAGCACGTCGAGCGGCAAATACACCCGCCCGATCGCGCGATAATCCTTCCCGCAATCCTGCAGATGGTTGATCACTTGCAGTGCCGCGCACAGCGCATCGTTGGCGGCCCAGGTCGCCGGGTCCTCGCCATGCACGTCGAGCACGTAGCGCCCGACCGGCATCGCCGAATAGCGGCAATAGTCGATCAAGGCGGGCCAATCGGCATAGCGATCGACGCTGCAATCACGCTCGAACGCGGTGAGCAAGTCGAGCGCGTGTTGCGAACTCAGATCATGCCCTGCCATCGTCTCGCGCAAAGCCGCCGAAGGCGCATCGGCGTCGCGCGTTCCCGCAATCGTCGCGCGCATATCGCCGAGCAGCGCGAGTTTCTCGTCCGCCGAGGCCGTTTCGTTATCCGCGACATCGTCCGCCGCGCGCGCGAAGCGGTAGAAGGCCATCACCGGCGCGCGGTGTTCGCGCTTGAGCAAGGCAGAGGCGACGGGAAAATTCTCGTCCTTATGGCCCTTGCCCGAGGCGAGGTCTGCGGCGGCGCTCATGCGGTCAAATCCTCGGTCAGCGCCGCCTGGACGCGGCCTTTCCACATGCCACCGCGCCCACGCACATGCTGCCAAGCCGACAACAAGGTGCATCCCGCATAGAAAGTCGCGATCAACGGCAAGGCTGGTCCCCAAAGTGGCGAGCGACGGTAAAAGCGCAACATCGGCTGAAACGCCAGCGCCATCAATGCCCAGGCACCGATCGCGGCATATTGCGTGGCTCCACGCGCGCCAATCGCAAGCAGCGGCGGCGCGAGATAGGTGAGCGCAAGGCCGATCGTCGTGCCCGCCAATACCAGCGGCGAATAACCAAGCTGCGCATAGGCCGATCGCGAGATCATCGCCGCGACCGAGGCCCATGTGTCGTAACGCCGGATGCTAACGGCACGATCGGTAAGGCCCAGCCAGACCGCCCCTTGTTTCTTCATTAGCGCGCCGAAAGCGCAATCGTCGATCAGCGCCGATCGCACCGCCGCGATTCCGCCTGCGGCTTCCAAGGCGGTGCGCTTGACGAGCATCACACCGCCCGCCGCCGCGCCAAAGCCGTTGCCGCGCCGGTTCACCTTCGCGAACGGATAGAGCATCTGGAAGAACCACACGAACGCCGGGATCAAAGCGCGCTCGGCCAGGCTTTCGCAGCGCAGCCGCGCCATCAGCGAGACGAGCACGCGGTCGTCCTCCACCGCGCGAACGACGAGGCTGCGCAGCGTATCGGGCGCGTGCGCAATGTCGGCGTCGGTGAGCAGGAGATAGTCTGGCGTCGCCCCGGCGGCGGCAATCCCTTGCGAGACCGCCCACAATTTACCGGTCCACCCGGCCGCAAGCGGTGCGCCCGTCACGACGCCGACCCGATCCGACCCGAGGCCGCGCGCGATGTCGGCAGTGCCGTCGCTACTCGAATCATCGACCAAAAGGATGCGGAAATCGCCGGGATAGTCCTGCGCGACAAGGCTGCCGATCGAGCGGGCGATGACCTCGGCTTCGTCGCGCGCTGGGACAATGGCGGTGACGGAGGGCCATGCCCTATCGTGCTCCTGCGCAGGCAGGAGCCCTGGGTGGAGGGGGCGACGCATGGTGCCCAGGGCTCCTGCCTTCGCAGGAGCACGCGCGGGCGATGTCGTATCCCCCTCCCCCGTCAGCCAGAAGTCATCGCGCGCGAACACCAGCACCAGCCAGATCACCAGCGACAGCAAGGCCAGCCCAAGCACGATCACGCGATCATCCCCGCTTCCCGGAACCACGCAATCGCATCCGCCAGCGCCTCGGAATAATGTCCGGCGCGGTACCCCAATTCGGCTTCCGCCTTGGCACTCGAAAAATACATGTCGTGCGCCGCCATGCGCAGCGAATCCATGGTCAGAAAAGGCTCCTTGCCGGTCAGCCGCGCAATCTGCTCATTGGCCCAGGCGAGCGGAAACAGCGGCGCGGTCGGGATGCGAATCGTCGGCGGCTTGCGCCCGACCAGCCCCGCCACCACCGCCAACATCTCGCGCAAGCTCACATCCTGCCCGCCCAGCACATAGCGTTCGCCGATGCGTCCGCGCGCCATCGCGGCGAGGTGACCATCGGCAACGTCATCGACATGGACGAGGTTGAGCCCGCTCTCGACAAAGGCCGGCATGCGGCCCGACGCGGCCTCAACGATGATTCGCCCGGTCGGCGTCGGGCGCGCATCGCGCGGGCCGATCGGGGTCGAGGGGTTGACGATCACCGCAGGTAAACCGCGTTCGGCGACCATCGCCTCGACCAGCCGCTCCGCCACGACCTTGCTGCGCTTATACGCGCCGACCGCCTGTTCGGGCGTGGCGGGGCGCGTTTCATCCGCAGGTTTTCCGTGGTCCGGCCGCAACGTCGCAACGCTACTGGTATAGACGATCCGCTCGACCCCCGCCGCCAGCGCCGCCTCCATCACACTTTGCGTGCTCAGCCGATTGTTGCGGACGATCTCTTCCGGATCGGGTGCCCAGATCCGGTAATCGGCGGCGACGTGGTAGAGATAGCGCACGCCCGCCAGCGCATCGGCCATCGCGGCGGGATCGCGCGCATCGCCTTCAACCAGATGCCCCGGAAAATCGCCAAGATTGGTCCGCGCGCTGCTCGCCCGCACCAACCCGCGCACCGCGACGCCCGATGCCGCCAGCCGCCGCGCGACCGCCGATCCGACGAAGCCGGAAACGCCCGTGACGAGCGTGATGTCAGCGCTGTTCATTTTGGCCGTCTAGCTTGCGACATCGTGCGGCGCTACGGGGAGAATCGTGGAGCATATTTTCGCGATCGCAGGCGCAACGCTTGGCTGGCTGGCGATTGCACTGGCCGCCGTGGGGATCGCCTACCAACTCTTCGCCGCCAGAGCGCTGCGCCGGTTTTTCGCCGATCCGCCCGCCGCCCCGCGCCGCAGCGACGCGGTCACCTTGCTCAAGCCGCTTTACGGTGCCGAACCGCGCCTGTTCGACAATCTCGCGACCTTCCTGACGCAAGACCATGACGGCCCGGTCCAGATGGTATGCGGTATCCAGCGCGCCGACGACCCGGCCATCGCGGTGGTCGAGGCGTTGCGCGCGGCCTATCCGGCCGCGCAGATCGATCTCGTCGTCGACGCCACCGTCCACGGCGCGAGCGGCAAGGTCTCCAACCTCATCAACATGATGGCGGTGGCGCGTCACGATATTCTGGTGCTCAGCGACAGCGATATCGCGGTCGCGCCCGATTATCTGGCCCGCGTTCTGGACGCACTCGACCGGCCCAATGTCGGGTTGGTGTCGTGCCTGTACCGTGGCCGCGGCGATGCCGGTTTCTGGTCGCGCTTCGGCGCAGCAGGGCTGACCTATCAATTCATCATCGGCGTCGTGATCGCGGTCGCGTACAAGCTCGCCGATCCGTGCATGGGATCGACGATCGCGCTGCGCCGCGCGACACTCGCGCAAATCGGCGGATTCGCGCGCTTCGCCGATACGCTGGCCGACGATCATGCGATCGGCCAGGCGGTGATCGCGCTCGGTCTCAAACTCTCGGTCCCGCCGATGTTCGTGACGCACGCCTTTGACGAGACCAGCCTCGGCGCGCTGTGGCGGCATGAAGTGCGCTGGCACGCAACGGTGCGCGGCGTCGGCTTCTGGTCCTATGTCGGCTCGATCGTGTCGATTCCGTTGCCGCTGGCGTGTCTTGCAAGCCTCTATGCGCCCGAAATCGGCCTTTCGCTGATCGTCGCAGCGCTGATCGTGCGGTTCGTTGTTGTGCGGAGCGTGGATGCAGCGGTAGGGAAGCGGGTCGCACCGTATTGGATGGTGCCGGGGCATGATCTAATGAGCTTTGCGGTCTATATCGCGGGCTCCTTCGTGCGCTCGGTTGATTGGCGCGGGGCGACGCTTAATATGAAGGATGACGGTCGAATTGCGGCCGCTACGGAGCAACGGGCATGATGCGCACCCTTTTCCTGCAAGCGCCGTCGTTCGACGGTTATGATGGCGGCGCCGGCGCGCGCTATCAGATGAAGCGCGAGGTTAAGTCCTTCTGGTATCCAACCTGGATCGCGCAGCCCGCCGCGATGGTCGAAGGCTCCAAGCTGATCGACGCGCCCGCGCACGACCAATCGTGGGAGGATATCGCGCATGAATTCGACACGCGCGATCTCGTCATCCTCCACACCTCGACGCCGAGCTTCAACCAGGACATCCGCACCGCCCGCCTGATCAAGGAGCGCAACCCGAAGATCATGATCGCGTTCGTCGGCGCGAAAGTGATGATCGAGGACAAAGCCAGCCTTGAGGCGTGCGAGGCGATCGACCTCGTCTGCCGCGAGGAATATGATTTCACCTGCGTTGAACTCGCCGAAGGCCGCCCACTCGCTGAAATCGACGGCATCACGTGGCGCGCCCCCGATGGCGAAATCATCCGCAACAAGGACCGCGCACAGATCGAGGACATGGATATCCTGCCGATGGTCTCGCCCATCTACAAGCGCGACCTCGATACCTCGAAATATTATGGCGGCTATCAGCGCCACCCGTACGTGTCCTTCTACACCGGGCGCGGCTGCAAGAGCCGCTGCACTTTCTGCCTGTGGCCGCAGACGATCAGCGGACATCGCTACCGTCACCAAAGCGTGGGCAAGGTGATCGAGGAGGTGAAATACATCCTCCGCGAAATGCCCGAGGTGAACGAGATTTTCTTCGACGACGATACGCTCGCCGACGCGCATGATTTCGTCGTCGAGCTGTCGGGCGAGCTGCGCAAGCTCGGCTTCGGCACGCCCGGCTTCCGCGTCACCTGGGGCTGCAACGCCAAGGCCAATGTGCCGCAGCCGGTGCTGAAGGCGATGAAGGAAGGCGGCTGCCGCGTGTTGCTGGTCGGCTATGAAAGCGGCAACCAGCAGATTTTGCACAACATCAAGAAGGGCCTGCGCGTCGACGTCGCGCGGCAATTCACCAAGGACGCGCACGCGCTCGGCCTGACGATCCACGGTACCTTCATCCTCGGCCTCCCCGGCGAAACGCTCGAGACGATCGAGGAAACGATCAACTACGCCAAGGAAATCGATCCGCACACGATCCAGGTGTCGCTGGCGGCGCCCTATCCCGGCACGTTCCTGTACAAGCAGGCGATCGAAAATGGCTGGTTCGACAAGTCGCACGATTTGCTGACCGACGACGGCAACCAGATCGCGCAGCTATCCTACCCGCATCTCTCCTCGGCGGTCATTTTCGACAAGGTCGAGGAATTCTACAAACGCTTCTATTTCCGCCCGTCCAAGATCTGGGAAATCGTGCGCGAGATGCTGACCGATTGGGACATGATGAAGCGCCGCCTGCGCGAAGGCGTCGAATTCTTCGACTTCCTGCGGCGGCGGAAAGAGGCGGCGTGATCGGTTGCCGGTTGTGACCCGCCCCCCCGGCGAAGGCCGGGGCCCAGTTACGCCACGAACCTTGGAGAGCGCTGCCCTTAAACCGCTTGGCCGTGCCGACTGGGCCCCGGCCTTCGCCGGGGTGGATTTCCGATGATGAAAACCGCGATCATCACCGCCGACGATTTCGGCGTATCCACCGAGGTCAACCAAGCGGTCGAACAGGCACATCGCGAGGGCATCCTGACCGTCACCAGCCTGATGGTGACGGGTGCTGCGGCTGCCGACGCGGTGGCGCGGGCGCGGGCCAACCCCACGCTCGGCGTCGGTCTGCACGTCGCGCTGGCGGAGACGCCGCCCGCCCTGCCGCCATCGCAAATCCCCGACCTGGTCGACGAACGCGGCGCGTTCCGCATCGAATCGCTCCCCGTCGCGCTCGCGCTGGTCGCGCGGCCTGCAGTGCGGCGTCAATTGGAGGCAGAGATCGACGCGCAATTCGAGCTGTTCGCCGCGACCGACCTGCCGCTCGACCATGTCAATTCGCACAAGCATATGCATCTGCATCCGGTGATCGGTGCGACGTTGCTTAAGGTCGGCCTGCGCCACGGCATGAAGGCGTTGCGCGCACCCGTCGAGGAACGCGCGCTTCTCGCCGAGCCGGTCGGCGGCTTCGACATTGCCAAGCCCTTCGCGCGCCGCGTTCAGCGCTCGGCCCGCGCCGCCGGGATGAAGGTGCCCGATCGGACCTTCGGGCTCGCCTGGTCCGGCGCGATGACGCCTGCGCGGCTACAGAGCGTGCTCGGAACGTTGCCCGAGGGCGTGAGCGAGATTTACCTCCACCCCGCGACCGGCCCCTATCCCCTGTCCGCCCCCGGCTACCAATACGAGGCCGAGCTCACCGCGCTGATCGACCCGGCCGCGCGGGCGATCGTGGCGGAACGCCACATCACCCTCGCGCGCTTCGCCGATCTGTGAACCGCTCCGCGCAAATCGGGCTGTTGCTCGCGACCGTCATCGGCCTCGCGGTCGCCGCCGTGACCGTCGGCAGCGTCGGGCTGCGCCAGGTCACCACCGCGATGGCGACGATCGGATGGGTCGGCATGGCGAGCTTCGTTTTATGGTCGGGCGGCGTGCTCGGATTGCTCGGGCTAGCCTGGGTCTCGGTCGCGCCCGGCCAGCCCACCCACCGGGCGCCGCTCTTCGTCTGGGCGCGCACCACGCGCGAAGCGGCGACCGACATCCTCCCCTTTTCGCAGCTCGGCGGCCTCGTCGTCGGCGCGCGGACGCTGGCGGCGTTCGGCGTGCCGCAGCCGGTGATCTACGCGTCGATGATCGCCGACCTCACCACCGAAATGGCGGCGCAATTGCTCTTCACGCTGGCGGGCGTCGCGGTGCTGCTGATGGTACTGACCGATCAGTCGGTGCAGCAGGGTCTCGTCCCGCTCGCGCTCGGCGGGGTGGTGGCGATGATCGCGTTGATGGCGCTGTTCGTCTTCGCGCAAAAGCCGGTGCTGGCGCTGGCGGGGAAGCTTGGGGGCCGCATCCTGCCCGGCTCGGTCGCGATGACCGATGCGATCCGCGACCAACTCGACCTGATCTACCGCGAGCCACGCCGCGTCATCGCCGCTTTCCTGTTCAATCTCGCCGCCTGGCTGGCGAGCGCTGCGGGGGCGTGGATTGCGCTGCGCTTCATGGGCGTGGGCACGCCGCTCTGGGCGGTGCTGATGATCGAGGCGCTGATCTTCACGCTGCGCAGCGTTGCCTTCGCCATCCCCGGCGCGATCGGCGTGCAGGAGGCGGCCTATGTGCTGATCGGCCCGCTCGTCGGATTACCGCCTGCGACCGCGCTCGCGCTGTCGCTGCTCAAACGCGCGCGCGACGTGATCATCGCGGTGCCGGCATTGCTGCTGTGGCAAGTGGGCGAAGCGCGGCGGGTGGTGTCGTAAGAAGACACGAATGCGCACCTCTTTTTGTCATCCCCGCGAAAGCGGGGACCCAGCTCCGGCGGTACGCGATGGGTCCCCGCTTTCGCGGGGATGACAAAGGGGTTGCAACGACCCGGAACCGATCAAGCAGCGTCGCCGACCCCCGCAGACGTCGGCGGCAGCGGCTCCGCCCGCAGCATCGCATCGAGCTCGCCCAGCACCGCCCCGCTCGCTGCGTCGGCTAGCCCGGCCTCCAGCCGCCGATACGCCACGAGCACCGCGTGCCCGGTCGGCGTAAGGCTCGCCCCACGCCCGTGACCGCCGCCAGCGACCGTCTCGACCAGTTTCTCCTGCCAGCAGCGGTTCATGCTGTCGACAAGCAGCCAGCTACGGCGGTAGCTCATCCCCATCGCGCGGCCCGCGCCCGAGATCGACCCCTCGCGACCGATCGCCTCGAGCAGGTCGGCCTTGCCCGGCCCCATCGCCAGTTCGTCGCCGCAATAGAGCTGCGCCTTGATCTTGAGCTTGCCGACCCGCATGCGCGTGTTTCTAGCCCAAAACCCTGGCAGGTGGCAAAGCGGCGCAAACCGCGTTAGGTCGCACACATGGCGAAGGCGCACCCGTTCCATTCGATCCACACCCACGGCTTCGTCCGCGTTGGTGCCTGCACGCCGCGCGCGAGCGTCGGCGATTGCGCGGCCAATGCCGACGCGGTGATCGCGCTGGCGCAAAATGGGCATAAGCAGGGTGCGGACCTGCTCGTCTTTCCCGAGCTCAACATCACCTCTTACGCGATCGACGATCTGCATCTGCAGACCGCGCAACACCGCGCGACCGACGCCGCGATTGGTGCGGTGGTAGCGGCAAGCGCGAAGCTGCGGCCGGTCCTGGTCGTGGGGGCTGCGCTGCCGCGCAACGGGCGGCTGTATAATTGCGCGGTGGTGATCGCGCGCGGGCGGATCCTTGGCGTGGTGCCGAAGATTTTCCTGCCCAATTACCGCGAATATTATGAGAAACGCTGGTTTGCGAGCGGTACGGGGCTGACCGCTTGCCACATCACGCTCGCCGGACAGACCGTCCCCTTCGGCACCGACCTCATTTTCGCCGCGAGCGACCTGCCGCATTTCATCTTCCACGCCGAAATCTGCGAGGACTTCTGGGCCCCCACCCCGCCCTCGACGATGGGCGCGCTCGCCGGAGCGCTGATTTGCTGCAATCTCTCCGCGTCGAACATCGTCGTCGGCAAGGCGCGCGAGCGCGCGATGCTGTGCGCTGCGCAAAGCGCGCGGGCGATGTGCGGCTATGTCTTTTCCGCCGCCGGGCCGGGCGAAAGCACGACCGATCTGGCGTGGGACGGCCAGGCGATGATCCACGAACTCGGCGATTTGCTCGCCGAATCGAGCCGCTTCAACCGCGCATCGGAAATAATGTTCGCCGACGTCGATGCCGAACGGATCGCGCAGGAACGGATGCGCGTCGGCACCTTCAACGACGCAGCGCGCTTCGCCGGCGATCCCGAGCTGAAGTTCCGTCGGATCGCGTTCGACCACAAGGCAGATTTCAAGGACATCGGGCTGCACCGCGACATCCGCCGCTTCCCGTTCGTGCCCAACACCCCCGAAAAGCTCGATCAGGATTGCTACGAAGCCTTCAACGTCCAGGTCGAAGGCATTTTGAAGCGCTTCGAAGCGGCGCGCGCCGAACGGCTGGTGATCGGTGTATCGGGCGGGCTCGACTCCACCCACGCGCTGATCGTCGCGGCCAAAGCGATGGACCGGCTGGGCCTGCCGCGTAACCGCATCCTCGGCTTCACCATGCCCGGTTTCGCGACGAGCGAAGCGACCAAAAGCAACGCCTGGGCGCTGATGCGCGCGCTCGGAATCGATGGCGACGAAATCGACATTCGACCCGCCGCCAGACAGATGCTCGCCGATATGGGCCACCCCTTCGGTCGTGGTTTGGAAGAGGGGGGCGAACCGACCTATGACCTGACCTTCGAAAATGTACAGGCGGGGCTGCGCACCGATTATCTCTTCCGCCTCGCCAATCAGCGCGGCGGGCTGGTGGTCGGCACGGGCGATCTGTCGGAGCTGGCGCTGGGCTGGTGCACTTACGGCGTCGGCGATCAGATGAGCCATTATGCGGTCAATGCCGGTGTGCCCAAGACGCTGATCCAGTTCCTGATCCGCTGGTGCATCCGCACCGACCAATATGATCCGGAGACCGACGCGATCCTCGAAGCGATCCTCGCGACGGAGATTTCGCCTGAGCTGGTGCCCGCGGGGGCCGATGGCGCGATCCAGAGCACCGAAGCGAAGATCGGTCCCTACGCGCTCAACGATTTCTACCTGCATTATGTCGTGCGGCACGGCATGGCGCCGTCGAAGATCGCCTTCCTCGCGCTGCATGCCTGGCGCGATGCGCGCGCCGGGCGTTGGCCGCGCGATTTCCCAGCGGCGGCGCGCGCCGAATATGATCTGGCGGCGATCGTCGGCTGGCTGGAGAAATTCCTCGTGCGCTTTTTCGCAACGAGCCAGTTCAAGCGTTCGGCGATTCCCAACGGGCCGAAGGTATCAAGCGGCGGCGCGCTCAGCCCGCGCGGCGACTGGCGTGCGCCCTCGGATGGCACCGCGCGCGTGTGGTTGGAGGAACTGGCGCGCGGGTTGCCTTAACCCCCCTCCCGCTTGCGGGAGGGGAAATCTCAGCGCTTAGCCTTACGCGCCGCATAACGTGCATCGCGCGCGGCCTTCTTGTCGATCTCGGCCTGGATCGCGGCTTGCTCCGCATCCTTGATCGCCTGTTCGGCGGCAGCGGCCTTGGCGAGCTTATCGAGTCGCGCCTGTTCGATCGCGAGCTTCTTTTCTTCGCGCTTCTTCGCCTCGGCAGCTTCCTTGGCTTCGCGCGCGGCGGCACGGGCGGCGGCGACAGCGGGATCGACCGGCGGCTTGGCCTTCAATTTCTCGAGAGCGCGTTGCTTTGCGTCGGCCGACAGAGCGGCCCGGTCCTTGAACGAGGGTTCTTTGTAAGATGCCATGCGGCGCGCTTTAGCCTTATCGTCGTGAGAAAGAAATGGCGGAGAGGGTGGGATTCGAACCCACGGTACCCGTGAGGGCACGCCGCATTTCGAGTGCGGTACATTCGACCACTCTGCCACCTCTCCGCGAGGTCTTAAGATGCCGCTTTTTTGGGGGTCCAGCCAAACGACACCGGTCGGTGAGCGCGGGCCTCTAACGCACTGCTCCCGGTCTAGCAAGCGTTAGGGCGCAGCATTCTCTTGTACAGCGCCGAACAAGGCTTAAGTTGATCGGATGCAACGCTCCCCGATCACGACTCCGCCCTTTTCCGCAGAGATTCCGCTGCCGCCGGTTGCCCATGCGCGCTTTGCGATCGGCGATGTCGTGCGCCACCGCATGTTCGATTTCCGTGGCGTGATTTTCGATGTCGATCCGATCTTCGCCAATAGCGAGGAATGGTATGATGCGATCCCGGAGAACCTCCGCCCGCCCAAGGACCAGCCCTTTTACCATCTGCTCGCCGAAAATATGGAATCGAGCTACGTCGCTTATGTCAGCCAGCAGAATCTGGTCCCCGACGATAGCGACGAGCCGGTCGACCATCCCGCCATTTCGGGCCTGTTCGGCGAATATGAGGACGGCAAATATCCGCTGCGGCGCGAACACCGGCATTGATGCCTGCCTGAGCGCCCCGTCTAAACACACCGTGAAAAAGGGGCGGCGGATCATATGATCCGCCGCCCCTTTTCTGTTGATCATACGCGCAACGTGCAACCGTCCGGGGGCAAAGCCGCCCCCGGACCCTGCGACTTTTAGTATTTCACGCGCAGACGCACATAGTAGAACCCGCCGTTCATACCGAACGGACCACCCGAACGCGGGTAAACCTGGCCGTCGTTAAGCCCACCCGACAGGGCGTAGATCGGGTTGACCGGCGACGCCTTGATCTTGTCGGGGAAGGTGTTGAAGATGTTGTTCGCACCCACCGTCAGCGTGTAATGCTTGGCAACGGTGTAGCTGACGTCGAGGTCGAACAGGGCCTTCCCCCCGAAGATCTGCGACGGCGGCGCGACGGTTGCCGATGCCGAATTCGGAACGGGTGCGGTAGTATTGTACTCGAGCGCGTTCGACCATTCGCCAAAATAGTTCGCACGGGCGTTGATCGTGAAATTGTCGATCTGCCAGTTCGCCGATGCCGTGATGCGGTGTTGCGGGGCGAGGTGGGCGATGTTGTACTCCTGCTGCTTGTTGACCAGCGGGAGGTTGGCCGTCGACAGCTTGATGTTCTTCGCCTTCAGAGAGTTGTAGCTGTACGCGAACGTCAGGTTAAGCGGACCGCCCATCAGGTCGGTGCGATAATTCGCCACCGCCTCGAGACCCTTGGACGAGACGTCGAAGCCGTTGGTGAAATAGTTCACCACACCGCCGAGACCGACCGCCGCGAGCGCGGGCTGCGCCACGAGATTTGCCGCAGAGACGTTAAAGTTCTGCGAAATGCCGATGCGGTTCCTGATCTCGATGATGTAGCCATCGACCGTCAGCGACAGGGCGCTGGTCGGCTTCAGCACGATACCCGCACCGTAGTTGGTC
Source organism: Sphingomonadales bacterium (assembly GCA_038327465.1). Lineage (GTDB taxonomy): Bacteria > Pseudomonadota > Alphaproteobacteria > Sphingomonadales > Sphingomonadaceae > Sphingomonas. The sequence continues at coordinate 63,916 of JBBQLB010000009.1, read as the reverse complement.
GACCGCTCGGGCTTGAGCAGCCCCGCGCCATAGAATTGCGCGATCGCGCTCGACGTTGGATAGGTGCCGGTCTGCACCTGGTTGCCGCCGAGGAAGTTCGTGGTCACGACCTGGGTGTTGTTCTGGCCCGGCGACGGGGCGTGGAAGCCCGTGCCGATCGTTGCGCGCAGCGAGACCGCGTCGGTCACGCGGAACAGCGCGTTCGCCTTTCCGACGACGACACCGCCGAAGGTGTTGTAATTCTCGTACCGTCCGGCGAGCCCCACCGTCAGCGCTTTGGTGATGTCGGTCTCGGCACCGACATAGAACGCATAGCTCGACTGGGTCGATACGCCCGCAAAGTTCGGGCTGGTGCCGCCATAGCCGCTGGCCGCCGGCGACTGGGTCGCAGTGGTGCCAGCAGCCGCATAGACCGCAGGGGTAAGGCCAACAGCTGGCGTCACGAGGTTGTAGAGAACCTGCGACGCATAGGGGCCCGCGCCGTACGACTGGAGATCGCCAGTCGTCTTTTCATAGCGTTCGCGGCGATACTCCGAACCTGCCGACAGCGTGATCGGGCTATCGAAGCCGACTTCGAGCGGATAAGTGAAATCGGCGTTCAGCGTGATCTCGCTCTGGATCAGCTTGCCGAACTTGAAGCTGGTCTGGCTCTGCGGACCGTACGACGCCGACAGCGAGTTGGTCATCGACAGGTCGAGCGAGTTGCGGCTCAGCGACCCGGAAACGTCATAGGTGAAGCCGCTGTCGGCCTTGCCCTTGAAACCCAGCGTTCCGTAGATCTGATCGACCACGCCGATGAAGCGCGGCGTAAAACCGCCCGGATAGACGCTGGTGAAGCTGAACGTGTTTGCATCGTTGACGAACCCCCCGGTCGGGCAGGTCGCGACGCTCGCGGCCGGGCATGGCGTCAGGAAGATCGGGTTGAACGACCCATTGCGGCTCAACGACACCGTCGAGTCGGCCGTACCGTCGTTACGGACGAACCCGGTATTGGTCTGCGACGGGCGATAGTTGAAGCTCTGGTTGGTCTCGCTGTGCGCCAGATTGCCGGTGAAATAGATTTGGCTCTGGGCACCCACATCGAGCGCGGCGTTGGCGAACAGCTTGTAGCCGGTGCCGGGCGACGTGCCCCAGATCTGCGCCGGGTTCGGGACCGCGACCCCAGGCAGGTTCTGCTGGATTCGGATCGCGCTGGCGCGCGTCACACCGCGGCTGGTCTGGCCCTGGTCATAATATTCGCCCGCAAGGCTGATGAAGCCGCGGTCGCCGATCTTCAGGCCGCCATATCCCGAAAAGATCTTGCTTTCGCCGTCGCCGCGATAGGTCTTTCCGTAAAGGGCCTGCGCCTCGATGCCGACGTCCTTGCGGATCGAATAGTTGAGCACGCCCGCCAAAGCGTCGGCACCATATTGCGCGGTCGCGCCGTCGCGCAGGACCTGCAGGTTGCTGATCGCGATCGCCGGAATGTTACCGATGTCGGCCCCTTGCGAACCGAACGACAGTGCCGTGTCAGCGCCGGTATAGACGTTCACCAAGGCCGAGCGGTTGTAGCGCTTGCCGTTGACCATCACGAGAATCTGGTCGGCGCCCAGGCCGCGCAGCGATGGCGCGCGCACGAAGGTCGAGGCGTCCGAAATCGTGTTCTGCGGCACGAAGAACGACGGGACGAGGTTGCGGACGGTATCGAGCAGGTTAACCGCCGGCGAATCGGCCAGTTCCTTCGAACTAATGACGTCGATCGGCGATGCCGAATCGGTGACCGAACGATCGGTACGGCGTGTGCCGATGACGACGATATCCTTATCGTCAGCCGCGACGGGCGCCGGGTCGGCTGCCTGAACGCCAACGGCGGCGCGTTCGGTCGCGCCTGCTTCTCCGCGCACATCCGCGAACGCTGGCGTCGCCAAGCTTGCTACGGCCAAGGCCAAAAGTGAAATCGAATTTTTGTAGATCACGATCAAATCCCCCAAGAAAAAACCCATTGCCATCCGTCGATCAGATTTTACCCGCCAGCTACGGACTATCGCATCCAGACCGGCCGATGTGATCGACATCAGCAAACACACATTCTAGTGTCGCGAAAACGACAGTTAAAACCTGTGAACTCTTTCGTATGTCGCCGCACCAAATACGCCAACGCGGCGAACCAAACCTCTTTTAGGGAGTTTATGCGGGGCTAAATACTTTCCGACGTAACTTTATTGCTCATTTGTTGCCGGAAGCGTACTCGCCTCACCTGTCCCGTTACAGATGACGCCATATTCAGTCTCGCATTGCAACATAAAGTTCATCATTTGCGCCCGCTTCGTGCGGAACAAGGTCGCTTTCGGTCCTAACTATGGCGTTTGGGCAACGTTTTCGGGGCGCCGCGCCGCGCCCGGGCGGTTGACAGCGCCGCGCGCCTCGCATAGCTGGCGCTTCTTTCCCGCGCTCGGTCCGCCTTGCGTGGGGTACAGGTATTTTTGAAAGTGATGTAGGGCCATGTTCGCAATCGTGCGCACGGGCGGCAAGCAGTACCGCGTTGCCGCCGGAGACAAGATCGTCGTCGAGAAGCTCGATGGCGAAGCCGGCGCGTCGATTACGCTCGGCGACATCCTGCTGGCGGGCGAAGGCTCGGAATTGCATTCGGTCGAAGGCCTCACCGTTTCGGCCGAGATCATCGCGCAGGCGAAGGCCGACAAGATCATCGTCTTCAAGAAGCGCCGTCGTCATAACTATCGCCGCAAGAACGGCCATCGCCAGCAGCACACGATCCTGCGCATCACCGCGATCGGTGGCGAAACGAAGAAGAAGGCCGTGAAGGCCGCTCCGGCGGAAGCCGAAGCCCCGGCCGCTCAGGCGTAAGGAGTAATTCGAGATGGCACATAAGAAAGCAGGCGGTTCGTCGCGCAACGGTCGTGATTCGGCCGGTCGTCGCCTTGGCGTCAAGAAGTTCGGTGGCGAAGCCGTGATCCCGGGCAACATCCTCGTGCGTCAGCGCGGCACCAAATTCTATCCCGGCACCAATGTCGGCATCGGCAAGGATCACACCTTGTTCGCGCTGACCGAAGGCCGAGTCGCGTTCCATCAAGGCAAGCTTGGCCGCAAGTTCTGCTCGGTCGAGATGCCAACCGCGATTGCGGCCGAATAACACGGGCGACCATCCGGGTTGCCCACCAGGGCGACCCGAGGTCTGAACAGACTATCGAAAAGGGAGAGCGGGTCGCCCCGGTCTCCCTTTTTTCATGCTCCCTCCACACCCATTGTCGCTTGAACGTCACGCACGACGGGCAAGCGGCGGCGACGAGGAGAGTGACCGATGTTCGCGCGTACGCAGAGATTGACGCTACGGCCCGGCTGGCCCGAGGACGCCGCTGCCCTCACGCAGGCGATTGCGCATGAGAGTGTGGCGATGAAACTCGCGCGCCTGCCGTGGCCCTATGCCGAGGCGCATGCGCTGGAATGGTTGTCGTTGCCGCGCGGGGCGACTGACGCGACGTGCCTGATCCTCAGCCACGAGCATGACTATCCGCAACTGATCGGCTGCATTGCCATCGACCGGCGCGAGGACGGGCCGGAGCTAGGCTATTGGCTCACCCCGAGCGCCTGGGGACGCGGCTATGCGACGGAGGCGGGCAAAGCGATGCTCGGCATGGCGCGCCATGCGCTCGGGATGAAGCGGCTCGTGTCGGGCTATTTCGCGGATAACCCCGCGTCGGGCAACGTGCTGCGCAAGCTCGGCTTCCGCGAAACCGGCGAGGAGATGCGCGAGAATGTCGCACGCGGCCATGCCGCACGGTGCATCACGATGGCGCTCGACTTGGCCGATGGTGCAGCCACGGATTTTAGATTGGCTGCGTGAGCGCGTATTGCGTTCGCGTTCGGGCTGCGGTTCAATCGTTCAAATTGCGCTTCCCCGGCGAAGGCCGGGGCCCAGTCGCGGAGGTCGATGTAACGGGCACAGCGGTTGCTAACGCGGCGGTCGCCACTGGGCCCCGGCCTTCGCCGGGGAAGTATAGATAGGAAATCGGCGCCTCGGCCCCTCAATACCCCCCGCCCGCAAAATCCGAGAATTTCGTGATGCTCGGCTCGAACTTCAGCGTCACCTTGCCCGTAGCACCATGGCGTTGCTTGGCGACGATCAGCTCGGCCAACCCATCCACCCGCGACAAATGTTCCGACCATTTCGCATGCTTGTCCTGCACGTCGGCGGGGCTGCTCGCATTCGGAATCTCGGGCTGGCTCATGTTGAGGTAATAATCCTCGCGGTACACGAACATCACCATGTCGGCGTCCTGCTCGATCGACCCCGATTCGCGCAGATCCGACAGCAACGGTCGTTTGTCCTCGCGGCTTTCGACCGCGCGGCTGAGCTGCGACAACGCCAGCACCGGCACGTTCAAATCCTTCGCGATGTTCTTGAGACCCCGGCTAATCTCGGAAATTTCCTGCACGCGCCCGTCGCCGGCGCTCTTGGCGGTGCCCGACAGCAATTGCAGGTAATCGACCACGATCAGACCCAATTGGTTATTGAGCTTGCGCTGCAACCGCCGCGCGCGGGTGTGGAGCGCGCCGATCGACAGACCCGCGCTATCGTCGATGAACAGTGGCAAGCTCTCCAGACTGGCCGCCGCGGCGGCGAGTTTGTGGAATTCCTGATGGCTGATCTTGCCCGATCGCAGCACTTCGGAATTGATCCCCGATTGCTCGGCGAGGATGCGCCCGGCCAGCTGATCGGCCGACATTTCGAGGCTGAAGAACGCGACCTTCGCCCCGAGCGAGCGATCCGGCTCGATCCCGTCGGCCATGTCGCGCATCCAGCGTTGCGCGGCATTGTAGGCGATGTTGGTGGCAAGCGAGGTCTTGCCCATGCCCGGACGCCCGGCGAGGATCATCAGATCGGAGCGGTGCATCCCGCCGATCTTGGCGTTCAGACTGTCGAGTCCCGTCGTGACGCCCGAAATGTGCCCGCCCGAATTGAGCGCGATCTCGGCCATTTTGATCGTCATCGTCGAGGCCTGGACGAAGGTCTTGATCTGGCTGTCGCTGCCACCATCCGCCGCGACCTTGTAGAGTTCCTCCTCCGCCGCCTCGATCTGCGCGCGCGGGTTGACCTCTTCCGACGTGTCCATCGCGCGCTCGACGAGGCCACGCCCGACCGTCACCAGCGTGCGCAGCATCGCGAGATCATAAATCTGCTTGGCGAATTCGCGCGCGCCGAGCAGCCCGGCGCCGGAGCCAGTCAATTGCGCCAGATAGGCCGGACCACCCAATTCCTTCATGCCCATATCGGCATCGAACATCGGGCGCAGCGTGACCGGGCTCGCGAGCATATCATTCTGGCGCAGCGTGCGGATCGCAGAGAAGATGCGCCCGTGCAGCGGCTCGAAGAAATGGTCGGGCTCGAGCGTATCGATCAGATCGTCCGCCAGCCGATTGTCGATCATCATCGCGCCCAGCATCGCGGCCTCGGCCTCGACATTTTGCGGCAGCGAGACGGTGTCGGGAACGGGTGGAGCTGCAAATGCGGTGGCCATCACGCCTTCTCCCAGACCCCCCGAGTCGGGTCAAACGGGGTGGGCACGAATTGCGGGGATAAGTCGCCCGATGATAACCCACCCCACCCCACCCCTTCGCCCTGAGCCTGTCGAAGGGCTCGGTGCCCAACGTCCGGCCACCGCTTGTGGCAAGTAGGGCTTCGACAACCCCGGATCAGGTCCGGGGCCGAACGGGGTTAGGGCAGCGCCAGATTTAAAATCGGATGCCTAGCGTGTCGCCATCCGGCGAAGGGCGGTGAGCGTATCTTCGATCGTTTCGGAAATCGGCGCGGGAACCACCGGCTCTGGCGTCGATTCAGGCGGCGCGGTTTGGGCGAAGCGGCGCCCGGCCGCAACGCGTTCGAGCCGGTCGAGCAGCGCGTGGACCGTCTCTGCCGGATCGGCCGTGGCCGGACCGACCTCGTCGTGCGGCGGCGGTGCGGGTCGCACCATCGGGGTCAGCGGGAAGGTCTCGAAGCGCTCGCCGGGGTCGAAGGTCTGGCGGCGCTTGGGGGTATTCAGCTCGACGGGCGCCGGGAACCAAGCGCGCGGCGCTTCCGGCACAGCGGCGGGATCATAGGCAGCGAGTGGCTGATCCAGATCGGTCGGCAGCGGCTGTTCGACCGGCGCGGCCGCTGGGTTTGGTGCGATCACCGCAGCATCGATATGCACCGGGCGGGCGCGCACTTCGAGAAACGGGGTACCCAAATCGGTATTGGCGAAGAGCGGACGCCGCGCGGGCGCGTCGGGATGCGAATCGGCACGCCGCAACACGGGCGTGGAGATCGGAACATCATCCCCGCCTTTATCCCCACCCTTGCGCGATCGCTGCACGACGATCGTCCGCGCGCCGAAGATCAGAAACAAACCAAACCACGCAAGCGCGCCAACCCCGCCGCCGCAGAGCAGCACCAGCACCAGCCGCGCGGTAAAGCCAAGCGGCGGTTCGGCGGCGGAAAGGACCGACGCGATCCCGCTATCGACCACCATCGATTCGAGTAGATCGGTCGGGATCAGGGCGAACATCGCGGCGGTGAGCAGACCGATCACCGTCGCGGCAAGCGGGACGATCGGCAGACTCAGGTGTTTAGAGCGGGGGGACTCGACCATTTTTCAGGCGATGCCACACCATCGGTAAGTTTCTGGTAAACTGGAGCATAACGCTCGACATTCATCGCCCAATTGCGTTCCGCCTCGACAAACGCGCGGCCCCGCACGCGCCGCCCTTCCCAACTGTCGCGATCGGCCAACAACGCGGCCAACGCCCGCGCCATGCCGGCGGGATCATCGGGCGGGAACAGCATGCCGGTGTCATTGTGGCGGATCAATTCGCGGTGCCCGCCGACGTCGGATGCCGCGACCAGACGCCGCTGCGCCATCGCCTCGAGCGGTTTCAGCGGCGTCACAAGATCGGTCAGCCGCATGCGCTTGCGCGGGTAAGCGAGGATGTCGACGATGCTGTAATAGCGATCGACCTCGGTATGCGGCACACGACCGATGAAATGGATATGCTGCGCAACCGGGGATGCCGCCGCTTGCGCGCGCAAAGCGCCCTCCATCGGCCCGCCGCCGACCAGCACGAGGTGCGCAGCGGGGCGATACGCCACGAGAAGCGGCATCGCCGCGATCAGATCGTCGAGGCCCTCATAATCGTAGAAGCTTCCGATAAAACCGATCACTTCGGCCCCGTGCAGCCCGAGCGAGGCGGCAAGCGTAGTGTCATAGGGCAAGGGATCGCCGAACACCGACAAATCGACGCCATTGGGCGAAACGATCAGTTTGGCGGGATCGATCCCGCGCGCGATCAGGTCGCGCCGCAATCCGTCGCAAATCACCGCGACCGCATCGGCGCGCTTGACCGCCCAGGTTTCGAGCGCGCGGGTCGCACGATAGCGCCATGATCCTTCGGTGCCGGTGCCATTGCCAACGGCGGCATCTTCCCAAAACGCGCGAATTTCATAGACGATCGGCACCTTGCGCCGTTTCGCCACGCGCAACCCCGCCAGCGCATCGAGCACGGGCGAATGCGCGTGCAAAACATCGGGCTTGAACTGCGCAACCACCTGATCGATCCGTTTCGCGAAGGCGCGAATTTCGCGCAGTTCGCCGAACGGGCTGATCGTTTCGGGCACCGGCGCGGTGCGGTAGAAATCGATCCCGTCGACCGTTTCCTCGGCCAGCTCGCGCGCGCCATTGCGGGGCCCGGTCACCGCCGCGACCTCCCACCCGCGCCGCTGCTGGCTCTTCAGGATCGCGCGGGTGCGAAAGGTGTAGCCGCTCTGTAACGGCAGGCCATGGTCCAATATGTGAAGAATGCGCATAGGCAGACCCTAACGCGGACTGCTTAACGGAGCCTCAACCGGCGCGCGCGTAGGGCATGTGCATGCAAGGCGTGCCGCAGCCATGATCGACAATCTCGCGCTCGCGATCAGCCATGGGTTGATCGCGCTGACGGTGTGGGTGCTGCTGCGTCGCCCCGACCTCGACCATGAGGAAACGGCGCGTAACGTGCCCGAGCGCAAGAAGAAGGGGCGCCCGCGTGCGTGATCTCGTTTTCGTCGCATTCCTGGGTGCATTCTTCGCGGCGGGCTTTCGCAAGCCGTTCATCTTCGTGCTTGCCTATGTCTATATCGATATCGTCAGCCCGCAGCGGCTGACCTATCTGCTGCTCAACACAATCCCGATATCGCTGATGGCGGTGGCGTTCGCGGTCGGGGGGTGGATGCTCGCCGACGACAAGACCGACACGCGCGTCGCCCCGCGTCAGGCGCTGATCGTGCTGCTGTTGCTCTATTGCGGCATTACCACACGCACCGCCGATTTCCCGGTCGATGCGCTGGGCAAATGGGATTGGGTGTGGAAGGCGCTCGCCTTCGCCGCCTTCCTGCCGCTGACGCTGCGCACCAAACTCAGGATCGAAGCGCTGCTGCTGGTCATGATTGCCTCGGCCTCCTCGATCATCATCATCGGCGGACTGAAGACGATCGCCAGCGGCGGCGGCGGATATGGCACGCTCAATCTGATGGTTTCGAACAATTCGGGGCTGTACGAAGGCTCGACCATCTCGACCGTCGCGGTCGCGATCATCCCGCTGATCCTGTGGTTTACGCGTCACGGCACGATCTTCCCGCCCGACTGGAAGGTGAAGGGGTTTTGCTATGCCCTGGTGTTTGCTTGCCTGCTGATCCCGGTCGGCACGTCGACGCGCACCGGATTGCTCTGCATCGGCCTGGTCGCGGTGCTGATGCTACGCGATACCAAGCGGAAAGTGCTGTATCTTGGGCTGCTCGGCGCAGCGGGGCTGATGGCGGTGCCGTTCCTGCCCGCGTCCTTCACCAATCGGATGAGCACGATCAAGACGTACAAGGCCGACGAATCGGCCTCGACCCGGCTCGCGGTTTGGGGCTGGACCTGGCAGTACGCGAAGGACCACCCGCTGGGCGGTGGCTTCGAAATGTACCGCCAGAATCAGATCCGCTACGACACCGAAAAGGTTGAGGGCGATGCCAGCAACGCGACGATCGACAAGAAATTGACCGTCGACAAGGCACGCGCCTTCCACAGCGCTTATTTCGAGATGATCGGCGAACAGGGCTTTCCGGGTCTGGCACTGTGGCTATTGATCAACCTCGGCGGTATCGTGCGGATGGAAGTGCTGCGGCAACGCTATCGTAAAGCCCAGCCCGATCAGGCGTGGATCACCCCGCTGGCAGGCGCATTGCAATCCGCGCACATCGTCTATCTGCTCGGCGCGACGTTCATCGCGATCGCGTTTCAGCCGTTCGTTTATATGCTGATTGGCGCGCAGATCGGGCTCGATACCTATCTCTCGCGCAAGCGTAAGGAGGCGGCGTGGCGCCCGTTGCGCAAGGCGCGCACGACGGCGCTGGTCGAGGCGGCGGCATGAAGCGGCCCCACGAATTGCGCGCGTTGACGGGCATCCGTGGGATCGCGGCGTGGTTCGTCGTTTTGTATCACATCCGCCTGTCGATCGCGGGATTGCCGCCCTTTTGGGTTGGCGTGTTTGCCAAGGGCTATCTGGCGGTCGATTTCTTCTTCCTGCTCTCAGGCTTCGTCATCTGGCTGAGCTGGAGTGAGCGGTTGCGCGACGGCGGACTGGGCGCGGTGCCGGGGTTCCTGTGGCGCAGGATCGCGCGGATCTGGCCGTTGCACCTGTTCATGCTCGGCTGCGCGGTCGGGCTGGCGCTGCTGCTCGCAAGCCTCGGACGGCACGACCCTGCGGATTACCCCTTCGCCGAATTACCGCTGCATGTTCTGCTGCTGCAGAATTGGGGCTTTACCGATCACCTCGCCTGGAACGACCCGAGCTGGTCGATCAGTGCCGAATGGGCAGCCTATCTACTGTTCCCGCTGCTCGCGCTCGGCATCGACTGGCGGCGCGTACCGAGCTGGGCAGTGATCAGCGCGATTGCTGCGGCTCTGATCCTGCTCCACGCGCTGATGGCGGGATCGCCGACACTCGGCACCGATATCTGGACCTTCGGCCTGCGCCGCTGCGGAATCGAATTCGCGGTCGGATCGGCGGTATGTGCGTTGTGGCTCCGGTGGCGCGATGCCCCTGCCCTGCCAACCGCAGCCGCACTCGCAATTGCCGGAACGATGCTGGCGGCGCGTGCGGCTGGCGCCCCCGAGACGCTGACCATCCCGGCCGCCTTTGCCGCGCTCCTGCTCGCGCTCGCGCTCACGTCCGACCGGCGCGGTAACCCGCTTGAGTCCCAAGCGATCCACTATCTCGGCGAGATCAGCTACGCGACCTATCTCGGCCATTTTCTGCTGTTCGTGCTGTTCAAGCTGGCGTTCGTCGATGATGCCCACGCCATCCCGCCGATTTTGGTCGCGCTGTATCTCGCGCTCGTCCTGGGCAGCTCGGTCGCGCTCCACACCCTCGTGGAACGACCCGCGCAGGCGTGGATGAACCGGCTCGGCCAGCACCGTCGCGATTTCGCGCTCAGCTAGGTCGCCTCACACTCCCTCCATTATTGGCTGCCAAGGTGAGGGTGGTTTGTTTCGGTCGCGCTTCGAAACACTGTCCGGGAGAAGAGTGTGAAAGCTATCCGTCACGCGTGTTTTATGGTCCTGCCCCTTGTTACGCTGGCCGGATGCAGCGGTGGGACCACCAGCACCACCACCACCGCCGTCGTCGCGGCAGCGCCCGCCCCGACGCCCACACCAACCCCGACGCCGACCCCAACCCCCACGTCCGCAACACCGGCCGGGGTTGCCGATTTCACCACGCTCGATCTCGCTGCTCTCGCCAACTATGCCAGCCCGGTGCTCCCGGCCTATTATGATGCGACCGTCGCCGCCGACGACAATACGCCCGCAGGCAATGCGATCACCGACCGTATCGCCACGCTCGGCCGCGTGCTGTTCTATGACAAACGCCTGAGTACCAACGACACGACATCGTGCGCGTCCTGCCATCAGCAAGCCAACGGCTTCACCGATCCGCGCCGCTTCAGCACCGGCGTATCGGGCGCGGCCTTCACCACCGCGCACGCGATGCGGCTCGGCAATATCCGCTACTATCGGCCAGCCAGCATGTTCTGGGACAAGCGCGCCGCCAGCGTCGAGGCGCAAGCGAGCCAGCCGATCCAGAATGCGATCGAAATGGGCTGGGATAGTGCGGCTGGCGGCATCCCTGCACTGATCACCAAGATGAATGCGACGACCTATTATCCCGATCTCTTCACATTCGCCTTCGGCACATCGACGATCACCGAGGCGCGGATCCAGCAAGCGCTGGCGCAGTTCGAACGCGCGATGGTGTCGACCGGCAGCAAATGGGACACCGGCTACGCGACCGTGTTCAGCGCCACCGCGCCGAATCGCAATTTGAACGCAGACCTGCCCAATTTCACCGCGCAGGAAAATCGCGGGAAGACGCTGTTCATGACCGGGCCGGGCGCGGGTGGCGCGGGCTGTTCGGCTTGCCATGTGCCGCCAACCTACGCGCTCGCCCCCAATTCGCAGAGCAATGGGCTCGACGCGGGCGAGACGATTGTCTTCAAATCACCCTCGCTGAAAAGCGTCGCGATCGTCGGCCAGTACATGCATGACGGGCGTCTCGCGACGCTCGCCGACGTGGTCGAACATTATAACAGCGGCGTGCAGAACGGCCCCGCGCTCGACAATCGGCTGAAGCAGGGTGGCGCGCCGCAACGCCTCAATCTGTCCGCCGCCGACAAGGCCGCATTGGTCGCATTCATGCAAACGCTGACCGACACGAGCCTTGCCGCCGATGCGAAGTTCGGCAATCCGTTCAAGAAATAACTCAGGCGTCCGCCAGTTCTTCCTGAAGCGCTTCCAGAATCGCCTTGTTGAACGCCGGGATGTCGCCCGGGTTGCGGCTGGTGATGAACTGGCCATCGCGCACGACTTCCTCATCGACCACATCGGCACCCGCATTGGCGAGATCGGTGCGTAGCGACGGCCAGCTTGTCATACGCTTGCCATCAACGACATCGGCCTCGATCAGCAACCACGGCGCATGGCAGATCGCGGCGATCAATTTCTCGTCATCGGCGAATTCCTCGACGATCTCCACCGCGCGCTCATTCATGCGCAAGGTATCGGGGTTGGCGACGCCGCCGGGCAGCAACAGCGCGGTGTAATCCTCGCTATCGACATCCTCGAGCAGCAGATCGGGCGTGATCGTCTCGCCCTTCACATCATGCTGCATGCCTTGGATCGGGTCGGTCGTGATCGACGCGAGCGTCACCTTCACGCCGGCATCTAGCAGTGCCTGACGCGGCTTGAACAGTTCATCCTGCTCGAAGCCATCGGTGGCAAGGATCAGGACATGCGTGGTGGAAAGGTCGGCCATGGGGGGATCTCCGGCTGGGGGGGTTCGCGCCGCTCAACCGATGAGCCACCCCAGACGTTCCGGAACGATGCGACGGCCGGTGCATTCTCATCGACCATGGCCAAGATCACCAACCGCGACTACCGGCGTGCCAGCGGCGGTGAAGAAAGCCGCCCGAAGGTTTGGATATGACGACCAGCAACACAGCAACCGCGATCCTGCCCCCGATCAAGGTGCAGGATGTCGACCAGCAAATTCGCGAGTTGGTCGGCTCGACCGTGCAATGGGTCGGCACACACTGGCTGCAGATCCTCATCGCGGTCGGCGTCGCGAGTCTGTTGGTCGTGCTGTTTCACTTCATCCGTCGGATCGCCCGCAATTATTGCGCGCGCCGCACCGGGCCGGGCGGATGGGCGGCAGTGTTCGCGCGCGCGATCGAAAAGACCGGCAATGTCTTCATGGTGATGGCAGCCGCCAAGATCGTCACCAACGCCAATTTCGCCGGCACTCCGGTTCAGGTCGCCGCGACGATCACTTTCTTCTGGACGGTGTCGGCGTGGTTCCAAGTCGCGATTTGGGCGCGCGAGATCATAATCGGCGGGATCGAGAAGCGCACCCGGAGCGAACACTTTTCGGGCGAGGCGATCAGCAGCGCGATGGGCATCATCCGCTTGCTCGTCACCTTCCTGGTCTTCGCGATCGCCGTCATCGTCATCCTCGACAATCTCGGCGTCAACGTCACCGGCCTGGTCGCCGGACTCGGCGTCGGCGGCATCGCGATTGGTCTGGCAGCGCAAGGCATCTTCGCCGATCTGTTTGCAGCACTCGCAATCATCTTCGATCGACCGTTCCGGCGCGGCGACACCATTTCGTACGACACGACCACGGGCACGGTCGAAAGCATCGGGCTCAAATCGACCCGCATCCGCGCCGCCACGGGCGAGGAACGGATCATCGCCAACAAGCAGCTGCTGGAAAAGGAAATCCAGAACATCACGCAGCGCGATTACCGCCGCATCATCTTCACGCTCGGCGTGGTGCAGTGGACGCCGGTAGAAACGCTCAAGCGCTTCCCCGCCATGCTCAAGGAAGTGGTGGAAAGCTGTGATCAGAAATTCGTCCGCGCAGGGTTCGTCAAATTCAGCGACAGCAGCTATGATTTCGATCTCGAATTCGATTCTGAGCATGCCGGATTCAAGGAATTTTTCGACGCGCGCCACGCCGTCGGCGTCGCGATCATCGCGCGGTTGAACGCTGAAGGGATCGCGCTTGCTTACCCGACCCAGACCGCCTTCACCGCAGCACCTGATGGCGGGCTGATCCTGCCCTATGCCGAGGCCGCCGCGCGCGCGGTGACCACCTCGGTCGACGCCACGCGCCTCACCGCCGACCAATCCTCGCTCGGCAAGGCAAGCGAGCCGGAGGGGTGAGCCCGATAGCTTTAGAGTATCCGTTCGTCCTGAGTAGCGATTGAGCGAAGTCGAAAGCGCGTATCGAAGGGCAGCATTTGGGCACATCCTTCGATACGCGTCTTCGACAAGCTCAGCCGCTACTCAGGACGAACGGACTCATGCGGGATGCGGCTTGTTTTGTCGTCAGGCGTCAGATCCCGCCCTCGTCCAAGCTCAACAACGTCGCATTCCCGCCCGCGCTGGTCGTATCGGTCGACACCGCGCGTTCGACCACGAAGCGGTGCAGGTAATGCGGTCCGCCCGCCTTCGGCCCGGTGCCCGACAGGCCCTCCCCGCCGAACGGTTGCGATCCGACCACCGCGCCGATCATCGAGCGATTCACATAGAGGTTGCCGACCTGCGCCAGCGCCTCGGTCTCCTCCGCTGCGCGCGCGATGCGGCTGTGGAGGCCCATCGTCAGGCCATAGCCCTTGGCATTCACCCCGCGGATTGTCTCGGCAAGCTTGCCCGCCGGCCAGGTCGCGACGTGGAGGATCGGCCCGAACCATTCCTGCGTCAGTGCGTCGATCCTGTCGATCCGCACCAGCGTCGGTGGCACGAACAAACCGTCCGCCGGGGCGTCGAGCGTCTTTTCGATCTTAGCCCCCGCGCGGTAGGCCATCAGTTTATCATACGCCGCCCGATCGATCACCGGCCCGACATCGGTCGCCGGGTCGCCCGGATCGCCGAGCCGCAACGTGTCCATCGCGCCTTTCAGCATTGCGATCGTGGTCTCGGCGATTTCCTCCTGCAACAGCAGCAGCCTGAGCGCAGAGCAGCGCTGCCCCGCCGAACGGAACGCCGAGGTGATGACGTCCGCCACGACTTGTTCGGGCAATGCGGTCGAATCGACGATCATCGCGTTGATCCCGCCGGTTTCGGCGATCAACGGGACGATCGGGCGCGTCTCGTCTTCCAGCAACGACCGCGCGATCTTCCGCGCGGTGGCGGTGGAACCGGTGAAGGCAACGCCGGCGATGCGCGGATCGGCGGTCAGCGCCGCGCCGATCTCGGGTCCGCCGGGAAGCAGCACCAGCGCATCCTGCGGCACGCCCGCTTCATGCGCCAGTTCCACCGCACGCGCGGCGATGCGTGGCGTCTGCGGCGCCGGCTTGGCGACAACGGTGTTGCCCGCGACCAACGCCGCGACAGTCTGGCCGAGGAAGATCGCCAGCGGAAAATTCCACGGTGCGATCGTCGCCCACACGCCGCGCCCCTCGAAGCGCAACACATTGCGCTCGCCGGTCGGCCCGGGGAGTTCGATTGGTTGCAACCCGTCACGCGCTTGCTGTGCGTAGTAGCGGCAGAAATCCACTGCTTCACGCACTTCGCCCAGCGCATCGGGGATGGTTTTGAAGGCTTCCGAAACGCAGATTGCCATGAGCTCTTCGCGATGCGTTTCGAGCAGGTCTGCGAGGCGATCGAGCGCTGCTGCGCGGGCTTCTACCGGGGTGGCGGACCAGGCGGGGAAAGCAGCCGTTGCTCTGCCAATCGCCTCTTCCGTTCCCCGGCGAAGGCCGGGGTCTTGGGTCGCAGGAGACTCCGCTTGCAACCCTGGGCTCCGGCCTTCGCCGGAGAACGAGACGGCGTTGACTGTTCGCTCCAAAACCGCCCGATCCGCCAAATCCAGCCCAGCGCTATTCCGCCGCCCCGCCCCAAACAAATCCACCGGCAGCGGAATGCTCGGATGCCGCGCGCCACCGACCGCAGCGATCTTCGCCACCGGATCGGCCAAAATCTCCGCCTCGGTCAGCCGCTCATCCGCAAGCTGATGCACGAACGAAGAATTCGCGCCATTCTCCAGCAAGCGCCGCACCAGATACGCCAGCAAATCGCGATGCCCGCCGACCGGCGCATAGACGCGGCAATGATAGCCATTTTCGCGCACCAGCCGCTCGTACAAGCCATCGCCCATGCCGTGCAGACGCTGAAATTCGAAGTCGCGCGAATTCCCCGCCCATTCCATGATCGTCGCGACGGTCAGCGCATTATGGCTGGCGAAAGCAGGCCGGATTGCAGGCGCATCGAGCATGTCGCGCGCCACCGCCACATACGAAACATCGGTCGCCGCTTTCCGCGTAAACAACGGATAATCCGCCAGCCCCTCGACTTGCGTCCGCTTGATCTCGCTGTCCCAATAGGCACCCTTGACCAGCCGCACGTTCATCGTCCGGCCAAGGTCGCCCGCCCACGCCACCACCGGCCGCGCGCGCTTGCCATATGCCTGCACCGCCATGCCGAAGCCGTCCCAGCCCTTCAGGCTCGGCAAGCCCGCGACCGTGCCGATAATGTCGAGGCTCATCTCGAGCCGCTCGCTCTCCTCGGCGTCGACGGTCAGCGCGATGCCCAGCCCCGCCGCCTGCACCGCAAGCGCCTCGAGCATTTCGGTCAGCGCCGGAACGCACTCATCCCACCGCGCGACCTCATAGCGCGGGTGCAAAGCCGACAGCTTGACCGAAATCGAATGCCTCGCCGACGGATCGCGTCCTACAGCCGCCACCGCATCGGTATAAGCCTGGAAATAGCGCGCGGCATCCGCCTCGGTCCGCGCCGCCTCGCCCAGCATGTCGAAGCTCGCCGTGAAGCCCTTATTCTCGGGCTTGCGCATCCGCTTCATCGCTTCGTCGATCGTGCGACCCATCACGAAGATTTCGCCCATCATCCGCATCGCCGCACCCACCGCCTGGCGCACGAACGGCTCGCCCGCGCGCGAAATGAGGCGGCGCAGCGACGATTGCTTCTCGCCCTCCCCCACCAGCGCGCGCCCGACGACCAGCCCCCAGGTCGCCGAATTCACCAAGGTCGAGTTCGACTTACCCGTATGCGCACGCCAGTCGGCATCGCCCAATTTGTCGGCGATCAGCAGATCCGCCGTCTCCGGATCGGGCACGCGCAGGAATGCCTCGGCCAGCGACAAGAGCGCCACGCCCTCGGACGAATTGAGCCGATATTCCTGCAGGAACTGATTGACCCACCCCTTGCCCTGCGCGCCCCGCAGGTCCGCCAGCAGCCCGGCCGCATGCCCTAGGGTGCGTTCACGCGACTCGGGGGTCAGCGCGGCACGCTCCAGCAGCGGCTTTAGAACATCGGGTTCGCTCGCGCGGTGCAGGGCGGGCATGGATTTGCGGGCAGTGGACGCTACGTCTGGTGTCATATTCCGGTTTCCGGTCGGGTGAGGCTTGCGCGCGGGCGACCCCGGTGCCATTTGCCGCGCAACGCGCCTATGCGACGATTTCTGCGTTAAAACTAGATTTTTGGGGAAATGCCGTGACCAGCATCACAGTCCAGGAAATGGCCGGCCGCATCGGCACCGAACAAGTGTCCGATTGGGTCGAGGTCAGCCAGGAAATGATCGACAAATTCGCCGATGCAACCGGCGACCACCAATTCATCCATATCAACCCGGCGATGGCGGCGATGACCCCGTTCGGCGGCACGATCGCGCACGGTTTCCTCACCCTGTCGCTAATGCCTTTGCTGTCGTCGAAGATCATCGACGGCGTGACGATCGAAGGCGTCAAGATGGGCGTTAATTACGGCGGCAACAAAGTCCGCTTCCTGCAACCCGTCCGCTCGGGCAAGCGCGTGCGCGGCCGCTTCAAGCTCTTGAGCTTCGACGAAAAGCGCCCCGGCCAGTGGCAGCAGACCAACGAATTCACCGTCGAAATCGAAGGCGAGGAAAAGCCCGCGATGATCGCGGAATGGATGTCGCAGATTTTCGTATAATTCCTCCCCTCCCGCTTGCGGGAGGGGGCGGGGGTGGGCGCGCGCTCTCCCCAAACATCACCGCTCGTAACTGATCGAGCGCCCACCCCCAGCCCCTCCCGCGAGCGGGAGGGGAGCAAGAAGAAGGATCATTCCAAATGCGTTCCGCCGTCATCGTCTCCACCGCCCGCACCCCGATCGGCCGCGCTTACCGCGGTGCGTTCAACAACACCCCCGCCCCCACCCTCGCCAGCCACTCGATCAAGGCCGCCGTCGAGCGCGCCGGGATCGAAGGCGCTGAAGTCGACGACGTCGTCTTCGGCTGCGCGCTGCAGCAGGGTCACCAGGCCGGCAACATCGCGCGCACCGCGCTGCTCCGCGCCGGTCTCCCCGTCACCGTCCCTGGCATGTCGGTCGATCGCCAGTGCGCCAGCGGCCTGATGGCGATCGCCACCGCCGCCAAGCAGATCATCACCGACAATATGCAAATCGCCATCGGCGGCGGCGTCGAGAGCATCAGCCTCGTCCAGACCCCGCAGATGCGCGTCGCGGGCGACCCCGAGCTGATCGCGATGCACAAGGACGTGTACATGGCGATGCTCGGCACCGCCGAGATCGTCGCCAAGCGCTACAATATCAGCCGCGAAGCGTGCGACGAATATGCGCTCGAATCGCAGCGCCGCACCGCCGTCGCGCAGGCGGCCGGCTATTTCGATGCCGAGATCGTCGCCACCACCGCGACGATGGCGATCACCAATAAGGAAACCAAGGAAGTCACCCACAAGGAAGTGACGCTCACCAAGGACGAGGGCAACCGCCCCGAGACCACGCTCGAAGGCCTGCAGGCGCTCCAGCCCGTCATGGGCCCGGGCATGAACGTCACCGCAGGCAACGCCTCGCAGCTGTCGGACGGCTCCTCGGCCAGCGTCCTGATGGAGGAATCGCTCGCCTCGAAGCGCGGGCTTCAGCCGCTCGGTCGCTATGTCGGCATGGCCGTCGCGGGCACCGAACCCGACGAAATGGGCATCGGCCCGGTTTTCGCCATCCCCAAGCTGCTCGAACGCTTCAATCTGAAGATGGACGATATCGGCCTGTGGGAGCTCAACGAAGCCTTCGCCGTGCAAGTGCTCTATTGCCGCGACAAGCTCGGCATTCCCAACGAATTGCTCAACGTCAGCGGCGGCGCGATCTCGATCGGCCACCCCTACGGCATGACCGGCGCGCGCGCGACCGGCCACGCGCTGATCGAAGGCAAGCGTCGCGGTGCCAAGTACGTCGTCGTCACGATGTGCATCGGCGGCGGCCAGGGGGCTGCTGGGTTGTTCGAGGTTCTCTGATCGCTCAGCGTTGAGGCGGGGTTAGGAGAGGCGGCGTCGGGTGACCGGCGCCGCTTTTTTTTGGGGGGCGGGTGTCGTCCATCGACCCTGTTACCGATTAGTTGCCAGAGCTTCAGGCGTTTTAAGTTTAAGCTAGAAACGCCACGTCACGCAATCGCGTCTCTCTCTCTCTCTCTCTCTCTTTGAGTTTCTCGGCGTGTGGCCGTGCAATGGTGGCGGAGTTTAACGAAATCGAGCACAGAAAGCATGGGGTCCGATCTGAGCTGACGACGGCACGGCGTCGCGCCAACAAGTACATCTGTCTTAGTCGCCGCCAAGCTGGACCGCCGCACCGATTTACCGAAACAATTCCCTACCGCCTTTCCTGTCGAGCCCTTGCGGCGTCCTTTCGAATCGCCAGCACGGTACCTCCCAGTATGGTCGCACCCACCGGAAAACCGCAGGCAGTCAGGACTGCAGTAATCAATCCGTTCGCCAAGAATGGCATGGGATCATTCCTCAAGGCTTCTCCGGCCCGTTTCACGTAGCGCACGGCCTCAGCGGCCAAACCCTGCCCCATGCAGTCTTCAAAGTTCCCGGAATCCGCCGCCGAAATGACCTCGCCAAGAACACGATAAAGCTCTCGCAAGTTATTAATTGCCTCCTGCCGTTCATCTAAAATCGGCCCATTATTGGAGGTAGGCTTTGATAGTTCTGCTATCAGGCCGTCAATTCCCGTCTGTGCGAGGGGCAAAAGTTGTTTTGCAATCATCAAGCGCACGATTGGGTGGTCGATCCCGGTCCAAGTCGATGCGCTTATTGGCGCTGGCGGAGGCGCCGCTAATGGGGCGTAGAGCTCACCGATGAGTTCACGAAATCCTTGCTGAACACGGATCACCCGCTGGTTTTTATCCGCTATACCCCTTGCTTGTGCGACAAAGGATTCTACTGTTGGATGTGTTACTAACAGTTCTGGCATATCCTTAGTTCGTCGGCGCAACTCGCTTCTCAAGGGGCCATACTGCCTGTCATCCCCCACGCTCCGCTCGCCCAGCGCCGCATTTATCAGAATGGATTGTAGACGTTCGGCGATCGAAATGTCGCTCATCTGACGGATCGCGCTAGGGCCTTTGGCCATCGGTCAGGTCCCGAACGATCTACAAAACATCGCAGGTTTGAGCCGAGAACTTACATTTTGCAACTTTCTTGATCAGATCGAACGATAGCGTGGTCGTGCTTCACCGATTACATTGAAGTAGGCAGGTGTCGGGATCGCATCGCTTAGACTCAGGGGGCCGCTGTCCTCGATACGGTCGCTAATGCTTACGTGAGGAATGTCAGACCGGGATCTGCCAGCAACAACACCATGTCCTACACCCCCACCTTCTGTCATACTCGGCGCGGGTCTTTGAAATCGTCGGTCAGCACGCAAGCCATAGGCGGGAACGCATCCCCCCGTGATGTCGTGACTCGTGTGACTTTAACGCGAACAAGCGAGCGCGCCGCACCCCGCCCGGATCACCAGCCCGACGCCGCAAACAAACTGCGTTTCGCGTGACTTTCCAGTGAACTTCCGCGCCCCACCTCGGCATCGGGCAGGCGGATCGCGCGGGATCACTTCACGCCGAAGACCGCCCCGGCGCAGCTATACTCCGGCGCGCCAGCTGCAGCGGTAGTGTTCGAAAGTGCATGAGCAAGCGGCCGGGTTGAATTTTTCCCCGATCGGTCGTATACAGTCCCAGCAAACGTCCCTGTGACTTCTTGTGATGAGCCTCGATCGTGCCAGCGATCGGGGCTCAAATCATTTGGGGTCCGGCTGCCAGACCGGACCCCGCCTGTGCATTATTTGTCGCGAGCGACCTCGATCACCTTGAGAATCAAGGTGGTGAAGGCACACAAGACGACAAGGAACAGGCACAGGTTTGCAAACGTCACTGTGGTTCTCCTTGCGATTGGCGGCGTAATTACCGCCGCACATCTTGTGGCAAGGCACTTCAGTAGTATCAACAACCGCTTGCTTTAAGCGCCGCGCTTACAGCAGTTTCACCCGTGCACCGCGATCCATTCCTCGAGCACCGGCGCGATCTTGGTGCGCCATTTGGAGCCGTTGAAGATGCCGTAATGCCCGGCGCCCTCGGCCATGTAATAGCGCTTCTTGTCCGCGCTCAGGCTGGTCGCGATGTCGAGTGCGGCCTTGGTCTGGCCCAGCCCCGAAATATCGTCCTTCTCGCCCTCGATTGCGAGGATCGCGATGTCGGTGATCGCGGCAGGATCGACCCGCCGCCCGCGGTGCAGCATCTCCCCCTTGGGCAGGGCGTGGTCCTGAAACACCACGTCGATCGTCTGGAGATAGAATTCGGCGGTCATGTCGCAGACCGAGCGATACTCCTCGTAAAACGCCTTGGTCGCGTCGGCCTCGAGATCCTCGCCAACGACCAGGTGTTTAAACATCTCGTAATGGCTCATCATGTGGCTGCCGAGGTTCATCGACAGGAACCCCGTCAATTGCAGGAAGCCGGGATAGACCCGCCGCCCCGCGCCCGGATATTGCGCCGGGATCGTCGCGATCACATTCTGGCTGAACCAGCTGTGCGGCCGCTCGGTCGCCAGCGTGTTGACCGAGGTGGGGGCCTTCCGCGTATCGATCGGTCCGCCCATCATCGTCAGCGTTTTGGGGCGGCAAGGATTCTTGTCCGCACTCATCAGGCAAGCGGCGGCGTAGCACGGCACCGAAGGCTGACACACCGCGAGCATGTGTGCGCCCGACCCAAGTTTTTCCATAAATTCAATCAGATAATCGACATAATCGTCGAGGTCGAATGTGCCATCGGACAGCGGCACCAGCTTCGCATCGCGCCAATCGGTGATGTAGACATCCGCCACCGGCAGCATCCGCTCGACCGTACCGCGCAGCAGCGTGGCGTAATGGCCCGACATCGGTGCGACGATCAGCAGCTTCGGCCCGCCCTTCACCCCGGCGCGAACGAAGCGCTTGAGCTGGCCAAAGGGCTTGCGCAGCACGATCTCCTCGGTCACCGCGACGCGCTTGCCGTCAATGGTCGTGCTATCGAGCCCGAATTCGGGCTTGCCACGCGGCGCTGCGGCGTGGGCGAACACTTCGAGCGCGGAGCTCATGATCTGCCCTCCGCCGAAATACGAGAAGGGATTGGCCGGGTTGTTGAGAAGTTCGGCGTTGAAATCGGCCATTGCCCCCATGCCGGCCAACATGGACTTCTGCATTTCATAGGCACTGTAGAGCATATTGGGCATTCCAATAATCAGGGCTCCGCCATAGCAGGGGTAGCCTTACGTTGGCCTTAAGCTTATGCCGCACTGCGGCAAACGGCAATCGTTCCTTTGAGCAATGCGGATTGAGGCTGGCCCATTGTCCTGCTAGGCGGTCGGGATGGCCGATATAGAACCCGCCTTCCCGACCGAAGCACCCAGCGTGCAGACGCCTCCCGAAAAGCGCAAGCTCAGCAGCCTGGTGATGATCTGGCGCTTCGCCGCGCATTACCCCGCGCAACTGCTGATCGCGCTCGCCGCGTTGCTCACCACCTCGGCGGCGACGCTGTACATTCCGTGGAGCATCAAGTCGGTGATCGACCAGGGCTTCACCCACGGCGCGACCGATGCACACCATATCGATACGATCTTCTATGGCTTGTTTGCGGTGGTCGGCGTGCTGGCGATTGCAACCGCGCTGCGCTTCTATTTCGTCTCGTGGCTGGGCGAGCGCACCGTCGCGGACGTGCGGATGGCGGTGCAGGCCAACCTCCTGACGCTCGCGCCGCGCTGGTTCGAGGAGAATCGTCCGTCCGAAGTCGCCTCGCGCCTGACATCGGACACGGCGCAGATCGAGGTCGCGGTCGGCACCACCGTCTCGGTCGCTTTGCGCAACACGCTGACCGGGATCGGCGGGATCATCTCGCTGTTTGCGCTCGCGCCGAAATTGGCGATCATGCTGATCATCGGCATCCCGATCGTCGTGCTGCCGATCGTCCTGCTCGGGCGGCGCGTGCGCAAATATTCGCGCTCCAGCCAGGACCGCATCGCCGATATCGGCGCAATGGTGGTCGAAACGTTCGGCGCGATGAAGATCGTTCAGGCGTTCGGCCAGGAGCGCCGCGAGGCGGAACGCTTTGCGCACGCCGTCGACAAAAGCTTCATGGCCGCCAAGCGCCGCATCACCATCCGCGCGATCATGACCGCGCTCGTCATCGGACTACTGTTCGGCGCGGTGACGCTCTTGATGTGGTCGACGTTCGCCGATGTCGCGGCAGGAAGGCTCTCGGCCGGATCGCTGACCGCGTTCATCTTCACCGCTGGCCTCGTCACCGGCGCGTTCACCGCGCTGACCGAAGTCTATGGCGATCTGCTGCGCGCATCGGGCGCGGCCGAGCGGCTGGCCGAACTGCTCAACGAAGAGCCCGAAATTCGCGCGCCCGCAAAACCGATCACGCTGCCCCTGCCCGCACGCGGGACGCTCGCGTTCGAACATGTCGAGTTCCGCTACCCCACCCGCCGCGATGTCGCCGCGCTGCACGATTTCTCGCTCGCGGTCGCGCCGGGGGAGACCGTCGCGATCGTCGGCCCGTCGGGTGCTGGTAAGACGACGCTGTTCCAGTTGATCCAGCGTTTCTACGATCCCGATGCCGGGCGCGTGCTGATCGACGGCGTCGATCTCCGCGAGGCCGACCCCGCTGAAGTCCGCGCGCGGATCGCGATGGTGCCGCAGGAGACGGTGATCTTCGGCGCATCGGCCCGCGACAACCTCCGCTATGGCCGGTGGGACGCGCATGACGATGAGTTATGGGCAGCGGCCGAGGCGGCCAATGCCGCCGAATTCCTGCGCAAACTGCCCGAAGGGCTCGACACGTATCTCGGCGAAGGCGGCGCACGGCTGTCGGGCGGGCAGCGTCAGCGCGTCGCGATTGCGCGTGCGCTGCTGCGCGATGCGCCGATCCTGCTGCTCGATGAGGCGACCAGCGCGCTCGATGCGGAAAGCGAACGGCTGGTCCAGCAAGCGCTCGAACGGCTGATGTCGACCCGCACGACGCTCGTCATCGCGCACCGCCTCGCCACCGTCCGCGCGGCAGAGCGCATTATCGTGATGAACGACGGGCGGATCGTCGAGAGCGGGTCGCACGGGACCTTGGTCGACCAGAACGGGCTCTATGCGCGGCTCGCGAGTTTGCAGTTCAGCGAGGCGGCGTGATCATCAAATAACCGTCACCCCGGACTTGTTCCGGGGTCCACCGTGCCGCAAGATGCGCCATCACCTGTTGAGCGGTGGCCCCCGGCACAAGGCTGGGGTGACGGAGAGATATTATGGCCAGAGACTTCGACATCATCGTGTACGGCGCAACCGGGTTCACCGGGCGGCTCGTGGCCGAGTATCTGACGCAGACCGGCGCGAAGCGCTGGGCGATGGCGGGGCGTTCGCGCGACAAGCTCGAGGAAGTGCGCGATTTGATCAGCGCGCCCGCCGATACGCCGCTCGTCACCGCCGAGGCCGCCGACCCCGCATCGCTCCGGGCGATGTGCCAACGGACGCAGGTCGTGCTCACCACGGTCGGGCCGTATCAGCTTTACGGCAGCGATCTCGTCGCGGCCTGCGCCGAGACGGGCACAGCTTATGTCGATCTGTGCGGCGAGCCCGCCTGGATGCGCCAGATGATCGACGCGCACCACGCGACCGCGCAAGCGTCCGGCGCGCGGATCGTGTTCAGTTGCGGCTTCGATTCGATCCCGTTCGATCTCGGCGTGCTGACGCTGCAGGACGCTGCACGCGCCAAGTTCGGCCATCCAATGGCACGCGTGAAGGGCCGCGTGCGGAAAATGCAGGGCGGCTTTTCAGGCGGCACCGCCGCCAGCCTGAAAGCGACGCTCGCCGCTGCGGCGAAGGATCCGTCGCTGCTCGGCCTGCTGATCAACCCATTCGCGCTTGCCCCCGGCTTTACCGGACCGAGCCAGCCCAAGGGCCTGCTCCCCGAATATGACCGGACGATCGAGGCGTGGGTCGCGCCCTTCATCATGGCGCCGATCAACACCAAGAATGTCCACCGCACCAATTTTCTGCTGGGCGACCACGGCTACGGCGCAGACTTCGTCTATGACGAGATGATGGTCGCGCCGGGCCTTGGCGACATGGGCAAGGCCGCCGCCGAAGCAATCGCCAAGATGAACCCGCTCTCCAGCGACAAGGGCCCCAAGCCGGGCGAAGGCCCCTCGAAAGAGGAACGCGACGCCGGCTTCTACGATCTGCTGTTCATCGGCGAAGGCGCTGGCGGCGAGCGGATCGACTGCGTCGTCACCGGCGACCGCGACCCGGGCTATGGCTCGACCAGCAAGATGATCGCCGAGACGGCTTTGTGCCTGGTCGAGGATGTGGCCGGAGAGGGCGGTATCTGGACCCCGGGCGCGCTGATGGGGAAAGTGCTGGCGGATCGGTTGCAGGCGAAGGCTGGACTTACGTTCCGGGCGGGCTAGTGGCGCGGGATCAAAAGAATCACCGCAACCAGCACTATGGCGATCGCTACCATAACGAACGCGATTCGCCGACGCTGTGCCGCACGCCAATCGACATAGGCCGGCAAATCGACCCAATACGTGCCGGGCAGCGTTTGATGAAACACGCCGCGCCGGGTCAACCGTTCAAGTTGCGATCGCTCGATCCGACGTGCGGGCGTGTAAGATATGGCGGTTTCCGGCGAAACCGCCCGGGCAACCAGGAGATGGTCGATGACGGTGCGGCGCGCCCGCGCAGCCACTGCTGCTGCTGCCGTTGCCATATGCCACACTCCCCCGATACTTGCGCAGCCGAAAAGCTGACACGCCACATGCCAGCAAGCAAGACCTACCGTTTTTTCCCTTGATGCCGGATGTTCGCCGGTCGGCCGCGATGCTTGATCACGCGCTTCGGGCCGCGTTCGTCGCGGTCGGGCCGCTCTCCTCGCCCCTCGACCATCTCGAAGCGAAGCGCGCCCGACACCGGGTTCGCCTCGGCGAGGCGTAGCGGCAGTTTCTGCCCGC
Organism: Sphingomonadales bacterium; assembly: GCA_038327465.1. Taxonomy (GTDB): domain Bacteria; phylum Pseudomonadota; class Alphaproteobacteria; order Sphingomonadales; family Sphingomonadaceae; genus Sphingomonas. The sequence continues at coordinate 38,067 of JBBQLB010000009.1, read as the reverse complement.
TCGCGTAGACGGTACCCGAATGATCGCCGATCAAGGTGCGGCTGGCTTCGTCGAAGCGGAAATATTCACCGCCGAGGTCGCGCACCGGCATCAGACCGTCGCCACCAATCCCCTCCACGGTTGCGAAGAAGCCGAAATTGGTGACGCCGGTGATGCGCGTTTCGAGCACTTCGCCGACCTTTTCGCTCAGGAACGCGGCGACATAGCGGTCGATCGTGTCGCGCTCGGCCTCCATCGCGCGGCGCTCGAGCATCGAGATGCTCTCGCCGATCTTGTCCATCGACGCTGCCTCGCCTTCGCTCAAGCCACCTGCCCCCAGATCGTACGCCGCAACCAAAGAGCGATGCACCAGCAGATCGGCATAACGCCGGATCGGCGAGGTGAAATGTCCGTAACTGCCCAGCGCCAGCCCGAAATGGCCCATGTTCGCGGGCGCATAATAGGCTTGCGTCTGCGTGCGCAGCACTTGCTCCATGATCTGCGGCCGCTCGTCGCGGTCGATCGTCTTGTCGAGGATCTGGTTGAAGGTCTTTGGGCGCACCACCTGCCCCAGCGCGAATTCGATGCCGAAGGTCTTGAGATAGTCCTTGAGCGCGACGAGCTTCTCGCGGCTCGGCTGTTCGTGGACGCGGTACATCACGGGGGCCTTCTTCGCCTCGAGCGCCTTCGCCGCGGCGACGTTGGCGGCGATCATATAATCCTCGATCAGCCGCATCGAATCGAGCCGTTCGCGCGGTGCGACCGAGAGGATGCGGCCTTTCTCGTCGAGCACGACACGGCGTTCGGGCAGATCGAGGTCGAGCGGCGCGCGGGCGGTGCGGGCTTTATAGAGGGCTTTCCAGCAGGACCAGAGGGGCTTCAGCGCGCTGTCCAGAAGCGGATGCGGCAACACGCCATCGATCGCCGCCTGCGCATCCTCATACGCTATGTTCGCCGCGATCCGGACCATAGCGCGGGTGAAGCGCCATGATTTGAGCGCGCCGCCCTTCCCTACCTGCAAATGGCACACCAACGCCGCGCGATCGACGCCCTCCTTCAGCGAACACATCTCCGCCGACAGGCTTTCGGGGAGCATCGGCACGACACGGTCGGGGAAGTAGACGCTGTTGCCGCGCCGCCGCGCCTCGCGGTCGAGGTTCGATCCGGGGCGGACGTAGAAGCTGACATCGGCAATCGCGACGATCGCCTTCCAGCCGCCTTCGTTCGCGGGATCATCGTCGGGCGCGGCCCAGACCGCATCGTCATGATCGCGCGCATCGGCCGGATCGATCGCGACGATCGGCAAATGGCGGAGGTCTTCCCGCCCCTTTCCGAGCGCTTGCCCCGCCACCCGCACCGCTTCCTCCAGTGTCTCGGATGAAAACACGTCGGGAATGCCGAGCTTGTGGATCGCGATCAGCGAGAAACTGCGCGGTGCGAACGGGTCGCCCAGCACTTGGGTGACGCGCACCGTGATACGCGGCGGACGGCCGGCCTTCTCCGCCAGCACCAGATCGCCGACTTGCGCCTGCCCTGCGTCGGACACCACGAATTCGCGGCGCTCCTTTTTCTCGACGCCTTGCAGCCAGAGCGTCGCGCCCTCCTGCCGCAACACACCGAGCACGAGCTCCTCGCCCTTGGGCAACACCTTCATCGGGTGCGCGATCAGGCCGCTCCCGGCTTCCTCGGTCCGCGCGAGTACGCGGTCGCCAATGCCGAGCGCGCCGCGTTTGCGCTCGCGCACCCGCAAGCGCGGCGCAGGCGTCTCGGCCTCCCAGCGTTCGGGTACGGCCCATACCGTGCCGCTGTCATCGACATCGGCAATGCGCAGCACCGTGACCTTGGGCACGCCGCCCATCTTGTGGAACGCGCGGCCGGGGGCGGAGTCGATCAGGCCTTCATCCGCCATATCCTTGAGCAAGGCTTTCAGCAGGATCTTGTCCTGGGCCGACAGACCGAACGCCTTGGCAATCTCGCGTTTGCCTGCGGGCACGTCCGAGGCTGCGATAAAGGCGAGGATTTGCTCGCGGTTGGGGAGGCCGGGGGTTTGCTTTGGGGGTTTGGGCATGTCGCCTGCGATACGCGAGCGGGCGGGAAACGGCAAAGGGCGCGTCACCCCGGGGGTGACGCGCCCTTTGATTGGTTTGCGTTGGCCGGACATGGGCAAAGCCAGTTTCAGGTCGATCAGGCCCCCGGCCTGATCTACGGCATGCGGGGCATGCCGTACCTGAAACTCGTCGGACGCGGCGGGCCGCGCCGGCCGGCCTGGCGGGGGTGCGATTTAGCGGCGCTAAATCGTCTCCCCCCCGCTGCGGCTTAGAACTTACCCCGGAGTGTTACACCATAGGTCCGCGGTTCGGCGAGGAACTGCGAGAACAGGTTGCGGCCGCCGGGATATTGCGGGTCGGTGAACGGTGCGCTGGTCGTGCCCGCCTGGAACGGCGTGTTGAACGCGACCTGCGCATAGTCCTTGTTGAAGATGTTCTGACCCCAGAACTCGATCGCCCACTGCTCCTTCGGCCCGCGAATACCGACGCGGGCGTTGAACAGTGCGAAGCTGTCCTGACCCTTTTGCGGGAACAGATCGGAACCGGTGTTGTAATCATCGGTCAGGCGGGAATCGATGTAGAACAGGCCCGACAGTCCGGTATCGCCGATCCGAGGGGTCCATGCGGCCGACGCCGTCGCCACGATCAGCGGTGCGTTCGACAGGGCCTTGCCCGGCAGGACGCGCAGCGCGGCGTCGAGCGGGGCACCGCTCGAATTGCCGACCAGATTGTTGCGATATTTGGTGTCCTGATAGGTCAGGCCGAGATTGACGCGAACGTCACGCATTGGTGAGAGCGAGGCCTCGAGTTCGACACCCTGCGCCAGAACACCATAGCCGACATCGCCCGCCGGGCAAGCGCCGGTCGCAGAGCTCGCGTCACGGTCCGCGCCGCCGAGGCTCGACGAGCAACCGTTGACCGATTGGACGAGGAACACCGTGCCGTTGAAGGTATTCAGCTGGAAGTTGCTGAATTCCTGACGGAAGGCGGCGACGCTGAGCGAGAACGGGCCGGTCCCGTATTTTGCGCCGATTTCATAGGCATTCACCGTTTCTGGGGCGAATTGCAGATTGCCGACCAGAGCCTGGGCCCCACCGGCCGCTGCGAAGCTCCCGATCGGGGACTTCAGTGCCGAACGATCAAGGTTGAAGCCACCCGCCTTATAGCCGCGCGAGTAGCTACCATAAAGCAACAGATGGTCGATCGGGCGCCACGAAGCGATCGCCGTCCCAGTGAAGCGGCCTTCGCTGCGCTTGCTGTTGATCGCCACGCCGTTCAATTCGGACGTCGAATTGCCCTGGCACGACAGGCCGATCACGCCCCCCGCCACGGCGGCTAGCGCCGGGTTGGTGAGGAATGAGGACAGCAACCCCTGGTTCGCGACGCAGGCGGTATTGTCGTTGCCGAACAGGGCGTTGAACTTCTTGGTTTCGCGTGTGTAGCGACCACCCAACGTGATGTCGAACCGGTCGGTCACGTGAATGATGTTATGCGTGAACAGCGCCCAGTTCTGGCTGTTCTGCATGTAGCGATCGGCCGTGGTACCCTTGTTGTTGATCGAGTCGAGATTGTCGAACCCGGCCACGATCGCGGGACCCGCTGCGCCGAACGCACCGGACAGGACCGCCTTCGAAGAAACGCAATCGGACGAGCCGGGGCTATACAGACCGGCGAGACCACCACCGCTGATGATGCGGCAGCTGGCGAAGCGACCATATTGGTTACCGAAGCGCAGATTGTCCGAGACCGTAAGATCTTCATTGGCGAAGAAGCCGCCGACCAGCCAGTCGAGCTTGTTGTCGAACAGCGACCCCTGCAGGCGAATTTCCTGCGTGAAAGTGCGGAACTGACGATACGCATTGCCGTCGGGCGCGCGGTACAAAATGTCGACCGAGCTATAATCGATATCCCCGCCCTGCGCCGCCTTGTAATCGCGATAGGCGGTGATCGAGGTCAAATTGACCCCACCGAGATCCCAGTCGAGCTGGCCCGAGATGCCCCAGTCAGTCGTCTTGCCAGCGAAGCTGCGTCCCGGGGTTACGCTGACATTCCGGCTATAGCCGGGCGATTGGATCGAAGCCACATTCTGCCCGAGATCGCGCAGCACATTCACGATGTTGTTGCCATTGGTCTGCAACGGCGACAGCGGGGTCGACGGGTTGTTGAGATCACCGATATAGGGGCTGACCGAATTGTCGACATAGGTTGCGGCACAGCATTTTTCCGTGCGGTTCGTATAGTCGCCGATCAGGCGGAACGAGATATCCGAGGTCGGCTGGAACAGCACTTGCCCGCGCAGGAAATACCGGTCGCGATCATTGATGTCGGTATTGTTCGCCGGATCATTGTAGAAGCCCTTGCGATTGACATAGACCGCATCAAGCCGTGCCGCGACGGTATCGGAAATAGGACCGGTAATCGATCCGCCGAGGCGGTAGAAATCGTAATTGCCATAGGTCGCCTCGGCATTGGCGCCGAACGTAAAGCTAGGCTTTTTCGAGAAAATCGACAGCACGCCTGCGGACGCATTGCGGCCACCGAGCGTACCCTGTGGGCCACGCTGGACTTCGACCCGGTCGATCTCGCCCAGTTCGTTCAGGCCGATGCCCGCGCGCGAGCGATAGACGCCATCGATGATCACCGCGACCGAGCTTTCAAGGCCGGGATTGTCGCCGACCGTGCCGATACCGCGAATACGGGGGCTACCATTGGCTTCGCTGCCGGTCGAAGACACCAGCAAGGACGGTGCAAGCTGCGTTAACTGCCGAATATCGTTCGCGCCGGACAGGGCGAGCGATTGCGCCGTCACTGCGGACACGGCAGCCGGCACATTCGCGAGAAGCTGCGAACGGCCTTGCGCGGTGACGACGATATCGTTGCCCGAATCCTCGGTGGTCGATGCAGGGGCGGGCGTCGCGGCTGGCGCGGTTTGCGCGAGCGCTGGCGAAGCAATCCCAAGCGCCAACGCCGACACGGCACAGGTATAAAGCAAACGGTTAAGCATGGCACTCTCTCCCCGAAGCGGCTGGGATCGTCTTCGCGTCCCGTACCGGATGATCGAATTCGTCAATGCAACGCCCGCCGTCGCACGTCAATGTCACCCTCGTGTAATAGAAGGCGATGTTGCTCCTCGGCAACACTCCCGTTTCGGCCAGAACGGATGTTCGAAAAGTCCGAAACCTTCGCTGCAATGCGGCGAGCGCCCCGCGTCGATCAATAACCGTTGAGCCGCGCGAAGCGTTCGCGATGGAACGCGGCATTGCCCCACATCGTCTCCAGCACGCGCGCGCGCTTGATATAGAAGCCCGCATCATGCTCGTCGGTCATGCCGATGCCGCCGTGCAGCTGGATCATCTCGCGGCTAACGAGATGGAGCGTATCACTCGCGACCGCCTTGGCGAGGCTCACTGCCTGATCGAGATCCGATCGGCCCGCGTCGATTGCTTCGAGCGCACCTTCGACCGCGGAACGCATGAGTTCCAGTTCGGTGAACATCTTCGCCATGCGGTGCTGAAGTGCCTGGAAAGTCGACAATTGCTGGCCGAACTGGACACGGGTTTTCAGATAATCGTTGGTGGTGTGGAACGCTTGCTCCGCCATGCCGAGCATTTCCGCGCAGGTGATTGCGGTCGCGCGGTCGATCACGTGCGCGGTGAGCTTGGTATCGCCGAGCCGCTCGGCCGGCGCACCGTCGAACGTGACCTGCGCGTGGCTGCGCGAATCGGTCATGTGGCGGGGCGAACGGGTGACGCCGGCATCGCCGCTGACGAGGTAGAGGCCATCGATCACGGCGACGACAAACACGCTCGCGCTGTCGCCTTCCGCGACGAACGCCTTGGTGCCGCTGAGCTTGCCGTCGGTGACGCTCGCCGTGATCTTTGCCGGATCATGCACCGGGCCTTCGTCGATCGCGAGCGTAGCAACCACCTCACCGCTCGCGATTTTGGGGAGCCATTCGGCCTTGGCTGCGTCCGAGCCGCCGAGCACGATCGCACTCGCCGCTGCCGCCGTCGATGCCAAGGGCGAGGCGGAAAGATTGCGTCCGAGCTGCTCGAGCACCAGCCCCAGCGACAGATAACCGAACGCCGTGCCGCCGAATTCCTCCGGAATCACGATGCCGGGCAAGCCCATTTCGGACAGCGCACGCCACGCGGCGGGGTCATACCCCTCGGCCGGGGCGGTCGCGCGCAGCTTGCGGAAGGCGGTGACGGGCGATTCATTGTCGGCCCATTCGCGCACCATATCGCGCAGCATCGTTTGTTCGTCGTTCAGTGCGGCCATTGTAAGACTCCCTCTCCCGCTTGCGGGAGAGGGCCGGGGAGAGGGCAGTGCCTCAAGCACCTCCCCCGCCGCACTGCCCTCTCCCGACCTCGCTTCGCTCGGCCACCCTCTCCCGCAAGCGGGAGAGGGAGATTACCTATTGATGATCCAGCATCCCCAGGATGCGCTTTGAGACGATGTTGTTCTGGATTTCGGTCGATCCGCCATAGATCGACACCGCCTTGCCCCACAGCCAAGTACGGGTCTGGGTCAGCTCTTCCTCGCTGAACCCCTCGCCTTCCCAGCCGAGTCCGGCCATGCCCATGATCTCGATCGAGAGTTCAGCGCGATCCTGCGTGATGCGCGCGCCGACATTTTTCATGATCGAGGTCGCCGCCGATGGCCCCTGGTTCGACTTGGCCTCGAGCGCGGCGCGGCGCAGCGTCAGCGCGAAGGCGCGGCTGTCCATTTCATGGCGAACGATGCGCATGCGCAGATCGCTGTCGGGAACGCGGCCCTGATCGTCGGCCCCGCGATATTGCTTGGCGAGCGCACCCATCGGCTTGCCCGCGAATAACCGCGCCGCACCGCCGCCGCCCGACAGGCTGTTGCGCTCATGCTGCAGCAGGCGCGTGCCAATCTCCCAGCCCTGCCCTTCGCGCCCGACGAGGTTTTCCTTGGGCACCTTCACATTGGTGAAAAACGTTTCGCAAAACGGCGATTGCCCCGAAATCATCCGGATCGGCTTCACCTCGACCCCGGGAGCGGTCATGTCGATCAGCAGGAAGCTGATGCCACCATGCTTCTGGCTCTTGTCAGTGCGGACCAAAGCGAAGCATTTGTCGGCCCATTGCCCGCCGCTGGTCCACGTCTTCTGGCCGTTGACGATATAATGGTCGCCCGCATCCTCGGCGAAAGTCTGCACATTGGCGAGATCCGACCCGGCATTGGGTTCGCTATAGCCCTGGCACCAGCGCACTTCGCCCTTGGCGATTGCCGGGATATGCTCATGCTTCTGCGCTTCGCTGCCATATTCGAGCAGGGTCGGGCCGAACATCATGATGCCCATACCGCCGATCGGGTTGCCGGCACCGGCGCGCGCGAGTTCTTCCTGCAACACGCGGACTTGCGCCTTGTCGAGCCCGCCGCCGCCATAAGCGACCGGCCAGCCCGGCACGCCCCAGCCCTTTTCACCCATCGCGGTTTTCCACGCGATTTCGTCCGCCGACAGGTTGGTCGGCCCTTCAAGCGACGACAGGCTGTTGTCCTTGCCCTTCAGCGACGGCGGGAAGTTTGCGGCGATCCAGGCGCGCGCTTCGGCGCGGAAGCCGTCCAGCGGGTTGGCTGCAACATCGAGTTCGGGCGCGGTGGCCATGAAACCTCTCCTGAAATACGAAAACTGAAGATCGGGTATGGTCGGGCGATGGCACAGATCGCCGCCCCGCGAAAGTCCCTATCCCACCGCCTCGCACAATCCGCCGCAAACGGCTACGCTCGGCCCCGGGGAGAAGATGATGCGTTTCGAGAATCGTGCCGTGCCGATCGTGCTGGCGGCCGTGCTGATCGATACAATCGGCTTCGGTATCGTTATGCCGGTGTTTCCGGCGCTCATCACGCGGCTCGGCCATGTCGGGATGGACGATGCGACCCGAATCGCGGGGTACATGCTCGTCGCCTTTGCGGTCGCGCAGTTTTTCGCCGGACCGGTGCTCGGCAATTTGAGCGACCGTTTCGGGCGTCGCCCGGTGCTGATCGCGTCGATGTTGGCGTTCGGCGCGGACTATGCGTTGATGGCCTGGGCTCCGACGCTGGCATGGCTGTTCCTGGGGCGGGTGATCGCCGGGATTGCCGGGGCGGTCTATGGCCCGGCGAGTTCGGTGATCGCCGATGCGACCCCGCCCGAAAAGCGCAGCGCAGCCTTCGGCTATATCAGCGCGGTGTTCGGGATCGGCTTCATCATCGGGCCGGCGCTGGGCGGGCTGCTTGCCGGGCTTGGCGAGCGCGCGCCATTTATCGCCGCCGCCGTGCTCGCGATCGCAAATGCTACGGTGATGGCATTCGCGATGCCCGAAACGCTCGCGCTCGAGAATCGCCGCCCGTTCCGGCTGGCCGAAGCGAACATCGTCGGTGCCTTCGGACCGTTGTTCAAGGCGGGAAATGCCGCGCCGTTGCTGGCGGCGTGGTTCGTATGGCAGCTCGCGCATATGGTCTATCCCGCGACCTGGGCGTTCTGGTCGACGATCCGCTTCGGCTGGGATGCGCGCGCGATCGGGTGGAGCCTCGCGTTCGTCGGGCTGGTCATGGCGTTGGTCCAGGGGCTGCTGGTCGGCCCAGTGATCGCGCGGATCGGCGAGCGGCGCGCGGTGGTGGTCGGCCTGGCGTGCGGCGGGACCGCGTTCCTCGCCTATGCCTTCGTCATCTATAGCTGGCAGGCCTATGCGCTGTTTCTCATCAGCGCGCTGTCCGGTTTCGTGTTTCCGGCGATGAACGGGCTGCTGTCGCGCTTGGTCGATCCGACGCGGCAAGGGGCGTTGCAGGGCGGGCTCGGGAGCATGGGCAGCGTCGCCGCGATCATCAGCCCGCTGTTGCTGACGCAAGCGCTCGCCGCCGGGGTCGAACGCGGCTTTCCGGGCGCGGCCTTTCTGCTGGCAGCGGTGCTGGCCTTCGTTGCGCTCGGCATCGTCGTGTGGCGCGTGCTCGATCGCGTACCGCCAAAGGCCAGCGCGCCCCTCGAGGCATGAGCGCGAGCGGCTAAATCTCGTGCCCCGGCCGCCGGGCCAGCCCGACGTCGAGATGCGCGCCGGCATCGAGCAGCATCGTCTCGCCGGTGATAACCCGCGACGCGGGATCGAGCAGCATCACGATCGGCCCGGCAATATCGTCGGGTGTCGCCGCCATGCCCATCGGCGTCGCGGCGGCGATGCGGGCGTTGAGCGCGGCGAAGCCCGCCTCGCCCAGCCGTTTCTCGAACCAGCCCGTCCCGACATAGCCGGGGGCCACCGCGTTGACACGAATCGTCGGCGCGAGTGCGCGCGCGAGGCTTTTGGTCATCGTCGTCAGCGCACCCTTCGACGCGGCATAAGCGACCGACGAACCATGGCCAAACACCCCCGCTACGCTCGCCACATTGACCACCGCGCCGATGCCACCTTCCCGCATCGCGGGAGCACACGCGCGGATCATTTGGAACGGCGCGATCGTGTTGAGGCGGTAAATGTCGATAAAGTCGTCGGCGCTCAGTGCATCGAGATCCTCATGATTGGCGAATTTGGTGCGGCCGGCATTGTTGACCAGAAAATCGATCCGCCCGAACGCGTTGATCGCTGCCTGCACCAGCGCGTGGCACGCCGCATCCTCGACGATGTCGGCCTGTACCGCGATCGCGCCCGCGCCGATCTCGGCGACGAGCGCCTCGGCATCGTCCTTGCTCGACGCATAGTTCACCACGCAGCGCACCCCGCGCGCCGCCAGCCGCCGCACCACCGCCGCGCCGATCCCGGTGCCGCCGCCGGTCACGATCGCGACCGCGCCGTTCATGTCGGCGCTCATGCCTCGGCACTCGGGCGCGCAGTGGCGCGGGCGTGCCAGTCGCGCAAGGCGGTGGCGTCTTCGGGCATTGCGATCCCGACAAAGGCGGCAAAGTCGATCGTGGTCAGCAACACGATATCGGCGATCGAATAGCCCTTCCCGTCGAGCCAGTCGCGCGATGCCAATGCCGCGTCGAACTCGCGCATTGCCGCCAATACGCGCGGGCGCTGGCTCTCGCCGAACTCGGTATATTGCGGCTTCACGACGCGTGCGGTGAAGGGATGGGTGTGCTGCCACACCATCGCGAGCGGCGTCATTAGCCGGAGTTCGACCCGCCGGATCCACTGATCGACCTCGGCCACGCCGCGCGCGCCGGTGCCGAACATCGGCGGCGCGGGGTGCAGCGCCTCGAAGAAGCGGCAAATCGCGACGCTCTCGGTCAGCACGTCGGCCCCGTCGATGACCAGAGCGGGGGTTTGCCCGAGTGGATTGACCTGCAGGAACGCGTCGCCGCGATGCTCCCCGTCGCGGATCGAGATCGTCTGCGTCGGTACGCTCAGCCCCTTTTCAGCGAGGTAGATGCGGACGCGGCGCGGGTTGGGCGCGGGGTTTGGTGAATCGTAAAAGAGCATGATTGGGGAGCCCCGCTGTATTTTTCGAAAGTCGCGTATGGCATTTCGCGCGCGGCTCGCCTAGCGGATCGCGGCTACGGTATCGGAAAAACCCGCCATGACGACTGCCGCCGAAATGCTCGCGAGCGATTTCGCCACCCTGAGCGACCTGATCCGGGCGCATGCCGCCGAACGCGGCGAGAAGGTTGCGTTGGCCGATGCGAGCGGCGAACTGGATTATGCCAGTCTGGACGCGCTGATGGACCGGATCGCGGCGGCGTTGCAGCGCGACGGCGTGCGGCACGGCGATGCGGTGGCGATCGTTGCGGCGGCGAGTATCGATTATGCTGCAGTGTTCCTTGGTGCCTTGCGCGCCGGATGCGTGGCGACCCCGCTCGCCCCGTCGGGGACGCCGGAGAGCATCGTCGCGATGATCGCCGATTGCGCCGCGCCGATCACCTTTGTCGATGCCGAAGCCGCGACCGCGCTGGCGGGACAGCATATTCCGGGCAAGCTCGTCCATCTCAAGTCGCTCGGGCCGTGGCTCGCGCCCGTCGGGGCGAAGCCCGGGCCGGTGACGATCCTGCCCGATGACGGTTTCAACATCATCTACTCGTCGGGCACCACCGGTACGCCCAAGGGCATCGTGCAAAGCCATGCGATGCGCTGGGCGCATATCAACCGCAATTCTGGGGCTGGGTTCGGCGATGCGGTGACGATGATCGCGACGCCGCTGTATTCGAATACCACTTTGGTCAGTTTCCTGCCGACGCTCGGATGGGGCGGCACGGCGGTGTTGATGAAGAAGTTCGATGCGCGCGGCTATCTGACGCTGGCCGAGCGGCACCGCGCGACGCACACGATGCTGGTGCCGGTGCAATATCAGCGGCTGATGGCGCTCCCTGATTTCGACCGGTTCGATCTGGCGAGCTTCCGCTTCAAGACCTGCACCTCCGCCCCCTTTTCCGCCGCGTTGAAGGCCGATGTGCTGGCACGCTGGCCCGGACTTCTGGTCGAATATTACGGCATGACCGAGGGTGGCGGCACGTGCCTGCTGGTCGCCAATCAATTCCCCGACAAGCTCCACACTGTCGGTCGGGCGGTCGAGGGGCATGATATCCGGCTGATCGACGAAGACGGCAAGGAAGTGCCGCAAGGCGAGATGGGCGAAGTGGTCGGGCGCTCGCCCGCGATGATGACCGGCTATCACGGTAGAGCGGACGCGACGTCGGCGGCCGAGTGGTTCGATGCCGCGGGCAATCGCTACATCCGCCACGGCGACATCGGGCGGTTCGACGAAGACGGGTTCCTGACGTTGCTCGATCGCAAGAAGGATTTGATCATCTCGGGCGGCTTCAACATCTATCCGACCGATCTGGAAGCGGTGCTGGCGCAGCATCTGGCGGTCGCGGATTGCAGCGTGATCGGTGTGGCGAGCGAAGCGTGGGGCGAAACGCCGGTCGGCTTTTACGTGCCGCATACCGGCGTGGACGCGAGTGTGACCGAAATCCTCGACTGGACCAATGCGCAGCTCGGCAAGACGCAGCGCTTGTCGGCGCTGCACGCGATCGACGAATTGCCGCGCAGCGCGATCGGCAAGGTGCTCAAACGCGAATTGCGCGACCGGCTGATGGAGACCGCCGCATGACCCCGATCCGCGATATTCTGGCCAAGGCGACGCCGGTCGAGGGCGGGTTTCGGGCGGAAATCCCGTCCGACTGGTTGCAGGGCCGCACCGCTTATGGCGGCTTGTCGAGCGCGCTCGCGCTGCATGCCGCGCAAGGGATCGAAGCCGATCTGCCGCCGCTCCGATCGGCGCAAGTGTCGTTCATCGGGCCGCTGTCGGGCATCGTGACGGTCACCGCGACGAAGCTGCGGCGCGGGCGCACCGCGGCCTTCATCCAGGCCGATATCGTGTCCGACGCAGGCCTCGGCTTCCGCGCGATCTTCGTGTTCATGGCCGAGCAGCCGTCGCGGGTTGACCTCGCCGGTCGCCTCGACAGCAAGCTCCCGCCGCCTGCGCGCGATGCGAAACTCTACACTGGACCGGACGAATTCTTCACCGGCAATTTCAACTTCCTCGATATGAAGGACGAAGCCAAAGGCGAGGCCGAATGGCTGCGCTGGGCGCGGCTGCGCGACTATGACGGGCTCAATCCGATGGTCCACGTGCTGGCGCTTGCCGACGCGCTGCCCCCCGCCGCGTTCAAGCTGTTTGGCAAGGAGTTTGTGCCGCTCAGTTCGGTGACGTGGATCGTCAATCTGCTCACCCCCACGCCCGCGACGACCGACGGCTGGTGGCTGCTCTCGGCAGAATCGCAGCATGCGGTGAACGGCGGATCGAGCCAGACGATGATGCTGTGGAACGCCGCTGGCGTGCCGATTGCGCAGGGCATGCAAAGCGTCGCGATTTTTGGGTGAAGCGTCGTGCGTCTAATCTGTCGCACCTTATCCCGTTCGCCCTGAGCCTGTCGAAGGGCACCTTTCCAATCGCGACGCGGTGCGGAGGGAGAGCAGGGCTTCGACAGGCTCAGCCCGAACGGAGAAGGGGCGCGTCTGAGCAGAAAGCCCCTGCCTGCGTTGCGACAATTTGCGACACTTTGTCATGCGCCCGGGCATAGCGGCGCGACAGGTCGGGCGGCATAAGGAGGCACCCACCGGGCGTTGCCCCGATATAGTCGAGAAGGTTGATACCCATGCGCTACACGTTCCTCGCGTCCTTTGCCGTCACGGTACTGGCCACTGCTGCCTTCGCTCAGGGCGGTGGGATGGGCATGATGCGCGCCGATACCAATGGCGACGGCATGATTTCCAAGGCCGAAGCGACCGCCCAGGCCAATGCCCGTTTCGACCGGATGGACGCCAATAAGGACGGCACGCTTGCCGCCGACGAAGTGAAGGGTCCCGGCAGCCGCATGATGGCGCGTGCAGGCGGCGACGGCGCTGTGACGCGCGCCGAGTTCCTCGCGCAGGCCGATAAGCGCTTTGCCCGGATCGATACGAATAAGGACGGCCAGCTGTCGACCGACGAACGCAAGGCGTGGGCGGAGAAAGCCCGCGCGATGATGAGCGAACGCCGCGCCGACCCCGCCGATGCGATTGCACCGCCAGCACCCGCAGCTAAACCCAATCCGGGCCAGTAACCCTGCTGAGCCCGGACGCCGGACGAGCGCCTCCCCCCTTGCTCGTCCGGCATCCTCGCCCAAGGACCCGCTCCTTCCCAGAAAACCCCGCCATGCTAGAGACGGACATTATGGGGGACATGCCGCATCTGTTGCTCGTCGATGACGAACGCTCGATCCGCGAGCCGCTTGCGCAGTATCTGACGCGGCAGGGCTTTCGCGTGACGCAAGCGGGCGATGCCGAGGGTGCGCGCGCACGGATGACCGCCTATGCGATCGACCTTGTCATTCTCGACATCATGATGCCGGGGGAGGACGGTCTGTCGCTGACCCGCCACATCCGCGAATCCGGCGAAATCCCGGTCATCCTGCTCACCGCCCGCACCGAGGAGACCGACCGCATCGTCGGGCTCGAAATGGGTGCCGACGACTATGTCGTGAAGCCCTTCTCCCCGCGCGAGCTGGCGGCGCGCGTCAAGGTCATCTTGCGCCGCGCCGCCGCCGGGGGCACGCGCCAGCATGCGCCCGAGAGCGGATCCTTCGCCTTTGCCGGATGGGTGCTGAAATCGGGCGAGCGCACCTTGGTCGACCGCGAAGGCGTGTCTGTGCCGCTGTCGACCGGCGAATATAATCTGCTTCACACGCTCGTCACGCGGCCGCGTCAGGTGCTGACACGCGACCAATTGCTCGACCTGACGCAAGGGCGCGAGGCCGCCGCGTTCGACCGCGCGATCGACAATCAGGTCAGCCGCTTGCGCCGCAAGATCGAGGCCGATCCCAAGATGCCCGAGTTGATCAAGACGGTGTGGGGCGGCGGCTATACGCTGGCCGCCGAAGTGACCCGACTTTGAGGCTGCTCCCGCGCAGCTTGTCCGGGCAAATGGCGCTGCTGATCGCAATTGCCTTGTTCGTCGCGCAAGCGATCAACTTCAGTCTGCTGTTGCAGGACCGGCGTCAGGCGCGGATCGACCAGGCGACCGGGCCGGTGGTGACGCGGATCGTCGATGCCGATGAGCGGATCGACGCCGGTCGACCGGTCGGCGGGGGGAACTGGAGCCGGGTGCGGCTTGCCGACGCTTCGCCGGTCGCAGCGGGCGCGCGGGGTGTGCCCGAGGTCGAGACCGCTTTGCGTGGTGCGCTCACCGACGCAGGCGTCAAGATCGGGCGCATCCAGACGCAAATCCTGCCGATCAAGCCCGATGACCCACGGCTGCGCTATGTCAGCAAGGCGCGGGTCGCGCGGCTGCTGCGCGCCGGGGCCGAGCTGATCGTCGCGGTCGAGCGGCCCGACGGGCAGTGGCTGATCGTCAATTTGGCGTGGTCTCGGGGCGATGGGGTGGTCTTCTGGCGGTTGATCGCGCAGACGCTGATCCTGTACGGCGTCGCGCTGGTGCCGTTGCTGTGGGCGGCGCGGCGCATCTCGCGTCCCTTGCGCAGCCTCGCGATTGCGGCGCGGGCGTTCCAGCCGGGCGCGGCGGCCAATCCGGTGGAGGAACGCGGGCCGCAGGACGTGCGCGATGTTATCACCGCGTTCAACGCGCTGCGGCTGCGCGTGACGGCGATGCTGGATGAGAAAGACCGCATGCTCGGCGCGATCGGGCATGATCTGCGCACGCCACTGGCGGCTCTCCGCGTCCGCATCGAATCGGTCGAGGATGAGGACGACCGATCGCGCATGGCCGACACGATCGCCGAGATGAACGCGACGCTCGACGACATTTTATCGCTGGCGCGACTGGGGCGCCCGAGCGAACCGCCGACCGACGTCGATCTCGCCGCGCTGGTCGATGCCGTGGTCGAGGATTTCCGCGATCTCGGCCGCGAGGTTGCGTTCGAGGCAGGCGCGCGGCTGACGATGCGGCTGCGCCCCGGCCTAATGCGCCGCGCGGTGCGCAATTTGATCGAGAATGCGCTGAAATATGCGGGTGCTGCCGAGGTGTCGGTCACCGCCGAGGCGCGCACCGTAACGATCGCGGTGTGCGACCGTGGGCCGGGCATTCCCACCGATCGGCTCGGCGACGTGTTCGAGGCGTTCACCCGGATCGAAACCTCGCGCAACAAGGAGACCGGCGGGATTGGGCTTGGCTTGGCGCTCGCCCGCACGATCGTGCGCGATGCGGGGGGGGATATCACGCTCGAGAACCGCGACGGCGGCGGGTTGGTGGCGCGGATTGTGCTGGCGCGGTGAGGGTGGTGGGCGGCGTTTGCGCGCGGAAGTTCACTGGAAGGTCACGCGAAACGCTGTTTTTTTGTGCGTTGGGCGGTGGAAGGTTAGGCTAAGTTTAGGGATAAACGCGTTTTGACGCGGGTGTCCCGTGCGGTGGGATTGAGGGAACGACGGGGTCAAAGAGCGTTGGGCGGAAAGCCTGCGGCGGCACTGTGGCATTGCGCGGGTTTGTAGGACAGCTCCCGAGATTCTGGGGGAGCTCTGAAATTGTTGCTTAACTTGTGGATACTCGGCGATTGTACTATTTGTCTTCGGGAATGAAAGTTTTCGAACGCATAGTTATCGTCAATCGACGCTTCCGCGAGCATTGCGGCCAGCAGAGACATGACTGAGGGCGGTTGGCTAGCGCTCTTGGCGGCCGCGTTGGGCGGCGGCGCGACAGTCAAGATTATCGAGATCGGCTACGATCAGTTTGGCCGCTGGCGCGACCGCCGCGAGGGCGATGCCAAGGTTATCGATCGCAATCTTGAGCCCCTGTTGCGTGCAACCGACGAGCTTGTTGGAAAGCTACGCTCGCTCGGCGAACAAGATTTCGTTCCGCTACGCGACCTCAATTCCGAAGGACTGGATGACGAGGGCTTTGCAAGCGTAGTCTACCTATTCGTGCAATTTTGGTGTGAAGTTGAAATTGTGCGGCAGCGAGGCCTTTCGACAGACGTGGCACGTAGCAAGCGCGGCAGGCAGACCCAATCGTTTTTCAGGTGCCTCGAATCGCGCAAACTCCGGCTGATCGATCGCATCTCTCAACGCGCTATCGGCGAGAGCGCACTCCTCGACGGCCAGACACTGAACTTCGTCGAATATGTGCGGCGCTTTGACAGCGATCCTTACGCACGACGCTGGGCAAAGCCACTAATCGCCATACTTTCGAAAACCTGGGAGATAGATGCGCGCCAGCGCATCTTACAATATCTTGTGGTGCTTCATGTTATGATCGATACCCTCGACCCTAAACATTTGGTCACTCGCGACCGCCCGGGCATCCCGAACAAATTGTCCGCGAAATCGTGGAAAGATCTGAATTATAGGGTATTCAAGCTGTATCTACCCGATATCGGGGATCGCCACAAATACATAGGGCCGCCAAAACGGCGGCCCTGAAAATTATCCGGCGGTGCGCAGAATACGTTGATTCGTTGCACCGCCTTTAGATCGTTGCCGCCATTGCAGCATAAATTTTGATTAGTATGCGACCGCTCCAATGTCAAGGATCTACATCCTTCGACAGGCCGCCCGAAGCCAGCGCCGCAAAATGCATAAATGATAATCTGTGAATCGCGCCGTTAAGCGACTGCTGGCAAGCGATGCGGACAATGGCGCTCCCCCCTCACCCCAACCCAACCACCTCGATCGCCTCCTCCTTCCCCCCGAAATCCACGCGCTCGCCCACTTCCGCGCCGATCAGCGCGCGCGCCAAGGGGGCCTGGAAGCCTACCCGCCCCTCGGCGGGATCGGCCTCGTCGCCGCCGACGATCTCGACCGTGCGTTCGGCGCCGTTCAGGCGATAGGTGACGCGGCTGCCGATGCCGACGGTGTCGGGGGCTGGCGGAGGTACCACTTCGGCGGTGGTCTGGCGGGTGTGCCAATAGCGGAGTTCGCGCTGGAGTGCGGGGCGGTCGGGTTCGGCAGCGGCGGCTATGGCGGCTTCGAGGGCGACAACTTGCTCCCCGATTAGCGCGAGACCGTGCGCGGTGACGAGGTTCGGGCCCGGCGCGATCGGGCGTTCGAATTTGGGTTCGAGATGTTCTTCGTCGCTTTCGCGGCGGAAGGCGACGCTCATATCTGGGTTCTCATTGTCATATCCATTGCGCCATCCCCTACCCCGTTCGTGCTGAGCTTGTCGAAGCACTCTTGCCGCAGAGTACGCCGCTTGGGGCACGGGCCCTTCGACAGGCTCAGGGCGAACGGAGGGGGTGGTCGGAGGTAACGCGCAAACCCGCCCCTTGGGTGCAGCGCAACACTCTGCTAGGGGCGCGGCTTATGCTCAACATCAATGGTATCACGGTGCGCCTTGGCGGGCGCGCGATCCTCGACGGCGCGAGTGCGGCCTTGCCGCCGAAAAGCCGTGTCGGGCTGATCGGGCGCAATGGCGCGGGCAAATCGACGCTGATGAAGGTGATGATCGGGCAGCTCGAGCCCGATCTCGGCGAGATCGAAATGCCGCGCGGCACGCGGATCGGCTATATCGCGCAGGAAGCGCCGTCGGGCACGACCACGCCGATCGAGGCGGTGCTGGCGGGCGATACCGAGCGCGCCGCGCTGATGCTGGAGGCGGAGACCTGCACCGATCCCGACCGGATGGGGGCGGTGTATGATCGGCTCACCGCGATCGACGCCTATACCGCCGAGGCGCGCGCGGCGCGGATTCTGGTCGGGCTGGGGTTCGACGAGGAGATGCAGCAGCGCCCGCTCGACAGCTATTCGGGCGGGTGGAAGATGCGCGTGGCGCTCGCGTCCTTGTTGTTTTCGGAGCCCGATCTGCTGCTGCTCGACGAGCCGTCGAACCATCTCGATCTCGAAGCGACGTTGTGGCTCGAGAATTTCCTGAAAAGCTATCCGGCGATGATGGTTGTGATCAGCCATGAGCGCGATCTGCTCAACAATGTCGTCGACACGATCCTGCATCTCGAAGGCGGCAAGGTGCATCTTTACACCGGCGGCTATGACAGTTTCGAGCGGCAGCGCGCAGAGCGCGTCGCACAGCTTGCCGCGGCGAAGGCATCGCAGGATGCGCAAAGGGCCAAATTGAGCGAATATATCGCCAAGAATTCGGCGCGCGCATCGACCGCGAAGCAAGCGCAGAGTCGCCAGAAGATGCTGGCGAAGATGCAGCCGATCGCGTCGATGGCGGAGGATTCGACGCTGTCGTTCGATTTTCCCTCACCGGAGGAATTGCGCCCGCCGCTGATCACGCTCGACATGGCGGCGGTGGGCTATGCGGATAAGCCGATCCTGCAGCGGCTGAACTTGCGGCTCGACCCCGATGATCGCGTCGCGCTGTTGGGGCGCAACGGCAACGGCAAGACGACGCTCGCCCGCCTGCTCGCGGCGCAACTGCCCGCGATGGACGGGGCGATGACGGCGTCGGGCAAGATGCGCGTGGGGTATTTCACGCAATATCAGGTCGAAGAGCTCGACGGCGACGACACCCCGCTCGAACATATGACGCGCATGATGTCGGGCAAGACGCCGGGCGCGGTGCGCGCGCAGCTCGGGCGGTTCGGCTTCTCGGGCGTCAAGGCGACGCAGAAGGTCGGCAAGCTTTCGGGCGGTGAACGCGCCCGGCTGGCGCTCGCGCTCATCACGCGCGACGCGCCGCACATGCTGATCCTCGACGAGCCGACCAACCACCTCGACGTCGATGCGCGCGAGGCGTTGGTGCAAGCGCTTAACGCCTATGACGGCGCGGTGATCCTGGTCAGCCATGACCGCCATATGGTCGAGCTGACCGCCGACCGGCTGGTGCTGGTCGATGGCGGTACGGCGAAGGAATATGCCGGCAGCATGGAAGATTATATCGCCTTCGTGCTGGCGGGCGAAGGCGGCGATGCGGGCAAGACCAAGGCGGCGGCGAAGAAGGATGACAAGCCGCAGGCGAGCGCCGCGGCGGTGGCTTTGCAGAAACGCGCGCATGAGGCCGAGGCTTTGGTCGCGAAACTGACCAAGCAGCGCGACGCGATCGACCGCGCGCTGCTCGATCCGACGACGGCAGAGGCGTGGCTCGCGCGGCTCAGCCCCGCCGAGCTCGCGAAGCAGCATGCGCAAGTGTCGAAGAAGCTCGATGCCGCCGAAGCCGTGTGGTTCGAGATTAGCGAGTCCCTGGAACTGGCGACCGCGTAGGCGCAATCCCGCCATCCAATTCGCTTTGAGCGATAGCATTCGGGCATGAAACCGATGCGACATTCCTATTCCCGTTTGCGCGCGCGATCATGGACAAGGCGCGCATCCCGGCGGCACCCCCGCCGCAACGGAGATTGACCCATGTTCGCTCGTCCTATCCTTCTCGCCCTTGCCTTGGCGCTCACTGGTACCGCCGCAGAAGCGAAGCAAACTGCCCCCACAGCACACGCCCTTACCGTCAAGGCGGACGGCGTCGTGCGGATCCGCAGCAGCCACGGCTTCGACGAAACCGTCGATCGCCTGAAGGCCGCGATCGCGGCCAAGGGCGTGCGCTTTTTCGACGCGCTCGATCAACAGGCGCTCGGCAAGGAAGCCAATCTGACGATCGGCAAGTCGGTGATCGTGCGCTTCGGCAATCCGCCGCTGGGCGTGCAATTCCTGCAGGCGAACCGCTATGCGGGTCTCGATTGGCCAGTGCGGATGCTGGTGGTCGAAGAAGCCGATGGCAGCGTCTGGCTTGCCTGGACGGATTTCCAATTCATGGCGAAACGCTATGGCATCACCACGCAGGCCGCGCAGTTCAAGATGGCAGCCGAAGTCGCGGGTTCGATCGCCGCCGATGCGGCCAAGTAAGCGATGCCGATGTCGGTCGCGCTGGTGAGTTTTGCTTTTCTGGTCGCGGCGGTGTGCGCGGCGATCATGGGCTACGCTATCCAGCGCGGCGCGACGTGTATGGTCGCGGCGGTCGATGAGGTGCTGACCAAACGCAGCGCCTGGCGGTTTCTCGGCCTGGCCGAGGCGGCAGTCTGGGTCGCTGGCGGCGTGCTGTTGTGGCGGGTGATCGGCGGGCATGAAACGCTCCCGATCGGTTATCCCGCCACACTCGCCACGGTTGCGGGTGGGCTGCTGCTCGGCCTTGGCGCGTTCGTAACCAGGGCGTGCGTGTTCGGGGCGATTGCCCGGTTCGGCTCGGGCGAATGGGCCTATGTGCTGACGCCGATCGGCTTTTATCTGGGCTGTGCGACAATCTGGCCGTTAATCGGGAAGTTTCCCGCAATGCGCGTGGCGTCGCCGCTGTTCGACGCAAGCTGGCTATTGTTGCCCTTCGCCGCCTTCGTTGCCTGGCGCAGCGTCGAAGCGATCCGCGCCGGCCGCGCGCGGATGCTGGCCGCGCATGTCTGGACGCCGCACCGCGCGACGGCGGTGATCGGCATCGTCTTTGCGGTTTCGCTGATCGCGATCGGTCCCTGGGCCTATACTTATGCGCTGCTGTCGCTGGCGCAGGGCCGGACCGACGGCGTGATCGTCAAGCTCGTGCTCCTGTTCCTGCTGTTCGCGGGCGCGCTGGTCGGCGGATGGACGGCCGGGCGGCTAAAGCTGCGTGCGCCGACGCGCGAAGCGGTGATCCGCTGCCTTGGCGGCGGCGTGCTGATGGGATGGGGTAGCTTGCTCATTCCCGGCGGCAATGACGAATTGCTGCTGGTCGGCATCCCCTTGCTGCAACCCTATGCCTGGGTGGCCGTCGCGAGCATGGCGGTCGCGATTGCGCTGGGTCTGATCACCGAGCGGCGGCTCATCGCGCGCTAGTCAGCTATCGCGCTTACTGCTAGACGACAGCGGCCTTCCCGGGGAGGGGGTCGTAGCCAATGGAAATGCAACAGGTCCGCTACTTCCTGTCGGTCGCGCGGGTGCTCAATTTCACGCGCGCCGCCGAAGAATGCAACGTGACGCAGCCCGCTTTGACGCGCGCGATCAAGCAGTTAGAGGACGAGCTTGGCGGTGACCTGATCCGTCGCGAGGGACGTAACACGCACCTGACCGACCTTGGCAACCGGATGCAGCCGCTGCTTCAGCAATGCTATAACAGTGCGCTGACCGCGAAGTCGCTCGCCACCAAGATCAAGAAGGGCGAAGTACCCAGCCTGTCGCTTGCGGTCTCGCGCACGCTCGATCTCGTGCATTTGATGCGGCCGCTTGGCGAAATGCACCGCAGCTTTGCGGGCCTTCAGCTCAAACTGCGGCGCGGCACCGGTGCGCAAATCGCCGCGATGCTCAAGAACGGTGAAGTCGATCTCGCGGTCGGCGGACCGATGGGCGAAAGCTGGGATCGGCTGGAAACCTGGCCGATGTTCAGCGAAGCCTTCGATCTTGTCGTCGGGGCCGATCACCCATTGGCGATGCACAATGAGCTCGATCTGGATGTCGAATTGATCCGCGATACGCGGTTCTTGATCCACGCGGGCACCGATCTGGCCGAGTTCGAAACCGAGCGGCTCGAAGCGGCGGGGATTAGTCTCGACCACGCGCATGAAGTCGATTCGGATCGCGACCTCGAAGCGCTGGTCGTGGCGGAATTCGGGGTCGCGATCATGCCGGCGAGCGCAATGAATTCGGCGCGGGTTCGGCATCTCGCCTGTTCGGCGCTCGATCTGCGGCGGACCGTCGCGATCTATTCGGTGGCGGGTCGCGCCCGATCACGCGAAGCCTCTGCGCTGCTTAATCTTGTCAGGTCGGCCGATTGGTCGCGCGCGTTAGCCGTTCACCAGCTTGACGGCGTCGAGTAACGCATCGAGTTCCATCCGGCGGCGATAATCCGGATCGACGTGGCGCGCGGCGATAATGCCATCCTGTCCGACGACGAAGACGGCGGGGACCGGCAAGACCCACGGCGTGCCGCCCTGATATCCCGGTATGTCCCACCCCGCCCCGCCGATCATCCCGGACATGGCTTCGTCGACCAGGATCGCCAGGTTGATCGACAGCGCGTAGCCGCCGCCGACATCGGTCAGGAAGGGGAATTGGGCTCCGGCCTCGGCGCGCAACATCCGCGTATAGTGCTGGATCTCGGACGAGATCGCGACGATCTGTGCGGGCTTTGCCGCCTGTTCGATTTCGGCGAGGCCGACCATGTTGAGCCGACAATAAGGACACCAGTGTCCACGGTGAAAGGCCAGCACCGCTGGCCCCCGCTCCAGCAGCGATTGGAGCGTGACCAGCCGTCCGTCATGATCGGGCAGGCAGAAATCGGGCATGACATCGCCGACCATCGGCGCGGTGCTGCCGGCCTGCGCCGCCTCCAGCCGGGCGACAAAGGCATCGACCGCGGCGGCAAAGCCGGGACCTTTGATACGGACACAGTCCGCAACATATTTCAGCCGCTCGCCCAGCGTCAGGTCGCGATCACGGACCTCCTGAAAGGCGTCTTCAAGTGCTGCGACGAGCGGATGTGTCATGCGTTGGACCCCATGCAGTTCTGTATCACACCGCAGACCCGGGTGGGTAGCGTGTGAGGGTCATTTCGCGGCCGCAGTCTCGATCATTTCGCCGGCACAGGCTTCATGCAGGACAAAGCCTTCGCTCGGATCGACTTCGGCGCGCCACGGGGCCTTTTCGAGCGTTTCGGACGTGTGGCGATAGCCCGCCTCCCAACGCTGCCGAATCCCGTCGGCGCTGAAATCGACATCCTTGGCATGGTCCTCATAGTCGAGCGCGGGCGCCAGCAAGCGGATGACGTGCATCTGTGTGGTGCAGCCATAGCCGGTCAGGCCGCGCTGCTTGAGACCTTCAAGCGCCTTTTCGGGGATCAGCGCGGTCATTTCAGCGATGATGTGGCGCATCTTGTGGAGCTGACGCTGACGCTTGATGTGCGAGGCGGCGCGGCTCGAATATTGCACGTCTTTCTGGCGATTCATCACTTCCCAGATCGTCTCGGGTTCCTTGCCATGCGGGTTCCAGAGATGAACCGCGAAGACCATCGCGTTCTTGCGCGGATTGTCGTCGAACACGACCTCGACCGGCGTATTCGACAGGATCCCGCCATCCCAATAGAGCTGATCGTCGATCCGCACCGCCGGAAAAGCCGGCGGCAGCGCGCCCGACGCCATGACGTGGCGCAAGTCGAGGGTCTGATCGCGGCTGTCGAAATAGGTCATTTCGCTGGTCTGGACGTTCGAAGCGCCGACGGTCAGCCGGGTCGGCCCATTGTTGATATGGTCGAAATCGACGAGATCGGTGAGCGTCTCGGCGAGCGGTGCGACCGAATAATAGCCAGCGCTTTCCGCACCCAGCGGCGCATGCGAACTCACGAACGCCGCCGTATTGGGACGGAAGAAGGACGGGATACCGGTGGTGACGGCCATCATGTTGCGCGCGGCCGCCGGAAACCAGCTCGGGAGCGGCATGCCCATGAAGCGGTCGCTTTCGACGCGCCGCCAGAATTCGCGCAGGCGGTTGAGGCCATCCTTTGGCGGCCCGCCCGCGATCAGGGCGGCGTTGATTGCGCCAATCGAGGTGCCGACCACCCAGTCGGGCGTGATCCCGGCTTCGGCAAGCGCCTGATAGACGCCGACCTGATAGGCGCCCAGCGCGCCGCCGCCTTGCAGGACCAGAACGATCTGGCCGTAGCTCGAAATTTCGTCGTGAAGGGTTTTCATGATGGTCTCTCCTGTTCAGGAATTTCAAAGATTTATTGCGCGGTCCAGCCGCCATCGACGGGCAGCGCCGCACCGGTGATCGAGGCAGCGCCAGGGCCGCAGAGGAACACCGCAAGCGCGCCCAACTCCTCGACCGTGGCGAAGCGCTTGGTCGGTTGCGCGGCAAGCAGAACGTCGCGGATCACCGCCTCGCGGTCGATGCCGCGCGCCTTGGCCGTGTCGGCAATCTGATTCTCCACCAACGGAGTCCATACGTAACCGGGGCAGATCGCGTTACAGGTGACGCCGAACTGGGCGCCTTCGAGCGCAACCGTCTTGGTCAGCCCGAGCACGCCATGCTTGGCGGCGACATAGGCGCCCTTGAACGGCGAAGCGACCAGTGCATGTGCTGAGGCGACATTGATGATGCGGCCATAGCCCGACGCCTTCATCGGGGCGAACGCGGTGCGGATCGTATGAAACGCCGCCGACAGGTTGAGCGCGATGATCGCGTTCCATTTGTCGACCGGAAAATCCTCGATTGGCGCGACATGCTGGATGCCGGCATTGTTGACGAGGATATCGACACGGCCGAACCGCGCGATGCTGTTTTCGATCAGGCCCGCAGCGCCAGCGGCATCGAGCAGGTTTGCGCCATCATAGGCGACGCGCCCGCCATGCGCGGCCAAAGCAGCGCAAGTTGCTTCGATTGCGACGGGATCGCCGAGCCCATTGATGACAAGATCGGCACCGGCTTCAGCCAGCGCGTGCGCGATCCCGAGTCCAATTCCGCTGGTCGATCCGGTAACGACGGCAACGCGCCCGGCGAGGGGTTTTGGCGCGGCGGTTGGGGTAGCTGGCAAGTCCATGACGGGCATCCTTTGGGGGAACGATGTCCTAAAGCTGCCCAATGCGCGCCCCGAAATGAAATGCCGTTTGTGCATTGATTCGATGCGGCAAAGCGATTGGGCGTCAAACACGCTCGCGCGTAGATCAATGGGGTGTCAGCAAACCGGCCCTTCGGTTTTCCGACCCCATTACCAACCGATAGGAAGACCGATCATGACCAGAACGACCCTTCAGAGCGCGGTGTTCGCGCTGCTCGCCGCAACCACTTTCGCCGCCCCTGCTTTCGCCGGCGAGTGCCCCGCCAACAAGGCTGCGATCAATGCGCTGACCGGAGCGCCAACCATGCCCAAGGGCGTGACCGACACCGTGATCGGCTCGGTCGATCTCGGTGCCGAAATCAACGTCGCCGATCGTCAGCTTCGCACGCGTCGCCTCGTCGTCCAGCCCGGTGGCATCGTTCCGCTGCACAGCCACAAGGACCGCCCGGCGCTGATCTATACCGTGAGCGGCTCGATCACCGAATATCGCAGCAGCTGCGCAGTGCCGATCCTCCACAAGGCGGGCGATATCGCGCGCGAAGCCGACGGCATTTCGCATTACTGGATCAACCACGGCAAGGTGCCGACGGTGTTGCTGTCGTCGGATGTCCATCACGGCAATTGATCCGATCGTTGGCGTTGACGCCTCGGATGGGGCCCGTTCGCGAAGGCAGACGGGCCCCTTCGTTTGCATCGATCGTTAGACAGATGTGCCGATCAACCGACTGAAACCGACAGGTGAAATGATGCTGAAATTGCTTATATTCTACGGGTCCTATCGTCGCGACCGCGTCGGCATCCGCTTTGCGCATTATGTGCGGCAAGGGCTGGCCGATCGTGGGCATGATGTCGAACTGATCGACGCCCAAGCCATTGATCTCCCGATGCTCGACCGGATGTTCAAAGAATATCCGGCTGGCGAGGCCCCCCCTGCTATGGCGGAGCTCGCAGCGAAGATCCGCGCGGCGGACGGCTTTGTGTTTGTGATCGGCGAATATAATTGGGGCATGCAGCCGGGGCTGAAGAATTTGACCGATCATTTCCTCGAGGAATGGTTCTGGCGGCCGGCCGCGATCGTCAGCTATTCACCCGGACAGATTGGCGGCGCGCGGGCGGCGATGGCGTGGCATCCGACCCTGTCGGAAATGGGTATGGTCGTAATCTCGAGCACGATCGCGCTCGGCAACGTTGGCGCGGCGCTCGATGCCGATAACCGCCCGCAGGGCGATGGCGGCGAAGTGCTCGATCAGCGCTTCCCGCGCTTTGCCGCCGATCTCGAATGGTGGGCCGCTGCGGCTGCACAGCAACGGGCCGTTAAAGCTACGCCGTATTGAGAAACGTGTTCAGCCGTGGCAGGTTCGTTTTGCCAATACCGTGACCGACCCCTGATCGCATAATCTGATCAGAAGTATTGCGTCATTGGAACAAGTGGGTTTGCCCGGAGCGCCCTGCCCCCAGCGATCAGCGTTTCCAAGCTGGCTCGGTTGCCCGTAAACATAGCACGACCGCTTCGCGCCCCGAATGCTGTCGTTACACCCTGCTCGCGGGGCGTCCGTGCCCAGCCCTTCAATGGGCGATGCCGGAGCATGCAAATCGCATCTCCGCTTTCCAACACCCGGCAATCAGGTAGAAAGACTCGGCAAGCCGGGAGGCAACGGAGCGATCGGCTGGGGGGCAATGAAGCAGCGGCACGCAATCGTTCAGTTCGTTTGTGAGGTTTTCGTCTGCCCGCCTGAGGTGGGACAGCAGATGCTGGCGGGTGGGCGATTG
Organism: Sphingomonadales bacterium; assembly: GCA_038327465.1. GTDB lineage: Bacteria > Pseudomonadota > Alphaproteobacteria > Sphingomonadales > Sphingomonadaceae > Sphingomonas. The sequence goes on along the minus strand of JBBQLB010000009.1, from coordinate 11,383 downwards.
CATTCATTTTCCGCCGAGACCGCAATTATCCGCGAGGGCGACCCGCTGACGCAATGCTATCTTCTGATCGCCGGACTCGCGCGCGCTTTTCTCTACACATCGAGCGGGCAGGTCATTCTGCTCCACGAATATCGTCGCGGGGACATTTTCGGCGCGCTGGACGATCCCGCGGCGGCAATCCAGGACACCGAGGTGATCGCGCAGGATGCGGTCGAGGCGCTGGTGATGCAAGCGTCGCATCTGGCGATGATCGCGCAGCAGCATGGCTGCATCGGCCTCGCGCTCTCCCGCCTGCTCATTCTTCGCCTGCGCAAGGCGACCGAGCGACTGTTCGAACGCTCCGGTCTTTCCTCGGTCGGACGCGTCCATGCCGAGCTGCTCCGTCAGGCCCGCCTCCGCCCCGATCTGGTGATTTCGCCGGCGCCGGTGTTGGCCGATCTCGCGCTCGTGGTCGCAACCACCCGCGAAACCGCTTCGCGCGCAGTCGGGGCGCTGGAGCGCCGCGGGATCATCCGGCGCGACGGGGACTCGCTCACCGTCGTCGCACCGCACCGGCTCGAAGAAATGATCCTATGAGCAATGGCGCACGGCGCAAAGGGCGATCGGCCCAGCGGTTTCAGGATCGACAAGTTCGCCGATGAATTCGGATTGGAAACGGTGCGAATCGGCCACCTCCAGCGCCATTGCGAAGTCCTCCGTCACGCAGACGGTCCCGGGCAGCGCCGAAGCGGCGGCGGCGCGCGCAATCGTCAGTGTCCGACCGATCACCCTTGTGCCACCGCTGAACGGATCGGGCGATATTTCGCAAATGCCGTAATGCCCTCCCACGGCGATATCGGCCGCCATGGCTCGCATTAGCGCGGTCGCCGCCTCTACCGCGGCACCGGTACTCGCGTAGGAGATAAGCACCACCTCCCCGGTATAGCTTGCAGGGATTGTCGGGCTCACCCCCTGATAGAGCATCGTCTTGATCGTCTGCAACCCTGCGCTTTCGTCGACCGTCAGGAGGCGAATCGCAAGCGTGGCGAGACAGCGTTGCGCGCCGGCCGAGACGACTGCCGCGGGCGTCCCCACATCCTCGCGCGCGGCAACCAGGACGCGCCGGCGGCGTCCCTTCGCGGTGCCGCTCCACAGCGTCGCGGCCCGGTGGCCTGGTTCTTCCGCCGCGTCATCGAGAACGAGCAATTGTACCGCCTCGCTCGCCAGTCGCCGGGCATTGCCCAATGCCGCACCCATCGCGATTTCGTCGGCGAGATCGATCATTGCCAGGTCTGGCTGAATGCCCACGGGCGCGACGTCGCGGATCGTTTCGGCGCGGTCGCGCACCGCGTCGAACCGCCGCCGCCACGCGGCTCCGAAAGGGTCAACCGAAAGCGCAGCGAACGCCTCGATTCCGCCGGGGATCACGAGATGGAGTTCGGCACCGCACGCCAGCAATGCTTCGGCAACCAGGATGTCGGCTCCCGCTGCAAGCGCCCCATACCCGAAACCAATGCGCTCCTCGGCGAGCAGTGCGGCGATCTTGCCGGTCAGCGGCGTCGGCCGCGCTTCGCTGCGGAAGGACATGTGCCCGCCGAAATGCAGCGAGGCCGGCGGGCGAAGTGGATCGAGCCAGCCATTGTCGCTACCTTGCGCGGCGAGAATCAGGGCGAATTGACGCAGCGTGGAGGCATGGTCCTCCCAGGCGCGGGGTGCGAGTCCGATCGCCTCGGCGAGGGTCGACTGCGCTTCCTCCGTCCGGCCGAGCAGCAAGGATGCCTCGGCACGGGTAGCGACGCGATAATAGGGCGTTTCGGGTTCGTCCGGATTGGCTTCAACCCGCGCGAGCACCTGACGCGCAAGCTCTTGCGAGCGCGCCGGCTCGCCCGCGAGAAGCCAGAGTGTGGCCGCGTTGATCAGGGGATAGGTCGCTTTCCCGGTTTCCGCCGAGCGCGCATATGCGGCGGCGGCCTGTAGCAAAAGCCGCCGCCGGTCTTCCCCGTACGCCTGCGCCGCCTGATCCTTTAGAAGGCGGCCCTTGACCGCGAGCACGGCGGTATCCTCAGTGAGCGCGGCATAGCCTCCCTCGACGAACATGCGCCAAGCGAGCGCGTGGGATCCCGAGCGCGCCAGCGCGATGATCTCAAGCAACGTCCGTGCGTCTGGAACCGCCAAGTACCTCTCCCGGAAAGAACGATCCGCTATCTGCGGCCCGACAGCAACCGCCGCAGCGTCATCAAAGGCCGCCCTTGTTCTCGACGTCCGGATCGATCGTGATCGGCAACACACCGTGTTTACCGCTTCCCCGGAATTCGACATTCAGACTGAACCCGTGACGCACATCCTTCTTGTCATCACACGGTGTGTCCGAGAAGAAGGAAATCGCCTCGCATCGCATTCCAGCTGGGGGCGGGGTGACAACCTTGGTACCGTCCCACCCGTGTCGCTGCAGATCGAAATAGCGGTCCCCCGTATCGAGTTTGGTGGACATCGGCTCCATGGCGCGCGAAAACTCCCAGAACTTGCCCACGAGCAGGATGATGACGCGGCTCCGTTCGTAGATCTGGATGTTCAACGGATTGGGATCGACAAGGCCTTGCGGATCAAACATCTCACGAAGCACATCTTCCCAGGATTTCTCGGCTTTCGGGGTACCCTTGTCTCGCGGAGCATCGAAGGTTGTGGCGGTGAAGACGAGATCGTCCAAAATCGAGAGCCCGCCAGCGCCCCCTCCTGGAGTCCCCTTAGCCGTTATGAAATACGCCTTGGTGTATTCGTAGTCATAGCCCTGGGGAAAATTCTTTGAAATAGGATGCTGTTCAAAAAATTCCGATGGAGGGAATGTTTTTGGGTCGCAAAGATCTATGCCAGTCATATAATAATACTCCTGTTCAAGGTATTTTAGATATTTCTTTCTGCGTTTTCTTGAGTTCAACACTCCATTCGGTATTTTCCGGATCGAATTTGATAAGTTGTTCGAGTTCTGCAATCACGAAACGCAGTTTTTCGCGAGCCGAATCATTGCGTCCCAGCAACATCTCCGTGATGGCGACCCCGCGGACCGCCCAGAGACGGCTCGCGCGCAGCTTGGCATTTTTGGGATCTTGCGCGAGCAGGCGCTCGGCGATGGCCAGTTGTTGTTCGCGTTCGTGCAATGTGTCGTTGAGCTGGCCGGCAGCCCGATACGCGTCGGCAAGCCATCCGTGCCGGTTGGCCACGCTTCTCAGGTCGCCTGGCTTGACCGAGCCCTTCGTGGCGCGCTCTACATAGGCAAGCGATGCCGCGCAGCTTTGGAGTGCACGCTGCGTGTCGACCGGCGGCTGCAACGCGATCGTACAGAGATTGCCCCGCGCGTAGCCGACTTCCATCAGCCATTCGGGCTTCCGGGCATCGATCGCGACGAGCCGGTCGGCCAAGTCAGCATAGCGCTGCCATGACTGCCGTGCCGCGGCGTAGTTGGAGCGTTCGAACGCATTGTATCCGACCCAATATTCGCTTTGGGCATGGGCGAATATACGGTCCGGATTGTCGGGGTCGGTGCGCAGCAACGCCTCGGTCGTTCGGTACGCCTCCTGAAACATCGCGAGCGCCCGATCGGTCTTTCCGCGCTTACCATCGTCTTCGCCCATGGCTTGTAGAATCCGCGCGCGACGCGCCAGCGCATCCGGCGCGAGGCCCGTGAGATCCTGACCGGAATAATGATCCAGAGCGCGCGCGTTGACTTCGGTGAGGACCTTGAGCCGCACTTCTCCGTCGAGCTTGTCGCGCAAATCGGTCAGCATGAATTCCACCAGACTCTCCGCCTCGGCGCGCTGATGCTCCGCCTCGCGGCGGGCGTTGAGCGCGGCGATCAACAACACCGCCATCACTACCGCAGTCGCGACGGCGACAAGCGTGACGGCGGTCACGCGGCGAATTTGGCGTGCCGCATCGCGTTGGACGAGCGCGTCGAGACCGACGCCGGTCAGCCCCGCGACAAGCTTTAGGAACCCGAGCCGCCGCCCGTCCCCTGAGGGTCGGAGGTCCGCGGCGAGCGGTTCGGCTCCCGCAGCGCTCAATGCCGATGGGAAGCATTCGGCCGGTTCGCCATCGACGATCGCCGCGAGCACCGGGCGACCGGGATTGAGTTCACGAAATGCCTCGATCTCGCGCGCGACCCAGGGGGAGGCGGCTGCGTTCGGCGAGCACAGCACGATCAGACTGTCGGAGGCTGATAGGGCTGCGCGGACCTTCTCGCTCAGGTCGCCCGCAGCCGGCAGCTCGTCGCGGTCGCGGAAGATCGGCGTCAGCCGCGTCGGCACTGGCCCATGGTCGCCCACGCCGCCCACCAGCCTGCGCGGGATGCGATAGCTTTCGAGCCGCCGATGTAGTGCGCGCGCCGCCGCGGCGTCCTTGTGACTATAGCTTATGAAGGCGGCGTAACGCGCCACACCGATTGAAGTCATCTCGGCCCCCCGAACCCGAGCGCAACGTGCACGAATCCCTCTCGTCCGGCAATGATTGCGTCCGATCCGCATAAGCGTGCCATCACGGCGCCGAAAATCAAATCCGGCGTGACGACCGTCACGCACCTGTTCTCCACGCTCCCCCTAATCATACTCGGAAAGCGGAGGGATTTATGAAGACCTATCCTATTCTTATTGGCACCGTATTTGCCACATTTGCGGTTGCGCCAATGCAGCCTGCGCACACCAAAGAGCCAGCTAGGGCTGCCGCTAAGTCTGACCCGTACAACCGGCGATTTCAGTATTTTCTACCCAAGACCGCAGTCGGCGTTACCATAACTCAGCAGATTACTGGATGTCCGGTTGGACCCGTCGAAGACATCGACATTCCGGTGAAGACGATGATTGCCATCGACTCTTGGACTTCGGTCGATCCCAAGCCATTTTGGGTCGATGCCCGCGCCGGCTTTTTGTCGAAGCGCTCCACCAAGCTCGCACAGCGCGCCGATGGGACGCTCGTCTCGTTCAACGTGGCGAGCGAAGGGCAGGGTGGTGAAGTGATTTCGTCGGTTATCAAGGTCGCGTCCACCGTGCTCGGATGGTCGGCCCCAGCAGCGATACTCGCGCCAGCGAGAGGGATCCTCGTCAGCGGTCAGGTTAAGCAAAACCCTCGTGTCCCGACTACCCCGAAGCGGAAGTTTCAGTGCCGTGATGAGATCAATAAGGATCTCCAACGGCTGGCTACGGTTAAGGCCGATATTGCCGATCTGGAGGCAAAGATGATCGACGGCCATTCGACCGCCGCCGAGCTCGAGCTGCTTGCTCGACGCCGTAGCGAGGCGGAAACGCTAATCGAATCGCTTTCACTGTCCGCGGGCGACGGAGTCGGCTTTTTCCCGGCCGCGTTCGCGGACGGCGCCCCGCGGATCCTGCCAAAATTCGAGAAAGTTGCGAACGCCCCCGCCTATGAAAAGTGGCTTGAGGTCTGTGACTTCAAGGTCTGTGGGAAGGGGAAGGCTGGTAAACCGTTTAGAGGTAAACCCTTTAGGGAAGCCACGGCCGCCGACATCGCCGGCCGGAAGAAAAAACCATCCGGTGCGATGGGCTTTCGTGTCGCGTTAACCGTCGACCCAAAAATGTTCGAACTGCTGTCCGGCTTCCCCGAACCGACGCTTCCCGCTGATCGTTTCGTCTTCTATCGCCGCCCGGTGCCTGCAAGGGTAAGTGTGAAGCCCTGCGCAACTCCGGCGAACATCGGCACACTTTGCGACCCCGACGACACGGCACCTGCTGAGCTACAGGCCAGCAAGGCCGTGGCGATCCCGCAACTCTCCGGCCTGTATTCGCTCTCGATCGGCAGTGGCGGCCTGTTCGGGAAGCGCGAAGCAAAGGTCGAGCTCGACGCGAACGGCGCACCGACCGCACTGGAATATGGCTCGGGAGACGGCGGTGCCAACATCGCCAAGGTGTTGGATAGCGGCCTTACCGGCGCGACGACCCTTCGCGACGCCAGCACCGCCGCCACCCAGCGCAGGATCGATGCGATCAAGGCTCAGAAGGAGCTCGACGAGCTGCTGTCCAAGGACAGCGCCCAATAAACCGAATTTCACATCAGGAGTTTGATCATGGCACAAAAAGCTTCCACGCCCGCTGAGACAACCGTCCGTCCGCTTTGCGCACCCCGCCATGCGGATCCGATTGCCCTTCCGCCCGGTCTCTCGCCCTATCGCGCCAGTGCGATACAAATCGTGGCCAAGAAATGGGCGAATGGGACCGTCCTCCACTATCACTTCCTGGCCGGTGCGGGCTGGCAATGGCCCGAAGTGCAGAAGCAAGTCGTCCGCAATGCGTTTCGGACCTGGAAGAGTTTCGATATCGGGCTCGAGTTCGTCGAGACCGACGACCCGTCGGAAGCCGAAGTCCGCATCGGCTTCGATTTGACCGATGGTTCATGGTCGTTCGTCGGCGTCGACGTGCTCCGCAATTCGGATCGTAACCGCACGATGAACTTCGGTTGGGATCTCACCGATGCATGGGGCGGTGCCACGGCGCTGCACGAGATCGGCCACACCCTCGGCCTCGAGCATGAGCAACAGAATTACAATGCCGGAATCAAGTGGAACGAAGATCTAGTTTATTCCAAATTTGGGGGTCCGCCCAATAATTGGGACCGTGAATCGATCTATTCCAATATCCTTGCGAAGGTCCCCCGGCAGGGTACCGAGGCGTCCGCCTGGGATCCCGCCTCAATCATGCAATATCCGTTTCCGGCGGCACTGATCGCCGCGCCGCCGCCATATAACCGGACCGGGATTCCCGAAAACACCCAGCCTTCCGCGCAGGACATCGCCTGGATCAAGCGCTTTTATCCGGCGCTTGCTGCGGCGGCTCCGATCGGGGTGATGGATCTGCATCCTCTGGCCGCCGAAACCGGTGAACAGCGCGACTTCGCCTTCGAACCCACCGCAACGCGTGACTATACCATCCGCACGATCGGCGAGTCGGACACCAAGCTCGTTCTTTTCACCGAACGCGATGGCGAGCCGCGCTTCGTCGCAGCGCGCGATGATTCGGGAACGCCGGACAATGCGCAGATCACGACGAAACTCGTGAAAGGCCACCGCTACATCGTCCGCGCCCGCACGCATTTTGCTGAGGAGGGCAAGGACCACGGGCTGGTGATCCTTTGATCCGCTGACAGGAGGAAACCCCATGAAGAGCACCTTCGTTTCGGGCGCGCTGATCCTGGCGCTCACGGTCGCAGCGCTGGCCTGGTTCACCAAAGACATTCCTGCGGCACTGCCGCTCGCTTCCAATGTGGCGGTCGCGGCGAGCGCGGTGGTCGCCAGCCTTTTCACGGTGGCGTTGTTGCTGGAGCGGGCGCTGGCTGCGTTCAACGATCTGCTTTTCGGGCAGGAACGGTCCGATGCCCAGCAGCGATTGGCCGCGGCCCATGCGCCGTCTCCGGCAGGAGCGGCAGCCGCGCCCGCTCTCGCCCCGGCATTGCAAGCGCTTGAGGAAAACGACAGCAAGCGCGAGCGCGCCCGGCTGCTGATGGGGCTGGCGGCAGGCTTCATCATCAGCGCGGCGGGAATCCGCACCATCGCGGGGCTCGTCGCTGCGCCGCTGACGATGACTGGGTTTCAGACCATCGTCGATATCTGTCTGACTGCCGGTCTCCTGGCGGGCGGCAGCAATGGCCTCTCGAAGCTGGCCGATGTGCTCCAGGAAAGCGCCAAGCAGCGGCTGAACGCACTTCGGCGTAACGCTTGAACGGGCGTGGGAAACTGGTGGCGCTGGCCACCGCCACCAGTTCTTCGCCATATTCTCTGATAGCTCCGCCGGCCGCTGCGTCGTAAGTGGCCGACCACGACGCGCCGCTGCGCGGTTGCTGCAAACTCATCAAATTACGATGGTGCGGGTGGTCGGGGTCGAACCGACACTCCTTGCGGAACGGGATTTTGAGTCCCGCGCGTCTACCAATTTCACCACACCCGCGTGCGGACGGCGCTGGTAGCCGCAGTGGCAGCAGACTTCAAGCCCAGTGATGTACCTGTTGCGCCGGGCGTGCCTGGACATATTCATCGCTGACCGCGCGTGCGATCGCTTGCTCGGCGATGCCGACGAAACGCGCATAGCTCCGCGCAAAGCCCACGGCATAAATCCGGCCGTGAAATTCGCGATATTCGCCGCGTTCGATCAATTCGAGGTTGCGCACGGTAATGCGCGTGTGGCGGGAGACCTCGGAGAGCGAGGCGCCCATCGCTTCGCGCGCATGCCGCAATAACAAGCCAGGGGCAGCTCCCGGCGTCAGGCCGAGTTCCAAACCGTCGAACGCCTCGAATCCGCGTTCGGTCCCCCCCGCAGATGCCAACACCGTACCTTCCCCCCGGCCACCGGATTGATTGTTACGAGATCGATTCGATACGATCAATCCAATTGCAGCAAACGATAGGGTATCCGACCCTCGCTATTCGAAGGTCCGGACCAGATCGGTGGGGATATCGGCCTTCGGGTCATCGCCGAAGCGGTTCGGCCCAGGGGTTCCCTCGGTGCAATACCACACCAACAGCAGCAGCCCGCAGATCAACACCCCCAGCAAAGCAACGCCCGCAAAGATCATTACGGACGCGCTCCCCAACACGTCACCGGCAAACACCGCCACGAAGACGAGCACGACCGGCATGATCGGCAGCAAGACCCACCAGCCGCTGCGGTCGATATCGTGAAGTCTGCGGACCGATACCGCGAGGCTGGGGAGGAAGGTCCCGAGCGAAAAGAGGATACCGAGCAGGCCATTGCCTGTAGCACCAGGTACCAGCCTCAAGGCATTAAGGTCCAGCCCGAGCAGCGTATCAAGGATACCGAGCACGAAGCCAACAATCACGGTGAACAGAATCCACATCCAATATTCCATCCGGCGCGACCGACCGTTGAATTCCACATAGCGCTTGAGCGGCAGGACCATCCATTCCATCGTCGCTTCTCCCTGTTGAACCGGTCTGTCGAAATCAGTTGCGTGGTGCCTGCCGCCGATAGCTGAGCGCCTCCGCCACATGGATGCGCCCGACCTGCTCGGTCCCTGCAAGATCGGCGATGGTGCGCGCGACGCGCAGGATGCGGGTATAGCCGCGCGCCGACAGCCGCATCGCCGCCGACGCCTGCGCGAGCAGCTTGCGGCCCGCGTCGTCGGGCGTTGCCACGGTATCGAGCAGCACGCCGTCGACCTCGGCATTGGTTCGAATAGCGTGATCGGCATAGCGCGCCTGCTGCACCGCGCGCGCGGCCGCCACCCGCGCGCCCACTTCGGCTGATCCCTCGGTCGGGGGCGGTAGCACGAGATCGGCGGCGCTGACGGCTTGTACCTCGACATGCAGATCGATCCGGTCGAGCAACGGCCCCGAGACCTTCGCCTGATAATCCGCCGCGCATTTCGGCGCGCGCGAGCAAGCGAGCGCGGCATCGCCGAGATGCCCGCAACGGCACGGGTTCATCGCCGCGATCAATTGCACGCGCGCCGGGAAAGTGACGTGCGCATTGGCGCGCGCGACGCTGACCGTGCCGGTCTCCAGCGGCTGGCGCAGCGAATCGAGCACGGCGCGCTGAAATTCGGGGAGTTCGTCGAGGAACAGGACGCCCAAATGCGCGAGGCTGACTTCGCCGGGTTTGACCTTCAACCCGCCCCCGACCAAGGCCGCCATCGACGCCGAATGGTGCGGCGCGCGGTACGGGCGGTTGCGCGTCAGGCGCCCGCCGGTGAGCGTGCCCGCGACGCTTGCGACCATCGAGACTTCGAGCGCCTCGGCGGCATCAAGCGGGGGCAGAACGCCCGGCAGGCACGACGCCATCAACGATTTGCCCGCCCCCGGTGGGCCGACCATCAGCAAATTATGCCCCCCGGCGGCAGCGATCTCGAGCGCGCGCTTGGCGGTTTCCTGACCCTTTACTTGCCGCAGATCGGGGCCGCCCACCCAATCGTCGGCTTCGCCGGGCACCGGGCTGCCGAGCAAGCCATGCCCCTTGAAGTGGTTGATCAGCGACAGGATGTCGGGCGCGGCGAGTACGCCCGACCCGGCCCATGCCGCCTCCGACCCTTGCGCCGCCGGGCAGACCAGCCCCTTCCCCACTTCCGACGCATGCAGTGCCGCGAGCAGCACGCCCGGCGACGGCGCGATCCGCGCGTCGAGGCTGAGTTCGCCGACCACGACATAATCGGCGAGCGTCTCGGCATCGACCACGCCCATCGCGGCGAGCAAGGCGAGCGCGATCGGCAAATCGAAATGCGATCCTTCCTTGGGGAGATCGGCTGGCGAGAGGTTCACCACGATCCGCTTGGGCGGCAGCGCGAGGCCCATCGCGGCGATTGCACCGCGCACCCGCTCGCGGCTTTCGCCGACGGCTTTGTCGCCAAGCCCGACGACGTTGAAGGCGGGCAGGCCGGGGATCAGCTGAACCTGCACCTCGACCGCGCGCGCCTCAAGCCCGAGATACGCCACCGTCGATACGCTCGCCACCATGCGCGATTCCCCCCGGATATGGTTGGAGCATAACCCCTTTTTGTCCCGAAGAAACCTGTCGATACCGTCTTGCACACACAAGACACTCGCCCCACATAGCAGAGCGTATGATTACGTCGCGCAACCCGATGCTCCGGACCACCTATCTCGTCACGGGCGTGGTGGTCGTGATCCTGTCGCCGGTGGTCGGTGCCATTCCGGGGCCGGGCGGCGTGTTCGTGTTTGCGGCCGGGCTTTCGCTGATTTTGCGCAATTCGAGCCGCGCAAAACGGACCTTTGTCGATGTGAAGCGGCGCTGGCCGAAAGTCGGGCACTATGCCGACATGGGGTTGCGGCGACAAAGTGCCGCGAGACGACGCGCGCGCGACAAAGAGCTCCGCACCGCGCGTTGACTTTATCCGTGCCCGAAGCTAAATGCACCCGATCAAGGCCGTCCTCGTGGCGGCCGTTTTCTATTTCGACGATCAGGGAATGAACGATGAAGCGGACCTTTCAGCCGAGCAATCTGGTGCGCGCACGCCGCCACGGGTTCCGCTCGCGCATGGCGACGCCGGGCGGCCGCAACGTGATCCGCGCCCGCCGCAATCGCGGTCGCAAGAAGCTGTCAGCGTAAACACCCTTACGATTCGCCGCGACTTCCTTGCGGCGAATGCAGGGAAACGCGCGCCGATGCCGGGCTTTGTCCTGCAAGTTCGGCCACGCGGCGATGGCGATCCAACGATGCGGATCGGCTACACCGTTACCAAGAAAATCGGCAATGCCGTGGTCCGTAACCGCATGAAACGGCGGCTGCGTGCCTTGGCGCGTGCGCTGCTCCCCGAATCGGGCGTGCGCGGTGCCGATCATGTGCTGATCGGCCGCAATGGCGGGATCGAGCGCGATTATGCCGTGCTGCGCGCCGAACTGGTCAAGGCGCTGGCGAAGGTGGCGCGGTGATCCCCA
>JBBQLB010000008.1:0-107632 GCA_038327465.1 Sphingomonadales bacterium | reverse complement strand
GACGACCGGTATCGATAGTCAGCGCGGCCGCAATCGCATCCGCGTTCCGAGTAATTGCTGCACCCAATGACCGCAGCATTTTTGCGCGTTCGCCGGTCGAAAGAGCAGCCCAATCGCGCTGTCGGCCCCGCAGATCGCGCGCCAGCGCGGCGATGCGATCGGCATCGAGCGGATCGATTTCATAATCAAGCGCGCCGGTGCGCGGGTTGCGAACCTGCATCATTGTTGCGCCGCCCAGGCATCGACGATCGCACCGCCGGTGGCGGTCCACACACCCGTTCGCTGCGTCAGATCGGCCAGCAAGTCCTCTAGCGCGCCGATCCGATAGGGCAGCGCCATGACATAGGGCGTCAGGTTGAGCGGCAGCATCCGTCCGCCCTGCGTCTGCGCCTCCGCCGCCAGCCAGTCGCAAGCATCGCGCATCTGCTGCGCATAGCTGTCGGCCGATTGCTGCTGGACGGTGATGATCTGGCGGTCGCTGAGTTCATGGTTGAGTGGCAGGTTGATCAGGCCGTTGGTAAACCGATAGGGCAGCTCGTCATTCACCCAGTCGCAGGCATAGGTCAGCCCGGCTTCGCGCAGCAGATCGGGTGTGTGCCAGCTCTGGCTGCGCGCGATCGACAGCCAGCCGCGCGGGCGGGTGCCGCTGACGCGCTCAAGCGTGTCGAGCGAGGTGGCGATCAGCGCGCGTTCTGCCTCAACGCCCAATCCGCTGGCGATGGTCCCGTTCATGTCGGTCGAGTGCGCGATAATCTCGTGTCCGCCCGATACGATGTCGGCGATCAGTTCGGGATAGCGATCGGCAATCGCCGCATTGGTCGCGAAGGAGGCGGTGGTGCCGACCTTGGCGAAGGCATCGAGCAGCCGACACACCCCCACCCGGTTGCCATAATCGCGCGCGGTGTAATGTCGGTAATCGGGGTATGCCGTCTGCATATGGCCGGGCGCGCGGAATGGGGTGTCGCTCGGCACGATCGGAAACCATTCAAGGCTGACGCACAGCCAAAGCGCGACTGATTTGCCGCCGGGCCAGCTGACGGGCGGACGATCCTTCAGCGCGGACCATGGATAGAGGTCGTGGTCATAGCCAGCACGGCGATTAGGATAATCGAGATAGGCAGGATCAAGCGTCATTGCTGCGCCCGCCACGCATCGACGATTTCACCCGCGCGCGCAATCCAGGCACGGCCATCGGCGGCGATGTGCTCTAGGACGCCTTCAAACGCGCCGATCCGGTGCGGCTGGCCGATCAGGTAAGCGTGCAGCGGTATGCACATCACTGTGCCTGACTGATCTCCCTCCGCCGCCAGCCGATCGAACTGACGGATCAGCGTATCGGCGTATTCGCGGGGACTCATATTGTAGACGAAGAAGCCATAATGGTCGTTGACCTCCAGGCTGTAGGGGATGGACGCCAACCGGCCCTTCGCGACCTTCACGGCCTGCATCTGATCGTCATGATACAGGTCGCAAGTATAGTCGAGGCCACAATCTGCAATCAGATCAAGCGTGCGCGGGGTGTGCGTCAGCGCCGGGGCGAGCCAGCCGCGGATCGTCTGCCCGGTTGCATCGCGCACGGTGCGGATCGAATCCTCGATGATCGCGCGCTCCTGCGCTTCGTCCATGTCGTAAGCGTAGCGCGTGTTATAGATGCCGTGGCTAAAGAACTCCCAGCCGCGCGCATTGGCATCCGCGACCACCGCGGGATGATGCTGGCACAGTGCGACCGACAGGCTGACCGAACCCGGAAAGCCGTGCTTGCTCATCGCCTCCGCCATGCGCCAATGGGAAACGCGGTTGCTATGGTCGCGGTGGCTGTAGCCGACGACATCGGGGTGTGGCTTGCCCCACACCTTACGCTGCGGGTGCGCGGGCGGATCGATCTCGTAATATTCCAGATTGGGCGCGACCCATACCGCGACGCTCTTCCCGCCCGGCCAGACGATCTTCGGGCGGTCGCGATAACGCTGAAAATCATAAAGGCCGGGATCAGCGGCGCCTTCCCGCATCAGTGCGCCTCCAGCCAGTCGATCACCGCCTGGACCGGTTCGACATCGGCATATTTGAGCTGCAAATCGGTGAGGTTCGCGAAGTGATAGCTTTCATGCTTGTCAGCACAGGTCTCGATCGGCACGATTGCGCGGTATCCGTGGCTGAGCGCATCGACGGCGGTGGCGCGAACGCAGCCGCTGGTCGAGCCACCCGTCACGACCACCGTGTCGACCTTGTGCCAGACGAGATAGCTGGCGAGCGGTGTTTCGAAGAACGCGCTCGGCATGCGCTTGGTAAATTGCAGATCGTCAGGATGGATCACGCAGCGATCATCATAGGCATGGCGCTCGCTGCAATATTTGATGTTCTGAAGCGAATCCGGGGTGTCGGTGCGGGTGCCCCATATGCCGGCATCGCGCGCATCGGCCTTGTACCCCACCCTGCTCCAGATGACCGGCATGCCGCGCGCCCGAGCGAGATCGGAAATGATGTTCACATAATCGATCTGGCGCGGGTCCGTCTCATAGGCAGTCGCAAACTTGTCGATCCGCGTATAGGCCTGCTGAAAATCGACATTGACGATCGCCAGCTTGCTGCCGAATCCGAACTTCCTGCGCGCCGGGTTGGCCATAACGGCGTCAAAAATTTGTCGCGCGGTGCGGCCTTCTTCAACCATCCGGGCGCCGATTAGCTCGGGCATCGCAGGTTTGCCTCCATATTTACTTGTGTCGATGATGGTGACAGGATTATGGCTTGTCCAGCGCAATTTGTCCGGACAAATTAGGCACGATGAGGGTTGGCCGTCATTTCGTCGATATCGACAGCCGCCGCGTGCACTATCGCCGCTGTGGAGCCGGGCCTGCGGTGCTGATGCTGCATCAGAGCCCGCGCTCGTCGGCTGAATATGAGGGCCTGATGCAAGAATGGGGTGCGCTAATCCAGGCTGGATCGGCGCGAGAATATCTGATCGCATGGCGATCGCGCGAAGGAGAAAACTGATGGGAATTCGTGAAGACATGCCAGTGCTGGCGCGCCACGAGGGCGTCTGGGACGGCACCTACACCTATTACAACGCCGCCGGCGAGAAGATTGACGAGCATCGCTCACGCCTCTTCTGCCGCTTCCTCAACGACAATGCCGAAACGCCCTATCACCAGACCAACCACTATAGCTGGCCTGATGGCCGTACCGAAATTCGTGACTTTCCGGCGGCCTATCACGACAAACGCGTTTGGTGGGACAATGATCTGATCGTCGGTTCTGCCTGGGAGGTGGGCGAGGACGAGCACCACCGCGCGGTGATGCTCTATTGGCAGCGCACAGGCGATCCTTCGCTCTATCTCTATGAAATGATCCAGATTGCCGATCATGGCAACAGCCGCTGCCGGACCTGGCACTGGATCCGCAATGGCGAACTGGAAACGCGCACCGCTATCCAGGAAACGTTGGTTACGCGTGACTGGCGCGCGCTCGAAGCCGAAATGGAGGCCGCCGCTGGCTGAGCCGCGAACCTTGTTCGCCAAGCTGTGGGACGCGCATGTCGTCGCGTCGTTAGGGTCGGGCGAGGATCTGATCGCGATCGATCGGGTGTTCCTGCACGAACGCACCGGGTCGGTCGCGCTCAAGTCGCTGGCGGCAGCGGGGCGGCCCGTGCGTGATCCGGCGCGAGTGTTCGCGGTGACCGACCATATCGTCGATACGCTGCCGGAGCGCACGGGCACGCTGGTACCCGGCGGCGATGTCTTTCTGCAAGCGACCCGCGAGGAAACGGCGGCAGCCGGCATCCGGCTGTTCGATGTGGGAGATCCCGATCAGGGCATCGTCCATGTCATCTCGCCCGAACTCGGCATCGTGCTGCCGGGTGTCACGTTGGTCTGCCCCGATAGCCACACCTGCACGCAAGGCGCATTCGGCGCGCTCACCTGGGGCATCGGTTCGACCGAGGCCGAACATGCGATGGCGACCGGCACGCTGCGGATGGCGAGGCCCAAGACGATGCGCGTGACCTTCACCGGCGCGCTGCAGCCGGGGGTGACCGCGAAGGACATGATCCTCACCCTGCTCGCCCGCCACGGCGCAGGCGGCGGCACGGGATATGCCGTGGAATTTGCGGGCGAGGCAGTTCTGGCGCTCGACCTCGACGGCCGCCAGACGCTCTGCAACATGGCCACTGAGTTTGCCGCGATGACCGGTTTCATCGCGCCCGATGAGATGGTGTTCGATTATCTGAAGGGTCGCCGGTACACGCCATGTGGTCCCGTTTGGGATCGGGCAGCCGCCGCATGGCGTGACTTGTACAGCGATGAAGGCGCCGTGTTCGATCGCGAGATCAGTATCGACGCTACCCCAATCGCGCCAATGATAAGCTGGGGCACATCCCCGCAAAGTGTGGCCCCGATCGATGCGCAGGTGCCTGCCCCGGCCGAAAGCAATCTCAGCGCGCAGGGTTATCGGCAGGCACTTGACTATATGGGCCTTGCGCCCGGCCAGGCAATTATCGGTCTGCCAATCGACGCCGCCTTTATCGGCAGCTGTACCAACGCCCGCCTGTCGGACCTGCGCCGTGCCGCTGCCATCGTCCGTGGGAAACAGGTCGCGCCAAGGGTGAAGGCCATCGTTGTCCCCGGCTCGATGACGGTCCGCCGCGCCGCCGAGGCCGAGGGGATCGATCGCGTCTTTACCGAAGCCGGGTTCGAGTGGCGGCTTTCCGGCTGCGCGTTGTGCTTCTATGCTGGCGGGCCGGGATTTGCCCCTGGCAGCCGCGTGATGTCGTCAACCAACCGTAACTTCGAAGGGCGACAGGGGCCCGGCGTCCGCACGCATATTGCCAGCCCCGAAACCGTGGCTGCCAGTGCAATTGCGGGGGTGATTGCCGATCCCCGCATGGCCCGCGACAAGATAGCTGCATGACCGCTTTCCCGCCCGTTCCCCGCGTCTCGGGCGTCGCGGCGCCGTTAATCCGCGCGAACATCGACACCGATGCGATCATCCCCAGCCGAGAGATCAGCGGCATCGGCAAGACCGGATTGGCCGACGGGCTGTTCGCCGGCTGGCGATATATCGAGGGCCGCACCCCGGACCCTGATTTCATCCTCAATCAACCGTATTATTCGCATGCGCCAATCCTGCTCGGCGGCGCGAACTTCGGCTGTGGGTCGAGCCGCGAGCATGCCGTCTGGGCGTTGCACGAATATGGCGTTCGGGCGGTCGTAGCCCCCGGCTTCGCGCCAATCTTCCAAGGCAATTGCGTGCGCAACGGGATCGTGCCGGTAGTACTCGATGAAACCATCATCGCGGAATTGGGCGAAATCGTTACGATCGACCTGATTGCGCAGACTGTGACATCGGGCACGGTCACCGCGACCTTCGACATGGACGCCGAGGCCAGGGCAATGCTCGCGGGTGGGCTCGACGCTATCGACCTGACGCTCAAACACGCCGCGACGATCGACCAGTTTCTCGCCGCCGACCATGCCGCACGGCCATGGATTTATCTGGAACCACACGCATGACCCGCATTCTCGTCTCCGAAGTCGGCCCGCGCGACGGATTGCAATCGATCGACCGGGTGATGCCGCTCGCCGCCAAAAAGGCTTGGATCAAGGCCGAGACGGAGGCAGGGGTGCGCGAAATCGAAGTTGGCAGCTTCGTGCCCGCGTCGCTGCTACCGCAAATGGCCGACACCGCTGAACTGGTTGCATTTGCGCGGACCCTGCCCGGTCTCAACGTCGTGGCGCTGGTGCCCAATGCGAAGGGCGCTGTGCGCGCCGTCGAAGCGGGTGTCCACGGCATGTCGATCCCCTTTTCGATGTCAGAGACGCATTCGCTGCGCAATGTCCGCAAGGACCACCCGCAGATGATCGAGGAAATTGCCGCCGTCGCGGCGATCGCGGCGACAGCGGGCGTCCATTTCGCGGTCAGCCTGTCGACGGCATTCGGCTGTACGATCGAGGGCGCGGTGAGCGAGGATCAGGTCGTCCGACTCGCAGAGGCATCCGTCGCGGCGGGTGCCAAGGAACTGAGCCTCAGCGATACCACCGGCTACGCCGATCCAGCTCAGGTGAAGAGGTTGGTGCGCAAGGTGCGCGCGGCGGTGGGGGGCGACATGCTGACAACGCTCCATCTGCACAACACGCGCGGCCTCGGCCTCGCCAACGCGCTGGCCGGGCTGGAGGAAGGCATCACCACGCTCGACGCCTCGCTCGGCGGGCTCGGCGGCTGCCCCTATGCGCCAGGCGCATCGGGCAACATCGTTACGGAAGACCTCGCCTTCATGCTCCACGCCATGGGCTATGACACGGGCATTGATCTCGACAAGTTGATGAGCGTTCGCGCAATCCTTGCCGAGGCACTGCCGGGCGAGCCGCTTTATGGCTTTACCCCGGATGCCGGCTTACCGATCGGCCTTGAAGGGCGCGCGGCGTGACCCATGCAACGCCGCTCGCAGGCCTGAAGGTCGTAGAATTCACGCATATGGTGATGGGACCTGCAGCAGGCGCGATCCTTGCCGCGCTCGGCGCCGAGGTAATTCGGGTCGAGCCCGAGGGCGGCGACCCGACCCGCAATCTGATCGGCTCGGGTGCAGGCTATTTCCCGATGTATAACCGGCACAAGCAATCAATCGCCGCCGATTTGAAATCGCCCGAGGGGCTCGCCGCCGCCAAGGCGCTCGTCACCGAGGCGGATATCCTCATCGAGAATTTCCGTCCCGGGGCGCTCGACCGGCTGGGGTTGGGCTATGAAGCGCTCGCCAACATCAACCCCCGCCTTGTCTATTGCTCGCTCAAAGGGTTTCTCCCCGGCCCCTATGAAAACCGCACCGCGCTCGACGAAGTCGCGCAGATGATGGGCGGGCTTGCCTATATGACCGGCCCTCCCGGTCGCCCCTTACGCGCCGGATCGAGCGTGATCGACGTCACCGGCGGCATGTTCGGCGTCATCGCGATCATGGCCGCGATCGAGGAACGCCACCGCACGGGACGTGGCCAGAAAGTGCAGGCATCGCTGTTCGAAACCACCGTCTATCTGGTCGGCCAGCACATGGCGCAGATGGCCGTGACCGGTCAGGCCGCCGCCCCGATGCCCGTGCGCCTTTCCGCCTGGGCGATCTATGACGTGTTCGAAACCACGGATCTGCCGGTCTTCATCGGCGTCGTCTCCGATCCGCTCTGGGAAAAATTTTGCGCGCTGTTCGGGCTTGATGACCTTTGGGCGGATCAAAGCCTTCGCCGAAACAATGACCGCGTCCGCGCGCGCGACCGAATCCTCGATCGCATCCGCGCGCTGATCGGCGGGTTCACGCGCGATGATGTCGTGAGTCGGCTTGAAGGCACGGGCATCCCCTTCGCCCCGATCACCCGGCCCGAAGATCTGTTCGACGACCCGCATTTGCTGGCGTCGGGCGGGCTGGAGCCCGTGACGATGCCCGGTGGCCGAGCAACCGTATTGCCGACCCTGCCGATCGAGATGGATGGCAAACGTACGCGCCGGGCAGCCGTTCTCGGCGTGCCCCCGCAACCTCGAAACCGCGATTAGAGCATCGCGCGGTACCCGACTTAGAAGAATCGCTCGCCGATCGACATGTCGGAAGTGATTTGCGTCAGGCGCTCGATCTCAAGTGGCAGATCCTCGCCGGGGTCTTCCAGATACGATTGCGGTTGAGCGAGGTCGAGCACATCGCCCGCTTTGGGGTCGATGGTCAGCTTGCCGACCTCGAACTCGATCATTTTGGGTCGCTCGGGGTCGAGCCCTGTCGTTTCGAAATCGACAATCGCAAGCGTCATTAAATTGACGGGCAAGGGCAATTAGCGGCGCCAGAACTATTCAGGCGGCCGCCTACGACGAAGCACCCGGTAATCGCCAAGCCATTCCAATCCGCGGGCGCACCGCTCATTGCGACTCTTCGGATCAAGATGGTAACACGACACATTTCTGACTTGAATGACGGGAACGCCCGCCGCCGCCTCACTAGGCGACGGGCGTCGAGCGGCGGCGTCAAACTGTATCGCGCGATCTGGGCAGGTGGTGACGATGCCCGACTGAATATCTATGAGGGAATACCGCAAAGCTTCTCGACGATTTTTACGAAGAGTCGCGAATCGGAAGCTACAATCGATATGCAATGCCGTTGCCTCGCTAAGCATTTGGGGCATAAGTGCTGCTAACGGGGACATTTTAAGACCCGTTACCAATGAAGCCTGAACTATGCGGTTGCATGCATGTAAAATTTCACTTCAGTCGGACTGCTTACTGGAAGTGCGCGCACAACGTTCAAAACATAGGATCAACCCCAGCCGCGCCGGTTATTAATCATGAATGAACCGCAGCTTCTCTATCGCGGCCTGAGTCGATAGGCGCAGACCACTCGCCGCCGCCGCGAGAGCGGCGGTCGTGACGGATTGGTAGGCGACGAAATGCAAATACTGTTTTCTGCCGAGCTTGAGATCGCCACACGGGGTTCGTGCTTCTCTCCGGGGTCGGCACATAGCCGCCCTATGATGGGTAAGAAAGAGCGGCGGGGATCAATCTTTTGGACGCCCTTGTCGCTGGCGACAGGGCTGCGGACATTACGGTCTCACACTCCTTCGTCCCCGTGAAGACCTCTTCCTGCGGAGGCGGAACCGTGAAAGCTCCTGTGTGAGATCGTATCAGGCGGCTGCGACCGCGGTGCGGGGCCCACTACCCCAGCGGAAGTTGGTGCCGTCCGTCCACATGCGGTGGGGGACGACGGCTAAGCGACGCGCGACGGCGACGATGGCACGTCGCATGCCCAGGTGCTGCGCGACCTTCATCCCCCAAGCCTTAAGCCATGACCGATGCCGACTCTGGATCAAGATCTGTGCAGCTTCGTCCAGCATCGTTCGCAGCATAGTGTCGCCGGACTTGGAAATGCCACCGGCATAGTCGATATCGCCCGACTGATGCCCCCGAGGCGTCAACCCGGCATGCGCGCCGACTGCTCTGGAATGCAAAAATCGCTGAGGTTGATCGATCGAGGCCGGGTCGGTGAGAGCCACTACCCCGCCAACGCCGGACGCGGTCATCAACCGCAGGCTCACCGGATCGTGCCGGACCGTGTCGAGCAGCATCTTGTGGAGCGCGGCCAGTTGCTCGCGCATCGCCCGCCGCACCGTCAGCAACAGCTCGATGATCGCCGCCAGTCTCGGAAATCCCTCGACCAAATGACGAATCCGGGCCTCGTAACCGATCGTGCTGACGACGCCGACCTGGAGGCCAAAGTTGCGCAGCGTGCCGCCCATGTCGGACTCGATATCGATCAACTTCCGCTGCACCAGCTTGCGGCTGGTCAGCAGCATCCGTTGCTCCTGCGCGGCCAGCGTCTTCACATTGACTGGCTTGAACAGGCCGACCCGCATCATTTGGGCGATTCCACGGTGGGCAACCTCGTCCGAGTCAAAAGGTAGGCCCATGCTACCGCGTGATTATCGTACGGTCGGACGGGGTTAAGGCACGAGCACCAAAATTTCCCAATGTCCTGAGTGCCCTATTGGGTGGTGCATGGGGCACCACTCCCGATCAATGGAGTGCACCATTGGTGCTAGACGGTCGGGGTCGCCGCTGGCGGCGATTTTCGGCGGCTTGAGCGGGCCGCTGATCGTGATGAGGTTGGGTGCGACCACGACCTTAGCGATGAACCGCCGGAGATAGCCCTGCCGGGCGGTTGCGTCCTCCCAGCGGAGCCTAGCGAGGGTGACCTCCCCTAGACGACCCACAGCGTCCGGCGTGACGTGTCGGTCTGCCGTGGAAAGCTGCCGCTCGACGAGAAGAATTTCCTGTTCGAGATCGGCACGGCGCGTTCGCTGACTTGCGAGCCGAGACGTGAAGTCGCGATCGCGGGGGCTGACGATGCCGTGTTCGATGAGGTCGAACATGTTCCGGATCACGCGAACGGCGGGAATGTCCGTTAGTGGTGGAAACCCGCCGGGCAGCTTTTAGGCGCCGATTTTTCGTTTCCTGCAATCTGTTCAGCTATGTTTTTCGCGATAGCCGCCAACCGCGTTCCGCTTATAACCCGCGCGATGAGCGGAACGATTCTGGTGTGTGGCGGCGGCGGTTTTATCGGGCATCACCTCGTTGCCAGATTCAAGAGTGAGGGAAGCCATGTGGTTGCGGCGGATCTGACATATCCGCGATATGGTGACAGCCCCGCCGATACGTTCTTGCTGGGAGATTTGAGCGACCGGCAGTTTGTCGAGCGCGTGTTTGACCAAGGCTTCGACGAAATCTATCAGCTCGCAGCCGATATGGGCGGTGCGGGTTATGTGTTCACCGGACGCAACGATGCCACGATCATGCGTAATTCGGCCACGATCAATCTCAACGTGCTGGAGGCCGCGCGCACGCGGGGATGCGGACGGATCTTCTTTTCGTCATCTGCCTGCGTATACCCGGAGTTGGGCCAGACAGCGGGACATGCGGCTTGCCGGGAAGCCAGCGCCTACCCCGCAGCACCGGACAGCGAATACGGGTGGGAGAAGCTGTTCGCCGAGCGACTTTACGCGGCGTATGCGCGCAATTACGGCATGACGGTGCGCGTCGCGCGGTATCATAATGTGTTCGGACCGCTCGGATCCTGGAACAACGGCCGCGAAAAAGCTCCGGCGGCGCTTTGCCGCAAAGTGGCGCTCGCCGATCCCGACGGTACGGTAGAAATCTGGGGCGATGGGCAGCAGACCCGCAGCTTCCTCTACATCGATGAATGCGTGGAAGGCACCATCCGATTGATGCGCTCCGCGGTCGAGGGGCCGGTGAATATCGGGTCAGATCGCTTGGTCTCGATTGAGGCGTTGGTCGATGAGATTGCCCGGATCGCTGGCAAGCGGATCTCCAAACGCTATGTCGAAGGGCCGACGGGGGTGCGGTTGCGCTGTTCTAACAACGATCTGATCAGCGAGCGGCTGGGATGGCGACCCGATAGCACTCTGCGGAATGGCCTGGAGACGACCTACCGCTGGATCGCGGGCGAAGTGGGGGCGGGCCGATCCGATGCCGCGTCGAGTGCCGCATAAAGCCGTTCGTTGTCTGCAGCAGTGCGCACCGAAACTCTCACCCAGGCGCCAGCAGGTTCGATCCGGCCTGAGACATCCTTGAGGTAGATGCCATGCTGCTCGACCAGCCGGTCGAGATAGCCGCCCAGCGTGTCGCGCGCGATTGCCAGCCGAACGAGCAGGAAATTGGCCTCGCTCGGCAAGACCTGCGCGACGTCCGGGAGTGTTTCGAGCTTGGCGCGCATCTCTTCGCGATCGTGGCGAGTGCAGTCGAGCGCGGCGGCCAGCGCCCGGCGATGCTTGGGCAACAGTTCGAGGAACACTTCCGCTAACGCATTGCAATTCCAGATCGGGAGCCACTGCCGAATGTCGGCGATCAGCTCCGGCGCGCTGGATTGCACATAGCCCAGCCGCAAACCCGAAATCCCAAGCGCCTTGCCAAGGCTCTTGAGCAGCAGAACGTTGGACGGCAGGGTGCCGTCACTCATTGCCCGAACATCCGGACGATCCGAGAAATCGGCGAAGCTCTCATCGACAATGATGGTTTTTGCGGGATTGGCTCTCGCAAACGCGACGATCGCTTCGCTCGAAACCGCGCCGCCAGTCGGGTTGTTGGGATTGACGAACACAATGAGTGTAGCGTCGGAAGCCGCATCCACCACCGTCGCCATGTCGATCGACCCATGATCGGCATAAGAATCTGCATCGGGCCAGATACGTGAGAATTCGCCAAAGCTTGGCCGGGGAAGCAGCGCCTTCGCGTCGCCGTAGCGCGCCGCAAGCCATGGGAAAATTTGCGACAGGCCGTTGAGCAAGACAAGCTCGCGCACGGAAGCGCCGACATATCGGGCAAGTTTTTCGTCGAGAATCTGCTGGGTTGAGCCATAGCGCCCAAGGACCTCCGGGAGCCGCGCCGACAATTCCTGACGGATGGCCGACGTCGGGAAATGGCAATTTTGCGGATAGGCATAATCCAGCACCGGATAGTTCCAAAAGCCGCCAAACGCCCGATCGAGCGTTGCCCGTCTGTGCTCCGGAACGAAGAGGTAGCGTGCGCGATCGAGATCCTGCGCATCGTCGATTTCAGCCCAGGGTTCGTCTCCCACAATAACCGCCCCGAGCCGTATCCTGCCGTCGGCGAGCAAGTCGGCCAAAACCGCTTCGTAATAATCGTCATGGCCGCCACTCTGAAGCCTCGCTGTGAGCGCGGCACGGAAAACCCGGTCCAGCGTATCGGCGCTGAGCGTGGTGACGTTGACGGTTTTGAAAAAACGCCCGCGGTCCGTCAGCGCAGCCAATTCATCGCCCATGATCAGGCCGGTGATCTGGGCACCCGCCACCGTGGCGAGCGTACCGTCGAGACCGGGGCAAACCGGGGCCAGCAACGCGATGTCCGACCCCGCCGCCATCCGCGCGATCAAAGCCGGATCGAGCAGTAGATCGCCTTCCACCAACAGTATCGGTGTCCCGGTCGGCAATGTCGCCAGCGCGCACGCCAGCGAAACGATATTGTTGCTCGATCCGTAGTTCGGATTGTGGACATACGAGACAGGGAGATCCCCAAACGATGCGCCGACATGCTGTTCGACGGCATCGGCGCAGTGGCCCGTCACGATCGTGACGGCAGCGACCCCCGCATCGGACAGCCCCTGCAACAGACGCGTGAGGATCGATCGTCCGCCAATCTCCAGCAACACCTTGTTGGTGTGGTCGGTTAGCGGCGACAGACGGGCGCCCTTGCCGGCCGCAAGGATGACGGCCGTCAGGCCGGACACGAAATGGCGGAATGTCTGGAGGTCATGACGGTCGTGTATCGGTGGTGACGCCCGCGGGCAACATCGTCGGGGGGACGGTTCAGCGGGGTAGCAAGCGGCGACGCTTCCCCATAGGGTTCGGGTCAATGGTTTCTGATACAACCCCCACATCACCCGCCGCAATCTTATGGAAGCTCGTACGGCATGCACCGCGTCTCAAACGGGTCGTGCTGCTCGCGGTGCTGGTCAGCCTCACCGAAGGTTTCGGCATCATCATGCTCGTACCAATCCTCTCGATGCTGAACGGCGCGCCGGTAAGCGGTGTCTGGATCGGCGGCATTTCGTTCAGCTGGCTCGCGGCGGTTCCGATTCCGCTGCTAGTCAGTCTTGCGCTGGTGCTCATCATGGTCCGACTATTGATAAGCCATGCCTCGCAAACCGAGCAGACTCTGCTTGATCACAATATTACCGACGACCTGCGGCGCGATGTCCACAGCGGTTTGCTCCGGGCGGAATGGCGCTGGTTAGCGGCGCAACGCAGCGCCGACCACGTCACGACGCTCGTCACGCAGATCGGTAACGTCGGGGCCGGTCTGCGGTCGGCGATAGGACTGATCGGGATTGGCTGTTCCCTGATCGTCTATGGTGTTGCGGCCGTTTTGCTGTCCTGGCAGACAAGCCTGCTGGCCGCAGGGGCCGCCGGTTTCGCGATTCTGATTTCGCGGGAACAGCGGCGGCGCGCCAGTCGGTTCGGTCACACGATTGCCCCTGTCAACCGGACGATGCACCGGCATTTGCAGGAAAGCATCGCCGCGATCCGCCTGAACAAAATCGTTGGTGCCGAAGCCGCCGAGATCGCGAAACTTGCCGACATCGTAGCGGATCTGCGCGCGATGCAACGCCGCTATGTCAGTGACACAGGCCGTGCCGCTGCGTTCCGGCAAATGGTGAATGCGCTTATGGTGATCGGCCTATTCGCCTTCGGGTGGCAAGTTGCTCATCTTTCTTTTTCGACCTTGCTACCGCTGCTGTTCATCGTTGTCCGGCTGGTCCCGCTGCTTGAGCGCCTCCAAGCATGCTGGCAGGATTGGCTGGTGGCCGCGCCAAGCGTTGCGGCGGCCAATAGTTTGATCGAAGCCTTGCAGCAGGTTGCCGAGCCGATGGTCGAAGCTGATCCCGCACTGCTTCGCTTCGACGACGAGCTTCGCCTCGACGCGGTGACCGCACATTTTCAGGACCGCGACCGCGCCGCGCTGGACTGCGTCGATCTGGTGTTGCCGGCTCGCACCACGACGGCCATTACTGGGCCCTCTGGTGCTGGCAAAAGCACATTTGCCGACATTCTGATGGGACTGATCGAACCCGATGCGGGGGTAATGCGGGTAGACGGTGTTGCGGTAAGCGGGTCGGATCGGCTGCGCTGGCGGCGGTCGGTCGCCTATGTCGACCAAGAGGCGCGACTGCGTAACGGGTCGATCCGCTCGAACTTGCTGGCGGCTGCCCCGCTTGCCGACGAAGCGGATTTGCGTGCAGCGTTGGAAGCGGCGGCGGCTGGCTTCGTTCTGGCTTTGCCTTCGGGTCTCGATACCGAGATTGGCGACAATGGCGTGCTTCTGTCGGGTGGCGAGCGCCAGCGCATTGCGCTGGCGCGGGCGTTGCTGGGCGATCCGCAACTGCTGATCCTCGACGAGGCGACCAATGCTCTCGATGCCGCGAACGAAGCCGCAATCCGCACCGCATTGCGCGGCCTTCACGGGCGCAAGACGATCGTCATCATAAGCCACGGCACGGCCATGCTGGAAGATGCGGACCGGGTCGTGCGGCTGGAGAATGGTCGGCTGGTGTCGGCCTCGATTGCTGCACCTGGTCAGCCCGGCATCGCCCCCGGATAGAGGCGCTCGACGACATCATCGATCGCCAGCACCTCTAGCATTCGCCAGCAATCGACGATTACGCGCTTTCGTTCGGGACGTGCGAGGGCACGCCAATCGATCGCTCCATATTCCGGCCAGGGCGTGGCGATCACGACCGCACTGCTTGCTTTCACGCAGGTCGCGGCGTCGGGCGCATATGTAACCCCGGACGGCAGGTCCGGGCGCGCTGCCGGATCGTGCACCAGCACGCGATAGCCGAGCCCGGCCAGCGCTGCGGCAATTTCGAGGCCCTGGCTACCGTCGCACACATCGCTGCCTGGTTTGTAGGCAAGCCCGAGAATGCCGATCGTCCCCGAACCTACATGGTTTCGAATCGTTGCCACCACACGTTCGGCTTGGCGACGGTTGATCGCATCGGTCGCCTCGGCAAGGTCGGCCACGGTGCCGACCCGACGTGCGAGCGCGGCGATGGCAGCATTGTCGCGCGGAAAACACGGACCGGCAAAGCCGAGCCCCGGCGCGAGATAAGCGCTTCCGATTCGGCTGTCGCTGCCCAGTACCGAGGTTACCGCCGCCACGTCTGCTCCGGGGAGGTTATCGCATATTTCCGCCAGCATATTGGCATAGGAGATTTTGGTGGTGACGAAGCCGTTGATCGCCAGTTTCGCTACTTCGGCATTGATGAAATTGAGTTGCCGGATCGCTGGCGTCCGGGTCCAGGTCGGGCGCAAGATGGCGAGGAGTTGCTCGCCTGCTGCCGCATCGGATTGCCCGATAAGGACGATATCGGGCGCGCGCATTCCCGCGATAACGGCCCCCAGCGCGACAAATTCTGGGCAGTAGCACAGACCCAAATGCGGTCCGAGGTGTCGGCCGGCGGCCTGTTCGAGTGCAGGGCGAATGATCTGATCCATCGTCCCAGGCATAACCGTGCTGACCACGACGACCAGATGCAACCCCGGCTTGGCGGCGATCGCTGCGCCGATTTCGGTCAACGCACCTAGCAAATAGGCGTTAGAATAGTCGCCTTCAGCAAGGCTCGGCGTTGGAACGAGGAGGAAGGTCGCGTCGCTCGCGCGCACTGCCTCCGCAGTGCTGGTGGTCAGCGTCAGGTTGGGTGCGGCGCGAAGGAGCAGTTCATGCAGCCCGGGTTCGAGCGCTGCGGCATTGCGCTGCAATCCGGCGACGACTTCGGGGTCGCAATCGACGCCGATCACGCGGTGGCCGCAGTCGGCGAGGATCGCAGCGAGCGGCGCACCCAACCGTCCCAATCCGATCACTGAAACAGGCACTGCATCCCCCCAAAGGCTTCCATAAGGGCAATTGCCCCGCTCCGGCGGTCGGGGTAAGTGCGGCGGCTGGGGGTGGCAAGATGTTGCGAGTTCGGGTCGGGCGGTCGCGTCCCACATGACGGTGCATTGGGTTTATGTCCGGGGGCACCCCGTTGACAGCACACAGGCAATCACGCGCGAAGTAGTAGAGCGGCTGCGTGACCGGTTCGACATCATGCTCCACAGCCCAAACGCGATGACCACGATCGTACCCGGGCCCGGCGACATCCTGATCGGCCATCCCAATCGCTATGGCGACTGTACCTTCCGCCGCAGCTTCGCGCAGCAGGGCTGGGCCCGGCGGATCGTGTTCGCGCCCTTTTCGTGCGGGATGCTCAAAGATGCGGCGCTGATCGACGACCTCGTCGTCGAGGCGGACCTTTACCTTGTGCTCACCGGCCCTCATTGGTGGGATGCGATCGACGATAGTCCGTTCTCGCACTGGCGCTACAAGATGCTGCCGTTCGAGCTGGGCCTGAACCGCGCCCATTTCCCGCAGATCCGCTCGCGCTTCAGCGCGCCGGGCCAGCGGCGCTTCCTCTACATCGGCAATGCCGACCGGATGAAGGGCGGGGACTATCTGGCGGCACTCGCCGACGCCAATCCCCACCTGCACATTGGCTGGATCCGCACCGGCGACAGCCGGCACTGCCTCGATACCGTCGAGGAGCGCGACACCGACGCGATCCGCCGAACGATGCGTGCCTCGCGCCTGCACGAACACCCGATCGTCGATTGGCGTGCGCTGGACGGCCTTCGGATCATCGGCAAATATGATTTCTATATCAATTGCGGGCGCAGCGACGCGATGCCGTGCGAAGCCCTGGAAATTGCGAGCTGGGGCTTGGTTCCGGTGATGACGCCCCAGAGCGGCTATCGCGCGAACGATTGGATGACGCACGTCCCCCTCGACGACATCGCGGGCGCAAGCGCGATCCTCGACGACCTTAATCATTGGCCAGACGCGACGATACGCGCGCGGCAGGCGGCGGGCTGGGAACAGCTCGACACGCGCTACACGTGGGATCGCGCTGCCGGGCAGGTGCGCGTGGCGCTCGAAGGACCGGTGCCCGCGGCGCCCGATGATCCGGCCTTTCGCGCTCGGATGGAGCGCAATCGACGCTTCCTCCGCCGTTTTGTCCGTCGCGAACAGTTTGCCGAGCGGATGCACCATGGGCTGAAAGCGGCCCGTGGCGGTGTCCGGGGCGCAATCAAAGGACTGTTGCGTGCCGCCTGAACCACGCCCGCTGACGATCTTCGCGATTCCGCGTGCGTTCGAGCGCCATATCGGCATCGCCCAGCGCAATGCGATCCAGAGCTGGCGCGCGCTCCGTCCGCAACCGTGCGTCATCCTGTTGGGCGACGATAACGGGACTGCGGACGCCGCGGAGGCGTATGGCTGCGACCATATCCCGCAGGTCGAATGCAACGAATTCGGCACACCGCTGCTCAGCTCGATCTTCGAGCGTGCGCACGCTGCCGCTGACGATGGTTTGATGCTGTTCGTCAATGCCGACATCATCCTGACCAGCGCCCTTTCGGCGGCGATTGCGGCGTGCCCTGCAACACCCTTTTTGCTGACCGGGCGACGCAGCCATTTGATCGTCCGCGAGCCGATCGACTTTGCCGCGCCGGACTGGGAAAGCGTGCTTGCGCGCCGCGTTGCGCACAAGGGTGGCCTCGGTGCCAGCAACGCGATGGACTATTTCGTCTTCCCACACGGCATGTTCGGCGCGGTGCCGCGCTTCGCGATCGGCCGCGGATGGTGGGATCACTGGCTGGCCGCCGAGGCGTTGCGGCGCGGTGCCATGCTGATTGACGCGTCGCCCTCTGTGTTGGCGGTGCATCAGGATCACGGCTTTCTGGCGACCGAGGAATCGGTCCGCAATCTTGCGCTGTTCGGCCAAGCGGGCGGCGCGGTGTCGCTCGACCTCGCGTCGCACAGGATCGAAGCCGGTAATTTGCAGCAGCGGGACACAAGCCAGTCCGCGCTTCAACGACCGCGTCGGTTTGCCGCCAGAATCCTGTCGCACCTAGCGAAGCGGATCGAACCGCAATCGCGATGAGCGAGCGACAACCATTCGCTTGGGCGGCGGTTATCGCCGCGACCACGAAGACCAATCGGGTGACGGCTTTTTTCGAACTGCTGTCGGTTCCTTTATCCTATGTCATCGTCAACGCGACGCGGCTGTCGGCCAATACCGTCACGCGCATTGGCGGTGTGTTCGGAATCGCAGGATCGATCTTGTTTATGACTGGCAAGCCGCTGGCGGCAGGGTTCGCATACGCGGCGTTCCTGTTGCTGGATTGCAGCGATGGCGCTGTCGCGCGCCTTCGCCGCACCGTTTCGCTCAAGGGCGCTGATCTCGATCTCTGGACCGATCGCGTCGTTCTGCTGACCGCGGTCCTTTCCTTCTCGGGAAGCTATGCGGCCAGCAATAAGCCGATGGCGGCTTGGCTCTGCGCGGGATATCTCGCGGCGCATTATCTTACCGACCTCGGGTGGCTGATGGCCGAGCGCCGACGGGCGTCGTTGCCGCCGCAGTTTGATGATCTCAAGGCGCTGCTTGCTGTAAAGATGCCCGTGCGCTCTGCGGTGGGGCACGCATGGATACGCAGGATCGCGCGGCTCGAGCACGCGATCCGTCCCGCACCGTGGCTCTGCAATATTGTTTTCTTGCTCGGTGCATGTTTGATGCCGAAGGAGGCCGGATACTCTGTTGCGGCAGCACTGAGCCTGCTGCTGTGGGCAATCGCAATGCCCCGGATCGCGTATCGGCTGAAGCGCAGCATGCTGGCAGCCGCATGACGGTGCATTTCGTTTATAATAAAGGTTTTAGCCTCAAGACACCCGAGCGCATTCTTCACGAACTCTCGAAGAGGCTAGCGCATCACTATCATATAAAGACCTATGCGATCGAGGAACGCGGGACGATTACGCCCGCGCCGGGGGACATTCTGATCGGCCACCCCGCGCGCTATAGCGACCATTCGATTTTCAACCGTTCGTTTTGGCAGGCCGGTTGGACAAAACGGATCGTCTTTTGTCCCTTTTCGCACGGCATGCCGCGCGACGCGGCGGCGATTGACGGTCTGGTCGATGCCGCCGACTGTTACCTCGCCTTGTGCGGACGCTATTGGTTCGAAACGATGGGCGATTCGCTGGTTTCGCATTGGCAATATAAAACGATGCGGTGTGACCTTGGCGTCGACCGTGACGATTATCCGTTGAGCAAGACGACCTTCAACCCGCCTGGTCAGCGCCGCTTCCTGTACATCGGCAATGCCGGCCCGATGAAGGGGGTCGATTATTTCTGTGCACTTGCGGAGGCCAATCCTGATCTGACGTTCGGCTGGATCGGCTGGCCCGGCCCGGGGCAACGCCCGGCTGGCACGCTGCGCAGGGAGTATGACCCGATCGAGCGCCGTTTGCGGGCCGGCCGCATCACCGTTCATGGCGGCGCGAACTGGCGCGAACAAGACAGTGTCGGGATGGCTGCGGACTATGATTTTCTGTTGACCTGCGGCCGGTCGGATTCAAACCCCACCACGATCTTGGAGGCGAGCGCCTGGGGGCTGGTGCCGGTCGCCCCGGTGGAATGCGGCTATTATGGCGATGATTGGCTGGTGAACATCCCGCTCGACGATATTGCCGATGCAAGCGCTATCCTGCGCGCGTTGAATCGGGCGCCTGACCGCGACCTCTACGCCCGTCGCGACGCCGGTCTGGCCCGGATCGCGAACCAGTATAGCTGGGACCATGCTGCGGCGCAGGTGCGAGCGTGCATCGATGCGCCACATGTCGCCGCCCCGACCGATGGGGCGTGGATGGCGCGCAAGCGTATCAATCAAGCTGCGCTCGCGAAAATGGTTCGGGGCTATCGACGGGCACAACGGCGCGAGGATGCGATGGTCTGGGCCAAAGCTTTCCCGCGTGCCATCGCCCGCAAGGCACGTTCGGCGCTTATGCCATGACATTGCGCTACCGTCTTTACGGCCTCGAAACCGAATCCTCGATTGACCTTGGCGCGCTGCCGATCGGTGATCGCCACCTGCCGAGGGACGTGGAAATCCGGGCCGGCAAGATTCCTCCGATCGAAAGAGGGGCGGGGCAATGGTTTGAGAACCGAGGCGGCGTCATCATCGTGGATCTGCCGCCAGCTGGACGTTTCCTGATCCGTGAGGGCAGCACGATCATCGTTGATCAGGCGCTCGCCGGGTCGGCGGCGTTGCGGTGGCGGTTGTTGGGGCTCGCCTTCGGTGCCTTGCTCCATCAACGCGAGACGTTGCCGCTGCACTGTACCGCGTTGCGCATCGGTGGCCGCGCGGTCGGTCTGGTCGGAGCGTCGGGGGCGGGCAAGAGCACGCTTGCGGCCTTTTTGCACGCGCGGGGACACGCCCTTCTGGTCGATGACGTTTGCGCGATTGTCGCGCGGCGGCACGGGCCGGTGATGGTCGAAGCGGGAAACGGCCTGATCCGCCTGTGGGGGGATGCGATGGCCGAATTGGGCACCGGGGATGGCTCGGCGCTCGGTCCAGACATAGCCAAATTCGAACATCGCTTGCCGTTTGGCGAGGAGCAGCCGTTCCGCCTCGAAGCGTTGATCGAGATCGCGGAGGGCGATTGCGTGACACTCGATCGGCTAGGCCCCGACCAGCGCCTGTCGATGTGCCTGCGCCACAGCTATTGCCCACAGATTTTGGTCAGCCTGAGCAAGCGTCGAACTAACTTTGCGCAATGTGCAGGGGTCGCATCGCAGATCGCCGGGTATCGCCTGACACGCCCCAAACGATTCG
Source organism: Sphingomonadales bacterium (assembly GCA_038327465.1). Lineage (GTDB taxonomy): Bacteria > Pseudomonadota > Alphaproteobacteria > Sphingomonadales > Sphingomonadaceae > Sphingomonas. The sequence goes on along the minus strand of JBBQLB010000008.1, from coordinate 86,876 downwards.
ATCGGATGGCGGAGATTGCCGCGCTTATCGAAGCCGAGATGGCGGCGTTGCCATGAAACTGATCGCGATTGAGGCAAGTGTTGCGCTCATTCTGGCTCGTATTGCGGTGAAGACGCTGCGCTTTCAGACCAGCGCACGCCTTTCTGGTTGGGTGCCGGGTGCCGCCCCGTTGGGCAGCAATGTTGCGGATGGCGCTGTCGTCGACGCTGTCGCCAAAGCCGTGGCTGGGGCGACCGCGCGGTTTGGCTGGACCAACGTCTGCCTCGCCGAATCCGTCGCGGCAAAATGGCTGCTTGAACGGCGCGGCGTACGCTCGACAATCTACTTCGGCTTTCGCATTCGCGGCAGCGCCGCCGGGGCGCCAGCCATCGACCCCCACGCCCATGTCGCCATCCATGCTTGGATCCAGGTTGGCGACCGGGTCGTGACCGGACAAGACCCGTCCGAGAACCAAATCATCGGCCACTATAATTGACGCACGGTTTCAGTTTTAGTCACTCGACCGGCCGTACCGCTGTAGCGTCAATATAATCTGCGCTGATCGGGCGGATACTGCACGGTTCGACAATGGTTCACCGGCGACGATATGCCGCCAATCCCTCCCGCCAAATTTGAATTATTACCAAACCGGAAATCAGGAGGGCAAAGGCGTGGGCGTAGGCGACGAGCTTTGGCCAGCGTCATTGAACGGAACCTCGCTGACGTGCGGTGCGATCCAGGGTTTACGATCGGACTCGTCACCAGATCCGACAATGTTGGTGTCGCTAGGGGTCGGCATCGTCTCTCCCATTTTTATAAAGCGTTAGCGCGATACGCTAACCCGCTTCTTCCCCAACAGACGATCAGGACGTGGGCACCGTTGGCACTGGCGACGAGGATTTACCGGTCTCGGTCATCGGAATTTCATGGATGGACGGCACCACCCACGTTTATAGCAGTGATAGGCCTATTTCCGCCGATTCGGGTGTTGCGTCTCGTTCCGCCATGACCGCCCCTTCCCATGTAACCTACTTGTCATTTCGGTAGCGAAAGGGCGGCATGTAATCAACTGCTGGCCAATTTTCGGGGCGGCTCTCCCTGCAACGCCTCGGCGCTGATCGAGCGCCGCGCGAAATTTACGCCCGCAAAACGCTCATAGTCGGCCAGACTCCGCTGTTTCCCAAGGCCGTAGCCGCCGAAATCGACGCTATGCGGTTCCATGCCCAGCAATTGTCGCACGCGCGCCTTCGACAGATGATCCAGAACCCGCCAGCCGAAGGCACGCCCGCTGTCCCAATCATGGTCGTCCCAATGCTTCGTCCGGCCCTCGCGCGTATATTCGTGATAGATGACCGGCCGCACCGGATGGAACAGGTCATACCCATGCGTGAAGGCGCGCACCGCCAGCGTGATTTCCTCGCCGTGGAAATAGAGTTTGGGGTCATGCCCGCAATCGGCAAGGAAACTGCCCGCCGAAAAGGTAAAATGCGCCGAAAAAAAGCGCGCCCTAACGGGTTGCTCGGGCCAGAAGAATTTTCGCCTGGAACGCGGCGGCGTTCGGCGCGGAATGAACAGCAACACACCATCGTCGGTGAATTCGCGTGCTTGGAGGACGGAAGACCATGCGTCCCCCAGCGGCTCGCCGGGGCTGTAGCTGGGCAAATATCCCGTCAGAACCGGTCGCGACGACGGCAGCTTGGTTAGTTGCTTCTTAAGGGCGCTGTCCCATCCCGGCAGGAAGCGATGGTGCGAATCCAGCGCCAGCGTATAACGCTCTGCGCCATACATTTGCTGGAGGGCATGCCGTGCCCAGCATGCGCCACGACTTTCGCGCCAATCGCATTCGAACAGCCGAATGCGCGGGTCATGCGTGAACTCCGCCAGACTGTCGGCCTCGTCGCGTTGCCACGCGATGCCGAAGGTCAACAGGTCGGGGCGGTCCGCCTTGGCGACGCAATCCCGTAAAGTGGGCACGAGCTCGGGGTCGCGGTAAGCCGCAATCTGGATGAAGATGCGGTCGTTCATAAGCAGCATTGATCTGGGGCACGGGCCATCATAGGCCCAATGCCTATGGCCGCCCGCCCCCTTGTCAAGCAGTTGGCCGACCGGATCCGCGCGCTTCGCCGTCGCCAAGGGCCGTTTGCGCGGCTCGTGGCCGACCTTCCGTCGAGCTGGGCCGGGCCGGGCTATACAAGTGATGCGGACATGATCTTCATCGGCGGCTGTCCAAGCTCCGGCACCACCGTGTTGCGCGAGCTGCTCGGGCGCCACCCACGGCTAGCGGTCGGCCCGGAAGGCGGTTTTTTCCACCAGCCCCCGATTATAGAGCGGCTCGCTGTGCAATGGGAGGTCGAGCCGGGTGCCATAGCCAGCATCCTGCGCGCTTCGCCCTCGCGGCCGGCATTCGTCGAGGCAATGGCATCGATCCAAATGCAGCGCAGCGGGAAAAGCCGCTATGTCGAAAAGACGCCGATAAATTGCCGCTTCGTCTCGCAGATTCTGCAATCCTTCCCGAACGGCCGCTTCATCCACATCGTCCGCGACGGGCGCGACGTCGCTTGTTCGCTTCGAACTTATGGTGGTGCCAAACTTCGCGGCGGCAGGATGGTCGGTGTGGCTTCGCACAATCGTATCGCCGATGTCGCGCAATTTTGGGCGCACGAAGTATCCCACGGCTTGGCATCGCGCGGCCATCCCCGCTGCCTTGAGGTGCGCTACGAACGACTGGTCGCCGAGCCTGCGTCCGAAATAAGCCGGATTTGCGCCTTTATCGGCGAGGAATTCCAGCCGGGACTGCTTGATACCGCGCCAAGCCTGATCGCCCCATTGGGTGTCGGGCGCTTCGTGGCCAGCCTAAAGGCGACCGAGCCGGTCGACCCGACACGCGCGGGCCGATGGGTCCGCGATCTTGACCCGGGGGAGAAGCGCGACGTCGCCTTTGTCGCCGGCGCGTTGCTGGCGGCGCTTGGCTATGTCAACGATAATCGCTGGGCCGACGAATGACGGGGGAATGACAATGCCGGTACCGCTGACGCTGGAGACTATGATCGTGCAATGCACCGACCGTACGTCGGCGACGATCGATGAAGTGACCGCTATCATGGACCCCGATGCCGATGCCTATCTACTGATCGACGCCGTCGGCAGCGACATCTGGACGCGGATTGCGGAGCCGAAACGCATCGGCGATATCTGTCACGACCTTGTTACAACATATCGCGTCGATGCTGAGACGTGCTCGCGCGATGTTTTAATTTTTGCCAACGACCTACTCCGGCGCGGGCTCGCCAATATCGTCTAGATGGCGCTGGCGGAATCAGCCAACTCTGCGTTCACGACATAGGCGACGCTCAAGCCCAGGGACGCTCCGAAAATCTGCGGTTGCACCCGATCGCTACGCTCGGCGGGCTGTTCGGGACCGTCAAATATTCCGGATTGTTAACGACCCCGTCGTTATATATTCGAAACGGAATTGTGGGGGACTATATGACCGATATCGAACCGACGGGCAGCTCGGATCGCGCCGCGCCGGGAGTGCTGAAGACCTGGATTGCACCGAAGATCGTTGAAGTGCCGACAGGGAGCGCTGGCCAAGAGGGTGGCTCTTCGCCAACGCCGCCCCCCCCGCCTTCCTGACCCACCCTGCCAAGGCGGTGCGTCCGGGGCCACTTCGCCTTAGCGATAGCGTCCGATTGGGACGTGCGGCGTGCTGCTTTTCCCGATGACGGGAACGTCGCCCGCCATGAGCCAGGCGTGCAGCGAGACGTGCTTCTCCGGGTCGATCCGCGGTGCGTCGGCAGCAGATCCAAGGATACGTGCACCGATGTAGAGCGTCGTGGGAACGCGACGACGGCGCAGCATCCACTTCGCAGCCATGGCATCGGCGAGGCAGGCATCCCGAAACTTCCAGATTCGGTTTGCCCGGCGCAGCGCGTTACCGACGTATGCTGCAGCTTCGGCTTGCGATGGGGAGATATCGGCATCGGCGCGAAACTCGTCATGCTCCCAGCCCATCCGCCGCGCGATCTTGCCGAATCCGATCCGCCGCGACGCAAGCCGCGCGATCCCCAGCGCCAGTACCGCCTCGATCTGCAGCGCGCGCCTCATGCGGGCCAGTTAGTGAGCGCGGTCGCGAACATCGCTCTCCTGCCTATGGGCCTGCACCGCGGTGTCAATGTCCCGTTACGCACCCGGAATGTATTGCCCGCGATTCGGCGCTATGCCATCGGCGCAATACAGACAGGGCGAGGAGGTAAATGTGACAGACGAGATCTCGCTGGACACAGTGATTGTGCGGTCCGCGGGTCGCACCTCGGCAACGATCGACGAAGTGACCGCCGTCATGGACCCGGATGCCGACGCCTATCTGCTGATCGACGCGGTCGGCAGCGACATCTGGACGCGGATCGAAAAACCGATCCGGATCCGCGACCTTTCCGCCACGCTGCGCACGATCTACGATGTGGACTCCGAAGTCTGCGCGCGCGACGTGCTGGCGTTCGTGAACGAACTGGTTCGGCGGGGGCTTGCAGTCACGGCCTGAGGTTAGCGGGCGATTCCCCTGCTGCGATCCGTTTGGCGATTACCTCGATCACCGGCCAAAGATCGGCGACGCTGTCGATGACATAATCCGCGCCGGCCTCGCGGAGCGCAGCGGCTGCAGTGGCGATGCGGCGCGCCCGGTCGTCCGGTGCCAAAGCGAGCAGCGCTTCATGGTCGAGCCCGACGCCGTTACCCGACGCCGCCAAACCCACGGTCCAGGCGCCCGCTGCGCGCCCTTCGCCAATGCCCACGGTGGCATCATCGACCTTGATGCACGCCGCGGCCGGCCACACGCCGAGCTCGACCAACGCCTTCCACAGCATCAGCGGCGACGGACGCCCTGCCAGCGTCTCGCCCGAGCAGATGACGACGTCTGGCGCATAGCCCTGCGCCGCCGCCATCGGCAGGATATCGGCCATCATCGGGCGGGTGTAGCCGGTACACGACCCGATCTTCATGCCTGTCGCGCGCAGTTTTTGAACCAGATCTGCGGCGCCGGGAATGAGCGTTGCGCACTGCTTGGCTGCCCCCTGCATCATCGGCTCGACCGCGTCGTGGAGTGCGGTCACGTCGTCTTCGCTCGGCGCCGTGCCGTGGACCGCGTGCCATCGCTCGGCGATGCGGGGCATGGCGAGGATCGCGCGGATATGGTCGAGCTTTGCCCGGCCCATATCGGCGCGCGCCTCTTCCTCCGTCAGTGGCACGCCAGCATCGTCAAACACCGCCAGCAGCGCCACTACGGGGGCCCGACTGCCATGGTCGATCATCGTGCCGGCCCAGTCGAGCACCACGGCCTTGACGGGAAAAGTCATGTGTCTGTTCCTCCGTGGCGACCCATTGCCGCGAGCGTTTCTTCGGCGAGCGCAAAGGCGGTCGAGGCGCCGGTGCCGCTCGTCACGGTGACGACCCGAACCCCGGGCAGGGGACTGGTGACGCGGCTATGGCTTGCCGCTGAGGCATAGGTGCCGGTCCAACGCTCGATTACGGGCGGGACATGGCCAAATACCGCCCGGAATTCGTCGAGAATCAAATCGTCCACTCGTGCATCGGCGAAGGGATCGGGCGTTGCGGCATAATGGTGGCTGTCGCCGACGATCAGGCTGCCGTCCGCGCTCTGCGTGACGATCAGGTGGATGCCACTCGCGAGGTGATCGGCCTGCTCCGTGTCCAGCGTGCGGCGGAGCGCCGCTGCTTCGGGCAGCGCGGCATAGCCGAGATAGCGGACCAGCGAGAGATCCGACATGATTGCGGCGGGCAATCTGTAGCCGGGCGAGGCCAGTCGCAGCATTTGCAGCTTGCAGCGGGTGATGCCGGTCAGCGCGCTCGGGAACAGCGTGGTCAGATCATCGCCGGGGCATACGATGATCTCGGCCGCGCGGATGATCCCGGCGGTCGTCTCGAGCTGGCCTTGCTCGACTTGGTTAACCGCCACGCCGCGCCGGAACACAACACCGTGGTACTCCGCCAGCCAAGCCGCGAGCTTCGGGATCGCGGTGCGCGATTCGACCCGAATATCGACCGCGCTCGTCAGCACGCCCTCCAGCCGGGCCGGTCGGATCTCGCCGAGCAGGGCTTCGGCCGCCGCGCTATCGCGCCACGCACAGTCGGTCGCCATATCGGTCTTGAGAAAAGCTTCACACACCGCCCGCGCCTCGGGGCGCTGCGCGATCAGAACCAGCCCGCGCTGTTCGATCGCGATGCCGGCCGGCCCTGCTACCTCCAGCCAAATGTCGCGCGATCGCCGCGCGCGGCGCCAGACATCGCCCTGCTCCTGCCCGGTGACGGTGACAAAGCCGAAATTGCGGATCGATGCGCCATTCGCTTGCGCGTCGCGGTCGAGCACGATGACGCGCCGACCCTCGCGTGCCGCCGCGAGCGCATGCGCCAGCCCGACAATCCCTGCGCCAACGATCGCGACATCATAGGAGGCCAAAACGCTCGTCTCCGTTGCTCTCGACATCGCTCTGCCGGTTCATGAGCCAATGTTCGCGGCCAGCGCACCGGCGTGGCCGGTCATGACCGGAGCCGCGCGCTCCTTCGCCGAGCGCCGATAGAAATAGACTGCGGCGAGCATGGTCAGCACCGTGCCGACGACGCTGGTGACATAGGCACCGGCCGTGAAAAACTGCAACCAGTCGAGCGATCCTTGTCCGAAATTGCGCCACAACAGCAATGTGACGCTGCCAAGGTAGCCGAACGAATCGGCGACGTAGATCAGGAAGCCCGCATTGGCGATCCGCCCGCTTGCGGCGACGAGCCGGTCGAACAGCACCGCATTGATCGGGTTATAGGCGATATAGAGCCCCGATCCCGCCAGGATCATCCACACCAATGGCGAGATCAGGTGCATCTGGAACGCCAGCGTCGACAGCCCGAGCAGCGCAAAGCCCCCGCCGATCATCGCGTGAATCACCACCAGCGCGCGCCGGTTATCGCGCACGACGATGATCAGCGCCATGCCGATCAGCGCGATCACAGCGACGGGCAGTTCGCTCGCCGAGAAGATCGCCGCTTGTCCGCCATAGCCGAGCGCGGTCCAGATCTCGGGGGCGAAATTGTCGCGGAAATCGCGAAAGGCGGTGAGCAACACATAGGCGATAACGATCGCGATCAGCCCCGGGGCATAGGCTTTCAGGAAGCTCTGCCGCTCCATTTTGGTCATCGGCGCGCGCCGCGTGCGCTCGGCCTCATCGCGGGCGCTGGGCGGCGGGAGTTCGCTCAGCACCCAGACCGAGAGCAACAGCAAAGGGATGAACAGCGCCCCCGTCGCCGCCGGCATCCAGAAGCGATCGATCTGCGCGCTTTGCATCAGCCAGGTGCCGACCGACTTGACCACGCCCGACGACAGAATGAAACTTGCGCACAACATCGAAGCCAGCACTTCGGAAACGCGGCGGCCCTCCATGAAACCAAAGACCAGTCCCCAGATCATCCCCAGCGGCACCCCGTTGAGGAACAACGCGAAGACATTCCACGGCGCGGGAACCAGCGCGAAGGCGATGAGCGCCAGCCATGCGGTGGCGATGAGCGCGAGGATCGCCACAGCACGGTGGCGCGGGTCGATTTCCGAAATCACCTTCACACCGATAAATTTCGACAGCGCATAGCCAGCGACCTGCGCGACGATCAGCGCGATCTTATAGTCGAGCGCGAAATCCCAGCCCGGCACATGCTCGAAGGTCGCCGCCGTGAACGGCTTGCGGAAGGCATACATCGCAAAATAGGCGCAAAATCCGGCGGTCCCGGCAACGGCGGTAAAAAGCGCAGGATGCGCTTGCGACAGGGCGCGACGAAAGCGACTCTCCATTCTCTGCCCCCCAGCCGATCATTAAGCGCCACGCCCTAAAGCGGCACCATGGCATTCATGCGTCGATCCGTTAGCATCGTTCGCTGCCGCTTCACCATGCAAAGCGCGCTTTGCCCTTCACCATTTCGAACATCGGCTTGCCGCCGATAATGGTTTCCACGACGGTGATCGATCCGCGCGCCTTCCGTAGGTTTCGCCATTGCGCGCCGCGCGCGGGTAACGGTAGCTGACCGATCGGGCATGCGGTGCACCTAACCGACCCGACACCAAGATGTCGCATTCTCGCGTTAGGGTCCTGCATGTCCAAGCTCCGCACATCTCTGTTCGCCATCGGTTTAGGTGCCCTGGCGACCACCGCTTTTGGCGCAAACCGGCTCGAGACGGAGCAAGCGCTCCCGACCGGCCAAATGCTGACCCCGCTTGCGACGCCGGGTGCGCGATTTGAGCCGCTGGTAACGCGGGTCGGCCCGCATCCGTCCTATGTCGCGGACGGCGCGGCGGCGATTGCGATCAGCCCAAACCGGCGCGAGATGCTGGTGCTGACCAGCGGCTTCAATCGCTTCAACGGCGCAGACGGCAAGCTTGTGCCGGAACAATCGACCCAATTTATTTTCCGCTACGCCATCAACGCCACGGGCAGTCGGTTGCTGCAAACGCTGACGGTACCCAACAGCTATTCGGGCATTGCCTGGCAACCCGATGGAAACGGCTTTGTCGTGGGCGGGGGTATCGACGACACGCTCCATCGGTTCCAGCGTCATGGCCCTCGCTTTACCGAATTGCCCAAGCCGATCCCACTCGGCCACGCCGCAGGGAATGGTGCCGAGGTCAAGCCGCAGGCGGCAGGCGTCGCGGTCAGCCCCGACGGCCGGCGCGCGCTCGTCGCCAATTATTATAACGATTCGGTTAGCCTGGTCGACCTGGTCGCCGGGCGCGTGATCGCCGAGCAGGATTTGCGGCCGGGCAAGATCGACCCGGCGATGCGCGGCGTGGCCGGCGGCGAAAATCCGTTCGCGATTGTCTGGACCGATGCAACGCGTGCGTGGGTATCGGCACCGCGCGACCGGCAGTTGGTGGCGCTGACCGTCTCGACCGATGCGATCAGCGTGCGTGCCCGCGTCGCGACGCTGGGCGCGCCGACCGCCTTGCTGCTCGATGCGGCGGCGGGGCGGCTCTATGCGACCGAGGACAATGCCGATCGGCTTGCCATCATCGATACCGCCAGCGGCAGATTGACCGGTGAGCCGCGGCTTGGCTTGCCCGATGCACTCGGCCAGGGGCTGATCGCCAAAGGGCTTAACGTCAACGCGCTGGCGCTCTTGCCGGATCATCGCCTGCTGGTGACGATGGGCGGCATCAACGCGGTCGCGTTGGTCGCGCCGCGTGCGGACGGAGCGGTGGCACAAGGGTTGATGCCAACCGGCTGGTATCCCAGCGCGGTCGCGGTCAGCGCCGATGGCAGGCGGGTGTTCGTCGCCAATCGCAAGAGTCCGCCCGGCCCCAATCCGCTGGGGTGCGCACCGAAACTGGCGATCTATCGCGGCCAGCCGAATGCATGCGGCGGTGCCAACCAGTACATCTTCCAGCTCGAAAAGGCCGGGCTGCTCCAGTTTCCGCTGCCTGCGCCCCGCGCCATGCTGCGCACGACGCGGCAGGTCGCCGATAATATCGGTTTCGGCAACAGGTCCCAACAGGCCGCCGCTGCAGCGACGATGGCGGCGGTCCGCGCGCGGATCAAACACGTCATCTTCATCATCAAGGAAAACCGCACCTATGATCAGGTGCTGGGCGATCTTGAGGTCGGCAATGGCGACCCGCATCTCGCCATCCTTGGCGAACATTTGTCACCCAACCACCACCGGCTCGCCCGATCTTTCGTGACGCTCGACAATTTCTACGACAGCGGCGAACAATCGAGTACCGGCTGGACATGGTCGACCGCCGCCCGCGTCCCCGATTTGCTCGAGAAGACTGCGCCGGTAAACTATGCCGGTCGCGGTGTGGGGTATGAGGCGGAGGAAGCCGACCGCTTCGTCTATACCGCACAGACCCCGGCCGAGCGGCATGCGACCAACCCCGCTTTGTCGACCGATCCCGATCTCATGCCCGGTCCCGCGCTGCTCACCGCCCCTGACGGCGAGCGCGATGACGAGACCGGGCAGGGCTTTCTGTGGAACGCAGCGATCCGCGCCGGGCTAAGCGTGCGCAATTATGGTTTTTCCGACGCGTCGGTCTACGATCTGGGTAAGCCCGGCTTCGTCCCGCTGGTGCGCGAACCGGCGAAATCGCAGATGCGGATTTACACGCCGGGCGACCGACTTCTCGCCAGCCGCAGCGATCCGTACTTCCGCGGCTTCGACCAGAAGATGCCGGATTATTGGCGCGTGCTGGAATGGCAGCGCGAATTCGCGCAGGCCGAAGCAAGCAATACAGTCCCTGCGCTGACGCTGCTGCGTCTCAGCCATGACCATTTCGGCGATTTCGAGGATGCGATCGACGGGGTCAATACGGTCGAAACCCAGATGGCGGACAATGATTATGCGCTGGGACACGTGGTCGAGACCATCGCCAACAGCCGCGCGCGCGATTCCACGCTGATCTTCGTGATCGAGGACGATGCGCAGAACGGTGCCGATCATGTCGATGCGCGGCGCAGCATCGCGTATGTGATCGGCGCGGGCGTACGGCAGCACGCGCTGGTATCGACACGCTATACGACGGTCAGCGTCTTGCGGACGATCGAGGATGTGCTTGGGCTGTCGCCCCTCGGGCTGAACGACGCGCTCGCCTTGCCGATGGCCGATGTGTTCGATCCGACCATGACGTCGTGGACGTACCGGGCCGAGGCAGCCGATGTATTGCGCGAGACGAAATTGCCCATCCCCGTCGACCGCTATCCCATCCGCCGGGCGGCGCTTGGGTGCGTGCCGCATAGCGCCGCTTATTGGGCCGCGGCGATGAAGGGGCAGGATTTCCGTCGCGAGGATCATCTCGACGCGAACGCCTTCAACGCCGCACTTTGGAACGGCCTGGGGCGCGGCCCCGAGCCGGTCGCGCGGAGCGGCACGGATTTGCGGGCGAACCGTGCAGCGGTTTCACACGAGGGTCCGTGCCGAGGATCTTGATGACAGCGCTGGCCCGATCGCGCGCGGATTAAGGGGCCGCTCCCGCTCGCGGAACAGCGATAGCCCATAGCTGAAATGCAGGTGCGACAAAACGCCCCACCGGCACCGTCGCTCAGAGATGATCGCGCGGGACGGTGTTAATGGTCTTGCGGCGGAAGATTTCGGTGCCGTCCTTATACGCCGCAAGCTCCTCGGTGACGGTGAAATCGCGCGTGGTCGAGGTGAGCGCAAAGGCGATGCGGAGTTCGCAATTCCACGCGCCCCGGCGATAGCGGCTTATGCGCGTGCCCGACCAGGAACCGCTATTGGGTTCGCCCGCCGTGATAGTGGCGACGGTGTTGGGGCCGTAGCCCGACAGGATCGTCCCGTTCGCGCAGGTGCGCGTCTTGTCCGGCCAGGTTCCCGATACGGTGATGCGGCCATGGTCGTCGCTGGCCGTCACGATGACATCGCCCTTATCGGGCGCAATTGCGACGCTGGCGATCGGCATGGCGGGTTCGAGCAGCGGGGGCGTGCGGACCGGCAAGGTCAGCGTGCTGGCGGTCGGATCGAGCGTCAGCGTCGGGCCGTCGGGCGAGGGCCAGACGAGCGGCCACAGCCCCTCCGATATGGCGATACGCAGCCGCTCCCCGGCCTTGAGACGCTGCGCGACGAAGCCCAAGTCGATCGCGATATCGACCATTTTGCCCGGGGTCAGCGGCTTGGGGGTAGCATGGCTGTCGCGGTGCGTCAGGTTGAGGACGCCGTAGGCCAGCCGCCATGACGTGCCATCGGGCAACACCTTGCATAGCCGCACCGCGACTTGCGCGACGGGCTTGTCGGCGGCAACGCGCAGCCGCACGCTGGGCACGCCGAGCAGCTCCACATCTGCGGGCAGCGGCGCCATGTCGTAGCTGATCGACAGCGCATCGTCGTGCCGCTGATCGCCCGGCATCTCGGCCTGACCGAACGGCACCCATTCGGGCGTCGCGAGGCCGACTGCATTGTTTGATCGGTGCGTTCGCCGCTTTCCCGGGCCGCGTCGCGGGGAGAGACCCGTGTCGGTCAGATGCAGCCGCTGTTGGTTGACGTTGGGGGAAGGCCAGACCCTCTCCGCGCTCCACGCACCCGGCGTTGCGCCCGGTGCCGATTGCGCGGGCGTCGCCTCGGGCTGGTAGAAACGCAACATTGGTTCGTCCATGATGCCGGTGCGCGCGCCGCCCAGCCAGTGCGACCACCAGCGTACCTCCTCATAGGCCCAGTCGAGCGCGGGGCCGGGGCCGCCGAGCCAGGGATAGGTATGGCCCCACGGCCCGACGAGCGCCTTGCGTGGGCAGGTCAGCCGTTCGAGCAAGCGCGGTACCGAATGGACATAGGCATCGGCCCACCCGCCGATGACATAGGTCGGGCAATGGATCGCGGCATAATCGAAGGTAAGCGATCCGTGCTGCCAATAGGCATCCTCGCGCTGATGCCCGGTCCAGCGCGCGATGATTGGGGGCGAGGCTTCGAGCCGCTCGCGCCACATTTTTTCCCAGCCGGGGCCTGCCACCGCAGGATCGGGCGGGGTCGCCATCACGCCCTTGAAATTCGCGCCCCATTTGAAATTCGTGAGACCAAGGCACCCGCCGACATAATGCGCATCGTCGGTGAAACGCCGATCGGAACAGGCCATCGGCATGATCGCCTTGAGCGCAGGCGGGCGCCGCATCGCGGTCTGCAGCGTCGAGAATCCGCCCCACGATATGCCGCGCATGCCGACCGATCCGTTCGACCAGGGCTGGGCGGCGAGCCAGGCGATGATCTCGACCGCATCGTCCTGCTCCTGCATCAGATATTCATCGCGCAGCAGCCCACCCGAATCGCCCGATCCGCGCAGATCGATCCGCGCGAAACCGATGCCATAGCCCGCCAGCGTATTGCCCCAATGCGCGTCGGCGGCAGAGTAGGCGTCGCGTGTGCGATAGGGGATGTATTCGAGCACGACCGGGGCGGGGTGGGTATCGGCATCGGCGGGCAGCCAGATTTGGCCGCACAATTCGACACCGTCGTGCATGGGGATGCGAACGATTTCGAGATGCTTGACGGCGGCTTTCGGCGGAAGCGCCCATGGCGTCTTCGCCACGGCAGCGCCCGCAGCGCTCCGGCCAAGCGCGATGCCGCCGAGCGTGGCGGCGAGAAAGTCGCGGCGTGATCCCGGCATGGCTATCCCCTCGTGATGACGACCCGGACCGATCGTGATGCGACGATAGATTTTCGCAAGCCGCGCGCATAGAGCTTGGTTGATGGCCCCGCCCGACGATCAGCGCGATGTGGCGACCAGGATCGGGCAAGCCAAGGCGCTGCTCGGGGTCGATCCGCGCGCCGCAGCAGCGCTTGCGCGCACACTGCCGCCATCGCTCGAGGTGCGCTTTCTGCTGGGCGCGGCGTTGCGCCGCAGTGGCGAGGTGCACGCCGCGATCGAAGTACTGGCTCCGCTTGCTGCCGCGCGACCGGGCGCATGGGGGCTGCACTATGAGCAGGGCATGGCGCTCGCGATGCTCGGGCGCGGGGTGGAGGCGGTCGCGGCGCTGGAGCGGGCGACGGCGGCCGATCCGCGTGCGGCGCTCACCTGGCATGCGCTGGGCGATCTCTATGGTTTGACCGACCCGGCGCGGGCGGCGGCGGCGCAGGCACGATTGCTGCCGGGCAGCGTCGGCGATGCGGCGTTGGTGGACGCGGCGGTGGCGTGGATCGACACACCGGGCAACGCCACCCACGACGCTCTGCGCGCGCGGTTCGGGATCGATCTCAACGATCCGGCGGCGCTACGCTTGCTCGCCGATGTCGCAGTGCGGAGCGGGCGCGATGCGGCGGCTGAGCGGCTACTGGCTCGTGCCGTCGCGGCGGCACCGCTTTATGCCCCGGCCCGCTTTCACCGCGCGATCCTGCTGCTGCGGCTGGAGCGCTTCGCCGAGGCGCGGGCAGAGCTTGGACCGGTTTTAACGGCTTATGCGACCGCCGGGCCGGTGCGGGCGCTCCATGCCAGCATCCTGATGCAGTTGGGCCGTGAGCGCGACGCGGTGGCGGAATTCGAAGGCGCGCTTGCCGCGCGCACCGACGATGCCCGCTTGTGGCACGCCTATGGCCATGCGCTGCGCAGCGTGGGGCAGCAAGCCGATGCAATCGCCGCTTATCGTCGCGCAATCGCGCTCGATCCGCGCTTCGGCGAGGCGTATTGGAGCCTCGCCAATCTCAAGACCTGGCGATTCTTGGGCGACGATATCGCAGCGATGCGCGCGTTGCTGGGGGGCATCGATCTCGGCACCGGCGACCGCGCCTATCTTCATTTCGCGCTGGGCAAGGCGCTGGAGGATGCGGCGGACTATGGGTCAGCCTTTGCCCACTATGAACAGGCCAATGCCGCCCGCCGCGCATCCAGCCCGCACGATGCCGCTGCGCACACTGCTTTTGTGCAGCGGAGCATCGCCACCTACAGCACGACCTTCTTCGCCGATCGTGCGGGTTCGGGCTGCGCTGCGCCCGACCCGATCTTCGTGCTGGGCATGCCGCGTTCGGGCTCAACCTTGGTCGAGCAAATCCTGGCCAGCCACAGCCAGGTCGAGGGCCTGTCGGAATTGCCCGATATCACGGCGCTTGCCGGGCAAGTTTCGCGGGGAGAGTATCCGCGCGATCTTGCAAGCTTGCCGCATTCCGCCTTCGCCGAGCTCGGGAGCGCGTATCTGGAGCGCACGCGCCCCCGGCGTGCCACTGATCGCCCGCATTTCGTCGACAAATTCCCCGGCAATTTTCTGCATATCGGTTTGATCCATCTGATTCTGCCGAAGGCGCGGATTATCGATGTACGGCGCAACCCGCTGGCCTGCTGTGTATCGCTGTTCAAACAGGGTTTTGCGGCAGGACAGGGCTATAGCTACGACCTCGGCGATCTCGGGCGCTATTATGCCGACTATGCCCTGCTTATGGAGCATTTCGATGCGGTCCTGCCCGGGCGCGTCCATCGCCTGTCGTACGAAGCGTTGGTTGGTGCACCTGAGGCTGAGGTACGACGCTTGCTCGATCATCTCGGGCTGGCATTCGAATCCGGCTGTCTCGCCTTTTTCGACAATGATCGCGCGGTGCGCACGCCCAGTTCCGAACAGGTCCGCCGCCCGATCTTTCGCGACGGGCTCGATCAATGGCGGCATTTCGATCCGTGGCTCGGAACCCTCAAGTCCGGACTCGGTGCCCTTGCCAACATGGGCGGAGTTCGGCCATGATCGCAATATTGGATGCCCCCATCCGATAATTTTGCTTTGCGCTTGCCACGAATGGGATGAGCCTCGGTGATTGGGGGGCACCTCCAATCGTCCGTGAGCGTGAGGGCCATGCAGCCCCGAGCAACGGAATGACGATTTGACGAGACCGTTCGACAAGGGGGAAACATGACGACTTCACATCATCAGACCGGCAGCTTCGGTCGCCGCACGCCCGTACTCGCGATGTTGCTGGCATCGGGGGCAAGCCTCGCGCTGCTCGCGCCGAGTGCCGCCTTCGCCGCGCGCGATCCCGCCGCGGCCGCGGCCGCGGCCGCTGCCGCGCAGGCCGCTCCGGCAGAACCCGCCAAGGACGATTCGTTGACCGACATCGTCGTCACCGCCAATCGCTCGGGCGCGGAATCGCTGCAGAAGGTGCCGATCGCGGTTTCGGTCGTGAATATCGATCAGATCACCAAATCGGGCCAGGGCAATCTGTCCGATCTCGCCAAATTCACGCCCTCGCTGTCGATCACCGAAGGGGCGCCGGGCTATCAGAAGTTCAACATGCGCGGGCTGTCGACCGGCGGCTATGCATCGTCCGATACTTCTGATCGCTCGCTGGTCGCGGTCTATCTCGACGATACGCCGATCTCGGTGCAGGGCCAGACGCCCGATCTCAGAGTCTATGATCTCGAACGCGTCGAAATTCTGCGCGGTCCGCAAGGGACGCTGTACGGCGCCGGATCGATGGCCGGCACGATCCGCTTCGTCACCGCCAAGCCCAATCTGACCAAGACCTTCGGCACCGCCGAGGCGGGCATCGCGACGACCGACCACGGTGCCGCGAGCTATAATATCCGCGGCATGCTCAATTTGCCGATCGTGTCCGACACGCTCGCTGTCCGCGCGAATTTCTATGTCGGGCGCGATGGCGGCTTCATCGACAATATTGGCCTGCGCAACAAGCAGAACGCCAACAGCAACATGACCTATCAGGGCCGTCTCGCGGTGCGCTGGACGCCGAGCCCGGATCTGACGGTTGATGGCAGCATCACCTATGAACGCAGCGTTGCCAATGGCCTGAATGCCGCCTTCAGCGGTCTCGCGCCGTACACCATCCTGACCAACGGTCCGGAAGGCACCGACGATCGGTTCCGGCTGTATCAACTCGGCGCGGATTACGATGCGGGCTTCGCCAATCTGATCGTGACGGGTGCCTATACCGATCGCGCGATCGGCTTCGATGCGTCGGTCGAGCCGCAGATCGGTTATTTCTTCCAGAATTACGGCTATCCGCTGACCCCCAGCACCACGGCCTATCCGCTGTTCCAGGCACCGACCGCGTATAGCGATAATCTCGCGCGCTCGCTGCCGCCAGAATTGTACCAGATCGATCAGAAACTGAAGGATTATATGGGCGAGGTACGCCTGGTTTCGAAGAATAATGGCCCGGTGAAATGGACGGTTGGCATGTTCTACGAACAGCAGGACCGCCATTTGCGGCAGGACATTCCGACGCCGGGTTTCGACACGCTGTCGTACATGAACTTCTTCTACGGTCCGTTCGCGGTGCCGGGCGGTCTGTATAACTCGCAGACGGTGGACAAGGCGTTCCAGCCGAACGACATCTTCTCGGGGCTTCAGGACGTCAACGAGCATCAGTTCGCCGCTTATGCCGATGGCACGTGGCACGTCACCGACCGGCTCGATCTGACGGCGGGCGTGCGCTATTTCAACTTCAGCGAAAAATACTATCTGTTTGAAAGCGGCGTTTACGGCGTGATCAACCACGTTCCGCTCGAGACGAATGCGCGGCTGAAGTCCGACGGGTTCAACCCGCGCGGCAATATCTCGTACAAGGTCGATGACAATTTCATGATCTATGCCGAGGTTGCCAAGGGCTTCCGTTACGGCGGCGGCAATCAGCCGGTTCCGCTGCAAAACCCCTATCCGGCGACGGGTGGCACGCTTGCGCAGCAATGCACGCGCCAGTTGGCGGGTTATGGCTATACGTCGGCACCGTTGACCTTCGGCCCCGACAAATTGTGGAATTACACGATCGGCGAGAAAGCGAAGTTCGCTGGCGGTCGGGTCACGCTCAACGCGAGCGCCTATTATATCGATTGGTCCGACGTTCAGACCCGATTGGGGCTGGCCTGCTCCTATTTCTTCACCGACAATAAGGGCAAGATCACCAGCAAGGGCCTCGAGCTCGAGACGATGATCAAGGCGACGCCGGAACTGACGCTGTCGTTCAGTGGATCGCTCAACGATTCGAAAGCGAAAGGCAATATCCCGACGGTCGGTGCCTTCGATGGCGACCGCACGCCCTATTATCCGAAATATACTGCCAATTTCCAGGCCTTCTACGATCGACCATTGGGATCGGGCGACCTGCATTTGCAGCTCGGCTACCAATATCAGTCGTCGCAAAATACCCGGTTCAACGCCGTCACGACCACATTGACCGGCGGCGTACTGACCGCGACCGGGCCGAGCCAGACCTTTGCCGTGATCCCCGAATCGCACAATCTCAGCGCATCGGCGACCTACAATATCGGCCAGTTCGAACTCGGTGTGTATGGCAACAATCTTGCCAATGGCGTGACGATCACCAATATCGGCCGGGCGACCTATTATCAGGTCTATCAGGCCGGCAGCCGCAACACGCTGGCGCGCCCGCGCACGATCGGGTTGCGCGTGAAGGTCAAGTTCTGACCGTTTGGTACGGCTGAGGAGGAAGATGGGGGGCGGTTGACCGCCCCCTATTTTCTTTTGTGCCAGGCCGCGCTTTGCTGTGCCACCAGCCGGATCAGGTCGCGCTCGACGATTGCAATGTCGATGACGTGGAAGCCCCAATCGGGATAGGCGGTGTCGCCAACGGTGTCGGACCCAACCGTTGCTTCGGTCAGATCGGTCGCTGTGCCCGGCGTGACGTGCACCGCCAGATAGGTGACATTACCGCGCTGTACGCATTCGCCGGATAGCAGCCCCGGCATGCGCACGAAACCTGCGTGGAGCGGCGCGCCGAGCGCGGACCAGCGCTCCGGTTGCTTGAACTGCGCGACGCCGCCTGCCCACCACGGAAAGCCCAGCAGCGGATCAAGCGCGGCAGCGCCGCCGGTGAGGTTCGCGGGATTGGTGCAGCCCGCTTCCAGATCGGACGCACCCGGCGGCGCGCGGCCGAACAAGGCGTTGGCGGGCGGCGGATTGGTATCGCGGTAGCTCGCCCAGGTCACGACGCAGCCGGTCTGCGTCGCCTTGCGGCACAGCGGCACGGATTTCAGATCGCCGCCCAGATCGCGCCCGCGCGGTACCAACACCGCCGTCCCGGGCAGGATCGCCGACAGCATTTTCCGCTGGATCGGTTTGCCGTCGATCTCCTCAATCACCAGCCGCTTCAGCAGCGCCGAACCCTGGCTATGCCCGATCAGCGCGAAGGGGCGTCCGCGATTGTCCTGCGCCAGATAGGCGCGGAAGGCCGCGCGGACATCGGCATAGGGTAAGTCGAAATCGGCGGCGGACAGCCGCTTGCCGGTGCGCATCGCGGCGCGCAGCGCAGGAAGTGTAACACTCCGGTATAGCGGCGCAAACACGCGACAGACGCTGCGAAACGGTGCCGCCTGCGACGCGGCCATGCCCTTCTCGCCGTCACCCGCGATCAAATCACTGTGCGGCGTCGGGTCCATCGAGGTGGTGGGATAGACGTAGAAACAATCCGCCTTCGGGGTCGCGCGCGGTACCGCAGGTTCGTCTTTCTGCGTCCCGTCGGGCGCGACGATCGTGGCGGCGATATCGCCTGCACAGGCATCCACGCGTCCGGGGCGGCACAGCCAGTGCGCCGCGTCGCGATAATCGGCCGGTACGGGCGTAACGGCCGCAGCAAGCAGGAACAGCATGCTCAATCCTTCAATCGCGGAACACGATCGTGCGCGCGCCATTTGCCAGCACCCGCCCGCTCAAATGCAACCCAACCGCGCGCGACAGCACGCGCCGCTCGATATCGCGGCCCTTGCGCACCAGATCTTCGGCGGTGTCGGCATGGCTGATCCGCTCGACATCCTGCTCGATGATCGGCCCTTCGTCGAGCTCGCCGGTCACATAATGCGCGGTCGCGCCAATCACCTTCACGCCGCGCGCATGCGCCTGATGATAGGGTTTTGCGCCCTTGAAACCGGGCAGGAAGCTGTGGTGGATGTTGATGCAGCGATGCGCGAATCTGGCCGACAGATCGTCCGACAAAATCTGCATATAGCGCGCGAGCACGACGAGATCGGTGCCGCTGTCCTGATGGATCCCCCAGATCCGGGCCTCCTGCGCGGCCTTGGTCGCGGGCGTTATCGGCAAATGGTGGAACGGAATGTCTGCCAAATCGAGCGTGGTGAAATGCTCGGCCGGATGGTTCGAAATGATCCCGACCACGTCCATGTCGAGCTCCCCGATGCGGCGGCGATAGAGCAGATCGACCAGGCAATGGTCGAACTTCGACACCAGGATCAGCACCTTCTGCCGCGCATCGGCGGGGCGCAGCGACAGGGTCATGCCGTAGCGGCTGGCGAGGCTGTCAAATCCGGCGCGCAAGATGGCGGGGTCGCCATCGGCGGGGATCGCAAAGGCGGTGCGCATGAAGAAGCGGCCCGAATCCGCATCATTATACTGGCTCGAATCGGTGATGTTGCCGTGGCACACGAAGATATGCGCAGAGACCGCCGCGACGATGCCGGGGCGGTCCTGACACGACAGGGTCAGAATGAACGGCTGTGCGGTCATTGCAGTCAGGCCGTCGCCCCGACCATCTGGACGCGCGCATCGTCGGCCGCAAAGGTCCGCACTGCTGTCCAATAATGATAGGCCGCCCAGAAGCCGGTCAGCGACAGCGCCATCAACGCGTAGCGGAGCGATTCGGCATTGCTGCCGAGCGGCCCGGCGAGCGTATCGCTGATCCAGCCGACGGCGGTCGGGGCGATGATCAGATTGGCGACATTGGCAGTGAGCAAGCTGATCGCCATGCCCTGCGCGCGCATCGTCGGCGGTAAGAAGTTCAGCAGCAGCGCCATTGTCGGCCCGACATAGAGATAGGCGGTCGGCACCACGAGCCACAGCATCGCCGTCGCGAGCGTCAGCGAATGCGTGTAATACACGATGAACGACGGAATGGTTGAGAGCGTCACCAATCCGCTCAACAGCCACGCCACGCGCTTGGCATCCTGCATTTGCGGCATGGCGAGGATCATGCCGGTCGCGATCGTCGCGCCGCTGCCCGCCCAGAAATAGATCGTGCCGAGCCGCGCCCCGGCCTGCGCGGTGGACAGGCCATATTCGCGTTCGAGATAGGTCTGCGTCCACCACAGTAGCCCCCAGCCCCACAGGCAGATGATCGTCCCCGCCGCGTTGATGTGCCACGCCGAGCGCGTCGACCACATGTAGCGGCACGTCTCGGTAAAGGTGGCGGCGGGCGCGCTGTCCTCGGTCACCAGTTCGAAGCGGCCGCGCACCGGCTCGCGCACGGTCAACAGGATCAGCACGCCGAACACGACTCCGGGCACGCCAAGTGCGATGAAGGCGGCGCGCCAGCTATGGAAATATTCGACGATCGCGCCCGCCAGGCTCGACCCCATCCACGCGCCGAGCGGCAGACCGAGCGCATAGACGGTAAGCGCATAGGCGCGCCGCCCACGCGGAAAATTGTCGGCGATGATCGAGGTCGAGGGCGGGGTTCCGCCGGCTTCGCCCACGCCCACGCCGATCCGCGCGAGCAGGAATTGCCAGTAATTTTGCGTGACGCCCAGTAGCGCCGTCATCGCCGACCACAGGATCATCGCGGCGGCGACGATGTTGCGGCGGTTCGATCGGTCGGCGATCTTCGCGATCGGCAGCCCGACCGAGATATAGAAGAAAGCAAGCGTCACGCCGGTAAGCCACGCAACGCCAGAATCGCTCAAGCCGAATTCGAGCCGGATCGGCTCGAGCACCGTTGCCACGACATAGCGGTCGGCGATGTTGACCGCATAGACCAGGCCAAGCACCAGCACGACATACCAGCGCGCGGAATCGAGACGCGGTGCAGGCGATGACATCATGACGGCCCCCCTTGGCCGGTCGCGCTGCGCGACCATAGATCGTAAAGCGTAGGCGCGTAACTGTTGGCGAGATAGACCTCGCACGTTTCCTCGCCCGTCGGTGCGATCCAGACCGGTAAGTGGTGGATCGTCGTCGCTGCGATCCTGCCTGTTCCGAAGCGCGGGTCCTCGACATCGAAGCAGCCGCTGATCGTCAGCAATTCGCGCCAGCCCGCGCCGTTGAGCGTTACGCGCGTCAGCCCTCCGCCGATCGGCGTCAGCGCGCCCGTGTCGCCGACTTGCTCGGCAAGGGCATCGGCGTGCGCGCCCGCACCGATCAGCCACCAGCGGCGCGGCTCGACGTGCAGCAGGCGCGTGCCCGCAGCGACTTCGGGCGCGGCGGCATCCCAGAGGTCGAGCGCGATCACGTCGCCTGCGGGTGCCATCGTGAACGCGACATTTGGATCAATCACGGTAGCGCGCCCCTTCTACGTCGTAAAACATCGGCGCCGTCACCGTCACGTGCGCTGATTGGCCGCGCGTCGGGGAGGAGGCGAGCAGCGCTTCGCCGAGCCGTGCCCGCCCGCCCGTCAGCAAGCCCAGGGCGATCGCGCCGGTGCCGATCACGCGCCCTGCGGCGGAGGTGACATGCCCTTCGACCGGCGCGCCGTCGGCGGCGATCAGCATCGCGCCCTCGGGGATCGGCGTGTCGCTGGTCAGGCCGACCAATTGCGTGCGGTCGTCGGCGGCCAGCGCAGGCCGGGTCAGACCGCTTTCGCCGATGAACCCGCCCGCCTTGCGCAGCATGCGTTCGAGCGAGAGATCGTGCGGCGTGGTGCGACCATCGGCCTCGGCCCCCACGACGATATGGCCCTTTTCGATCCGCAGGAATTCGAGCGCTTCGAGGCCGTAGGGGTACCCACCGACCGCGCGTGTTGCGGCCTCCAGCGCGTCCCACACCGGTCCCGCGACATGCCCCTCGGCGTAGATCTCGAACGCGCGTTCGCCGCTATAGCTGGCGGCGAGGATCAGCACCGGCACGCCTGTGATCTCTGCGTGCGCGACCCCCATATGGGCGGGTGGTTCGATGCCGGTCAGCCCTGCGAGAATGTCACGCGACAGTGGTCCGGCGAGCGCAATTCCGGCGAAATGCTCCTGCTGCGCAACAATCGAGACCTTCAGATGCGGCGCAAGCACGGCGTGTGCGTAGCTCAGATGCGCTTCCATCCGGTCCGCGCCGCCGGTCGAACTCGTCAGCAAATAGCGCGTCTCGGCAATCCGCCAGACGGTGCCGTCGTCCAGCACCATGCCGTCTTCGCGCAGCATGAACGTATAACGCCCGCGCCCAACCGCCAGCTTCGCCACCCCGGTCGCACAGACGATTTCGAGGAAGGCGGCGGCATCCGGCCCGGCCACCGCGAACTTGGCGAGCGTCGAGACATCGACGATCCCGGCGGCGGTGCGCACCGCGCGCGCCTCCCGCATTGCCGCCGCGTGCAGCGTCTCGTCGCCGATCGGATAGGCGCGCGGGCGATGCCATAGTCCGAGCGGCTGCCACAATGGGTTCAGCCGTTGGTGGCGATCGTACAAGGCAATGCGGCGGGCGGGGGCGGCATGACCACCGGCGTCTGCGCCTGCCAGCGCGCCCAAGGTCAGCGGCGTGAAAGGCGGGCGAAACGTCGTCAGCCCCGCTTGCGGGATCGTCACGCCCGCAACGCTGGCGAGGCGGGCGAGCGCGGCCATGTTGCTCGTCTTGCCCTGATCGGTCGCCATGCCAAGCGTGGTGTAGCGCTTGAGATGTTCGACCGAGCGATATCCCTCGGCCCAGGCGAGATCGACGTCAGCGGCGGTCACGTCGTTCTGAAAATCGATGAAGCTGTGCTTCGGGTCGGGCAAATCCGCTGCCGTCGCCGCGATTGGCGGAACCTCGCCCGCCGCCGCGCCGACACTGGTCACCGCTTGCGGCGATGCGCCGGGCGCAAAGGCTTGCACATCTTCGCGCCACTCGAGCGCGCCGTCCGCCTGACTGTGGAGATGGACGACGGGCGTGAAGCCGCCCGACACCGCCAGAAGATCGGCCTCGAAGCGGCGCTTTGTGGTCCCGATCCGTGCATCGACCGATGCGAGGTGGTGGGTGCGGCCCTCGGTCGAAAGCGGCGCGGCATCGTGGAAGACCGGGAAGCGGGTTGCTGGGCCGGACGCGCGGGAATCTAGGATCGCCACGACCTCGCCCCCCGCCGCCGCGACCGCCTCGGCGGTGGCATAGGCATCGTCATTGTTGGTGGCGATGACGACGCGCTTGCCCGGGAGTACGCCGAAGCGTTCGATATAAGTCCGCACCGCTTGCGACAGCATCACGCCGGGGCGGTCATTCCCGGCAAAGGTCAGCGGTCGCTCGATCGCGCCCGTCGCCAGCACGATCCGCTTGGCGCGGACATGCCACAGTCGCTGGGCGGGCTGACCGGGCGCGGGGATTTGGCCGGGTTCGACCAGCCGCTCGGCCAGCGTCGCGAAGCCATGGTCCCACAGGCCGGATGACGTCGTCCGGGTCAGCACGCGCACATGCTCGACGGGGCCGCTCAGCATGGGCTGCTGTTCGACCAGCAACACGCGCTCCCCCGCCGCCGCTGCTTCGCGGGCCGCAGCGATTCCGGCAGGGCCACCACCGACGACCAGCACGTCGCAAAAGGCCGAGCGGTGTTCGTATGGGTCGGGGTCGGGTGCGGTCGGCGCCTTGCCCATCCCGGCGGCGCGGCGGATGAATTTTTCGTAGAGCATCCAGCGCGACGGAGGACCGAAGAAAGTTTTGTAGTAGAAACCGGCCGCGAGAAACGGTGCTGCGAGGCCGTTGATCGCGCCAAGATCGAAGGCAAGGCTCGGCCAGCGATTCTGGCTAACCGCGACCAGGCCGTCATACACGAACAGGTCGGTCGCGCGCGTATTGGGTTCGGTTCGCCCGCCTTCGCCCACCGTGACGAGCGCGTTGGGCTCCTCAACGCCCGCCGCCATTATCCCGCGCGGGCGGTGATATTTGAAACTGCGCGCGACCCGGCCCACGCCGTTCGCGAGCAAGGCCGCCGCGAGGGTGTCGCCGGGGCGGGCGCGATAGACCTTGCCGTCGAAGCGGAAGCGCAGCGTCGGCTTGAGCCCGCCGGGAATGCGCGACGGGCCGCTCATGGCGCATAGTCCGCGACCGAGACGATTGCATGGCTGACGCGGTGGCGGCGCAGCACCAGCCACTGGCGGCAGCCGAAGCTATGCCGCCACAGTTCATCGTCGAGCCCGCGCGGGTTGGCACGCGCGTAGAGCCGCGCCACCGCTTCCTCCGCAGGCAGATCGAGCGTGACGATCGAATCGAGCGTGCGTTCATAGGCGAACTCGATTTGCGCGCGCGGGCCGCAATGGGGGCAGTCGATCTGCATCATCGCAGTTGCGGCATGAAACCGACCCCGGCTTCATCGATCGTCGCACCACGCGCGAAGCGGTCGAAGACGAACGGGGCGGCGAGCGTATGGCTCTCGCCCGTCGCCAGCAACTGCGCGTAGCAATAGCCCGAGGCAGGCGTGGCCTTGAACCCGCCATAGCACCAGCCGCCGTTGAGATAGAGATTGTCGACCGGCAAGGCCGAGATGATCGGTGATCCGTCGAAGCTCATGTCGGTCGTGCCCGACCAGCACCGCACCATCCGCAGCCGCGAGAGGGCAGGGACCAGCGCAATCGCCTCGGCGGCGGCTTTCTCGAGGCGCGCGGGCAGGCCGCGTTGCGCATAGCTCGGGAATTGGTCGGGATCGCCGCCCAGCACGATGCCGCCTTTGTCCGACTGGCTGATGTAGCAATGCAGCGATTGCGACATAATCACCGTGTCGATCATCGGCTTGACCGGTTCTGTGACGAACGCCTGCAGCGTTTGCGCCTCGATCGGCAGTTTGAGTCCGGCCAGCGCCGCCAACGGCCCGCTATTGCCCGCAACGCAAATGCCGATCCGGCCCGCGCCGATGCTGCCGCGATTGGTCTCGACCCCGGTGACGCGTCCGCCCGCCATCGTGAAACCGGTCACTTCGCACTTCTGGATCACATCGACACCCAGCGCATCGGCGGCACGGGCATAGCCCCAGGCGACCGCATCGTGCCGCGCAGTGCCGCCGCGCCGTTGCGTCAGGCCGCCATGGATCGGGAAGCGCGCGTCCCGCGACATATCGAGCAAGGGCACGAGCTTCTGCACCTGATCGCGGCTCAGCAATTCGGCGTCGATCCCGTCGCAACGCAAAGCATCGCCGCGCTGCGCCAGCATCGTCATGTCGCTGTCGCTATGGCCGAGGAACAGCGCACCGCGGGGCGAGAACATGACGTTGTAATTGAGCGCGTCGCTCATCCCCTCCCACAGATTGAGCGCGAAATCGAACAGATCGTGCAGCGGTTTCTGGCGATAATTGGAGCGGACGATCGTCGTGTTGCGCCCGGTATTGCCACCGCCGATCCAGCCCTTTTCGAGCACCGCAATGTTGCGGATGCCGTGCACCTTGGCGAGATAATAAGCGGTCGAAAGCCCGTGTCCGCCGCCACCGATGATGATGACGTCGTAACTTTTCTTCGGTTCGGGATCGCGCCACGCCCGGTCCCAACCGCGCTGTCCGTTCAACCCGGCCTTGAGCAGCGCGAGCGCCGAATAGCGCTTCATGCGGCCCACCCGCGCCGTTCGCGCCAATCGGGTTCGAGGCCCTTGAAGCGCGCGAGGCCGAGTTTGGTGATGTCGGTGAAAGAGCAGATTCCATCAATGACGAGATCGCGGATCGCGTGGCCGCTGGCGGGGGAGAGGCCGAAACCGACGCCCGACATGGTTGCCACCGTCACATTGCCGGGATCACCCAGCCGATCGATGATCGGGCGGCCGTCGGGCGTATTCTCGATCACGCCCGCCCAGGAGCGGATGACGTTCAAAGCTGCGGCGCGCGGGAACATCTCGGCGACGCGGCGCGCGAGGTTGCGCACCAGTGGCGAGGTCGGGCGCGCCTTGGGCCCGGTCGGGTCCATGGCGATCCACTCATGCGGCCCGCCGCCAAAGGCAAGGTTGCCGCGCAAGGTCTGGCGTCCGTACAGACCGTTGCCGTCGACGCCGCCGATCTTCATCAGCGGCGCAGGCTCGGTCACGATCATCTCCGCGCGCGCCGAGGCGAGCGGGAAATCGACGCCGAGGGGCTCCAGCAGCATCCCCGATTGCGGCCCCGCCGCCACGACCAGCGCATCGCACGCGATCCGCCCGCGTGGCGTCTCGACCGCGACCGCCTTGCCGCCCGCCGTCTCGATTCCAAGCGCCGGGCAATGCTGCAGGATGCGCCCGCCCAGATCCTGCAGCGCCCAGGCATAAGCCTGCACCGTCCGCTGCGGATTGGCATGGCCGCCGAAGCGCAAGTGGATCCCGCCGAGGCAGGTCTCGTCGGTCAGCGGCACCGCTTCCTGCGCTTGCGCGGAGTCGAGATCATCGACGCGGTAGCCCATCGCGCTGCACATTCGCCCGACCGCGCGGTAATGGTCGAGGAGAGCGGGATCGCGTTGAATGATGATCCGTTCGCGCGCATATTCGGTCGGATAACCGAGCAGATCGTCCATTTGCGGCCACATCCGTTGCTCTTCGGCGAAGAGCGGGCTTTGGTAATGCGATGCGCCGCCGCCATTGCGGCCCGACGCTTCCCAGCCGACGATGCCCTTGTCGATCACCACGACATCGAGGCCCGATCGCGCCAGCCACCACGCCGCGCTTAAGCCCGTTACGCCCGCGCCGATCACGACAACCGATGCGCCCGCTGGCGTACCGGGGTCAGACATGCATGTTGCCGCCGAGGCCCGCGATATGGTCGGCCTCCTCCGGCGTGCCGATCACGGCGTAGGGCGTCCATTGCGTCGGGATGCCGAACCACACGTCCCACCCCGCCGCCATATCGCCGCGCTCCTGCCAGTCGGCGAGAATGCGGAGCGGGACGGGACGGACGGGCGCGCGGTAGCTGGCGACGGGTACTGCGCTTAGCGGTACCTGTTGTTCCTCGGCGAGCAGGCATGCGACCTGATCGCGGCAGCGGCGACCCTGGCACTGGCCCATGCCGGCGCGGGTTAGCCGCTTGATCTGATCGGGATGGGCGGGGCCGTCGCCCAGCAGCGAGGAGAGCGAGCGGGCGACGATCGCTTCGGGCCGGTTGAGATAGTGCGGCGGTTGTACGCCGATCAGATCGGCGCGGGTGACCTCTTCGCACTGGCAAACGATCGTCTCTGGCGCTGCATGTTCGGCGAGGGCGCTGGCCCATGCCTGAAGATAGGGCGGGTCCGGGCGCAGCGCGGTGGCGGCCTCGCCGATCAGCGTGATCGTGTCGCTTGGGGCGATGCCCGCCGCATCGAGCAATTCGATGGCGGGCGTCACGCCGATCGCGAGGACGATCGTGTCGCAGACGAGGTCTATGTCAAATTCCTTCCCCGGCGCAGGCCGGGGCCCAGTATCGAAGGTGTTTGAAGAGGCGGGCTGCCCTCCATCATCAACCGCCCTCGACTGGGCCCCGGCCTTCGCCGGGGAAGGATGAAGCGGAGAAAGGGTTACCCCTTCGACGCCGTCGATCCCGCTCTTGGTCGCGGCGATCGTGGTGCCAA
Organism: Sphingomonadales bacterium; assembly: GCA_038327465.1. Classification (GTDB taxonomy): domain Bacteria; phylum Pseudomonadota; class Alphaproteobacteria; order Sphingomonadales; family Sphingomonadaceae; genus Sphingomonas. Next base: position 59,014 of record JBBQLB010000008.1, on the reverse strand, counting down.
GATGGATCGGAATCCCCGTCGCGCGCACTTGTGCCGCGCGTGCGGCTGGCCCCTGCACGGTGGCTTCAACCTCAACGATCGCGGCGACCTCGATCCCGTGCGCCAGCGCAAGCAGCGCCGTCTCCAGTCCCAGCGCGCCCGACCCCAGGATCACGATCCGGCGGCTCGCCAATGCCTCATAGCGCGTTGCCAGCGCGGCAAAGCCTTGCGCGCCCATCACGCCGGGCTGGTTCCACCCCGGGAAGCCCAGCACGACATCGCGCGCGCCCGTCGCCAGCATCAGCCGGTCGAACCCGACCATCATCGCGCCCTCATTATCGGCGATGCCGAGCAGCGGCTCGGGCAGGACGCGCAGCGCGGGGCCATTGACGTACAGCCCCCACGCCACCGTGCCGAGCCGGACATCGACGCCAAGCCCGAACGCTTCCTCCAGATCGGGATTGGTGCCGAACAATTGTTCCAGCATCCGCCCGCTCTGCTGCACGGCGGCGGTCGCCCGCCCGCCGAAGAAATAGGGGACATCGGTCCCGATCAGCGCACCGGGCACGGGATGCTCGTCGATCAGCAGGACGCTCGCGCCGGACAGCGCAGCGGCGATCGCTGCGGTAGTTCCGGCGTGGCCTGCGCCAATCACGACCAGATCGAAATGCGCGTCGGCGCGCGGGATTTTGGTGTCGAGCGCGTGGGGATCGCGTACCAGCGGCACCACGTTCATATCGCCTCCAGCGCTTGCGCCAGATCGGCGATCAGATCGTCAACATGCTCGATCCCGACCGAAAGCCGCAGCGTTGCGGGAGTGATGCCGCCCGCCGCGCGTTCCTCCGCTGAGAGCGCATAATGCGTCGTCGTCGCGGGATGCGTGATCAGCGTCTCCGATCCGCCCAGGCTGACCGCGAAGCGCAGCAGCCGCAGCCGGTCGAGGAAGCGGAATGCCTCCGCTTCGCCGCCGGTGACTGCGAAGGAGAAGGTCGATCCCGCCGCCTTGCATTGCCGGTCATACACCGCGCGTTGCGGCGTGCCCTCGGCCAAGAACCCGAGATAGGTGATCCCGGCGACCTTGGGGGATCCGCGCAGGAATTCGGCAATCGCGCGCGCATTGTCCATCGCGCGTTCGACGCGCAGATGCACCGTTTCCATCGAGCGCAGAAGCAGCCAGCTGGTATAGGGATCGAGATGGCTGCCAAGCGTGGTGCGCAGCAGCCGCAGCGGGGCGATCAGCGCCTCCCGTCCCGAGACGCCGCCCGCCATTAGATCGCTATGCCCGCCGCAATATTTGGTGAGGCTCGTCATGCACAAATCGGCGCCGAGCTCGATCGGGCGCTGCATCGACGGGCCGAGCAGCGTGTTGTCGACCACGACGAGCGGACGCGTGCCGGTGCGCATGCCGACCGCATCGGCGATCTCCACCACAAGCGCGATATCGACGATCGCGGCGGTTGGGTTGGCGGGGGCTTCGATAACAATCAGCTTGAGCGGACCCTGCGCCAGCGCCGCCGCGACAGCGGCCTCCACGCTGGAACGGTCGCATCCGTCGGTGAATTCGGCATGGCCCACGCCGAAGTCCGGCATCAAGATGGTATAGAGGCCGTTGGTGCCGCCATAGATCGGGCGGCTGAACACCACGCTGTCGCCGGGGCGCAGATGCGCGAGCGCAATCGCGCTGTGCGTCGCCATCCCGCTGTTGAACACTGCCGACGCTTCCGCGCCGTCGAGCGCGGCGAGGCGCAGCTCGACCATATCGAGCCCAGGATGGCCGAGCCGCGCATAAATATGCCCCGGCCGCCCGACTTCGGGACCGGTGCCCTCGAAATACGCTTCGTGAATGTCCTTCGCTTGCCGCGCTGAGGCATAGGCGAAGGTCGATGTCATGTAGATCGGCGGCTTGGCGGCGTTCGATGCGCTCGCCGGATCATAGCCCGCGCGCACCGCCAGCGTTTCGGCGCGCCACGTTGTGTGGTCGCCTTCGCTCATGCCGCTGTCCGCTCGAGGTAATCGGCGGCGCGCGCGCAATACCAGTCGACAAAGCGCAGCGTCAGCGATTCGGCATCGGGGCTGTACGGGCCGGGGGTGTAGCCGGGGGAATTGACGCCGAGCTGATTGTTCTCGGCGAATTCCTTGTCCTGCAAATTGGTCTGCGTCCACAAATGCGTCAGCGTGTCGATGTCGTAATCGACGCCTTCCACGGCGTCCTCATGCACCAGCCATTTGGAGACGACGTGCGTCTCGGTCGGCGAGACCGGGATGGCGGTGAAGGCGAAAGTATATTCGCTGGTCGAATGGCAGAAATTATTGGGTTCGACCGCCCAGCGCAGCGACCCGGTATCGCCGCCGCCAATGTCGCTCATCAGCTTCTTGACGTTGAACGTGCCGTCGGTGGTCATTGCCACCGCTCCGTCGTTGAGCGGAAAGCGCACCGCTTGCCACCACGCCTCGCCGACCGGACCTATCGGCAGGCCGAGTGCTGCCATCCGCGCCTCGAAGTCCCGCGCGCTATTGTCCGGGAAGTTGAAATAGGCCGAGGCATGGACCGGGAAGGTGCGCGCGAGTTCGGGATGGCCCGCGGCGCAATGATAACATTCACGGCCATTTTCCATCACCAGCTTCCAATTGGCATATTCGATCAGCGTCGATTGATGCGCGAGCTTGGCGTGGCCGAGATTGTGCGGCGCAAGCAGCGGCGTCAGGTCGCGCCGCATCACGCTGATGTCGGGCGGTGTTTCGGCGAGGCAAATGAAGATCGCGCCGGCAATGCGTTCGAGGTGAACGGGCTTCAGGCCATGATCGCTTTTCTGGAAGTCATCGGGCATCCGGCTCGCCGCGAGCAGACGTCCGTCGAGACCGTAGGTCCAGCTGTGATACGGGCACACGAGCCGCGCCGCGCTGCCGTGGCCGGGTTTGCACAGGATCGATCCGCGGTGGCGGCAGCTATTGTGGAACGCGCGCACTTCGCCGTCGCGGCCATGCACGATGATCACCGGCCAGCGCCCGACCATGAACGAGATGTAATCGCCGGGATTGCGTAATTCGGCTTCGAACCCAGCGAACAGCCACGATGTGCCGAAGATTGCGGCAAGATCGAACTCGAACGCCGCACTGCCGGTGTAAAAGGCGCGGGGCAGCGAATGGCCTGCCGGGCGCGTGCGCAACAACGCCGAAATGTCCCCCAAATCCAACGTGACGCCTCCGCCTGCCCAGCGACAGTCAGTGGCATGGGCAACCGCCCCATCTGAAATCGCATTTGTGCATGGCAGCATGCAAAAACCTGAAAGGCGCGGGCCGCCGTGCGGCGCGGCGTTGCATCTCCCGAAAAAACGCGCTTGGTATCCAATTTGGGCATAGCGCCCCGGCACCGGAGGGGATTTCCATAGCACGCACGTCACCGGTCAATCGGCGCTGGTTGCCGCTCAATGCGCTGCGCGCGTTCGATGCGGTCGGTCAGCGGCTGAGCTTTACGGCGGGGGCGCAAGCGCTCAACGTCAGCCAAAGCGCGGTGAGCCGACATGTCATCAGCCTTGAGGAGCTGTTGGGGCACAAACTCTTCGATCGCTCGGGCCAGACGCTGGCGCTGACCGCGGCGGGCAAGGCGTTGCTGCCCGAGGTGAGCAAATCGTTCGATCGGCTCGAGCAGACGATGAACGCGATTTGCGCCAATCCCAATGCCAACCGGCCGATCCGCATCCATATCCCGCCGACCTTGCTGCAACAGGTCGTGATGCCGATGATCCAGGCGTTTCGCGCCGAGCATCCCGAAATCCGCATCGACATTTCGAGTTCGGGCGCGGTCGGCCTGCCGAGCAATGAGACCGACATGGCGATCGTGTTCGACCGGCCCAATATCGATGACCGCGTGACCGATCTGCTGTGGATGGTGCGCGTCGCGCCAGTCAGCTCCCCGCAGACCGCCGCGCAGCATGCGGGCAAGTCGCTCGAACGCTTCCTCGCCGATAACGATCTGCTCCACGTCAAGCTGGAGGATCAGCCGCGCGGATTGCTGTGGAGCACTTATGCCAATCAATGCCGGATCGATCTCGATGCCGATCGCGGCCTCGCCTTCGATTCCAATGCGCTGGCGGTCAGCTATGCGATGAATTCGGACGGCGTAGCGCTCGCCGATATCGACATGTTCGCCGCCGAAATCGCCGCCGGGCGGCTGGTCGTGCCGTATGACACCGTCATCAACGACGGCTTCGGCTATTATCTGAAGCTGCGCGCCGACGATCTCGCCGATCCGACGATCAGCCTGGTGCGCAGTTGGCTGATCGCGCATTTCGCCGCGCGCCAGGGTGATTCCGCCGACGCGGCATAAGCGCATGCCAAGATTGGCATCGCGTCGGCGGGCCGATCGGCTAGCATGCTGCCCATGGATATGACCGCCACACCGCCCGCCCACCGCACTGATCCGGCGACGATCGCCGTGCTCGAGACGATCGAGACGCGGCTGCGCTGGTTATCATCGTGGACGATCCACAATGCCAATCATTTGCGCGACAGCCGTGACGGGCTGAAGGTTGGCGGGCATCAGGCGAGCTGCGCGTCGATTACCGCGATCATGACCGCGCTCTATTTCGGCGCGCTGCGTCCGCAGGATAAGGTCGCGGTTAAGCCGCATGCCGGGCCGGTGCTGCACGCGATCCATTATATGCTCGGGCAGCAATCGCTCGACGCGCTGCAGCGCTATCGCGGCTTCGGCGGCGCGCAAAGCTATCCCAGCCGCACCAAGGATAGCATTCCGGTCGATTTCTCGACCGGCTCGGTCGGTCTCGGCGTCGCGATCACGGCGTTCGCCAGTTTGATCCAGGATTATCTGATCGCGCATGGCGAAATGGCCGAGGCCGATGCGGGCAGAATGATCGCACTGATCGGCGATGCCGAACTCGACGAAGGCAATATCTACGAATGCCTGATCGAGGCGTATAAGCATGACATTCGCAATTGCTGGTGGATCGTCGATTACAACCGCCAGTCGCTCGACAGTACGACCGCCGACCGGATGTTCCGCCGCTTCGACGATATTTTCGAGACCTGCGGCTGGCGAGTCGAAACGCTCAAGCACGGCGCGACCCAGCGCGCGGTGTTCGCGCAAGTGGGCGGGCAGGCGATTGCCGACTGGATCGACGAATGCCCCAATGCCGAATTCGCCGCGCTCACCTATCAGGGCGGGGCGGCGTGGCGCGCGCGGCTGAATGCCGATCTTGCGGCCTTTCCCGAAACGCTCGCCCTGATCGCGGCGCACGATGACATAGCGCTGGCGGCGTTGATGACCAATCTCGGCGGGCATTGCATCGCGACTTTGCTTGAGGCGTTCGCGCGCTGCGACGATGACAAGCCGACGCTGTTCATCGCCTATACCGTCAAGGGCTATGGCCTGCCGTTTGCGGGGCATAAGGACAATCATTCGGGGCTGATGAACCCCGGCCAGATCGAACAATTGCGCGGCGACCTCGGCATTGCGGCGGGCGACGAGTGGGCACCGTATGGCGGGCTCGGTGCCAATGTGGCGGCGTCGGCGCGCGCGGTGGTGGAGGCCAGTGCGCTCGCCCAAGCGCAGCGCGTTCCTGCGGCGCAGGCTGTGCCGGTGCCCGATCATCTGCCGGTTCCCGATGGCGCCGAGCTTTCGACACAAGCCGCGTTCGGGCGGATCCTGCTCGATCTCGCCAAGTCGGGGGATGCGAAGGGTCGGGCACTCGCCGACCGGATCGTCACCACGTCGCCCGATGTGACGGTGTCGACCAATCTCGGCGCGTTCGTGAACCAGCGTGGGTTGTTCCGGCGGCAGGAGTTGAAGGACGTCTTCTCTGCCGCGCGCATCCCGACCGCGCAGAAATGGGCGGGGCACGGTGCTGGCCAGCATATCGAATTGGGTATCGCCGAGAATAATCTGTTCCTGATGCTGGCTGCCTTGGGGCTCGCCGCGCCGCTGTTCGGCACGCGGTTGATGCCGATCGGGACGGTCTACGATCCCTTCATCGCGCGCGGGCTCGATGCGCTCAATTACGCTTGCTACCAGGACGCGCGCTTCCTGCTGGTGGCGACGCCATCGGGCCTGACGCTGGGGCCGGAGGGCGGGGCGCACCAGTCGATCAATTCGCCGCTGATCGGAATCGGCCAGCCCGGCCTCACCTATTTCGAGCCTGCCTTTGCCGATGAGCTCGCGCTGATCATGGGCTGGGCGTTCCGCCATATGCAGGCGGAGGACGGTGGATCGGTCTATCTCCGCCTGACGACGCGGACGATCCCGCAAATCGAGCGCGCCGACGATAGCTGGCAAAAGGATGCGCTCGACGGCGGCTATTGGCTGAAGGCACCAAGCGGTGCGGCGGACCTCGCGATCGTATTCACCGGTGCGATCACGCCCGAAGTTCTCGAAGCGGCGGCGCTCCTCGCCGAGGATGTGCTGGGTCTCGGGCTATTGATGGTAACATCGCCCGATCTGCTGCATCGCGGCTGGTCGGCGCGGCATGCCGGACGCTGGACCGGCGCGGCTGTGCCGAGTCATGCCGAGCAGTTGCTGGCGCAGCTTTCCCCCGATGCGAAGCTCGTCACCGTGATCGACGGGTCGCCCGCAACGCTTTCCTGGCTCGGCAGCGTTCGCGGGATGCGCGTCAGCCCACTCGGGATCGACCGCTTCGGCCAGACCGGCGATGTGCCCGACCTGTTTCGCAGCTATCGGCTCGATGCGGAAGCGATCGTCGATGCGGTGGCCGAGCTTTGCCTTGGGCCGGTTGGGGGGAGCGCGCGCTGATATCGCAGGTCAGGTCGCCGACAACCCCCGCGCCAGAAAATCCGCGACGACGTCCGCCACGGCATCAGGCGGCATATCCTGCCCCCAGACACCGAAGCGCAAGCCCAAGAACACGTTCATCCCCATGATCGCCCAGGCGTGAACTTCCGATACGTCGCTGCGCACTTCGCCCCGCGCTGCGCCCGCCTTCAACCGCGCGGCAATGCGATCGGCGGTCGTCGCGTAATGCAGCTTGAACGATTCGGGATCGACGAATTCGGATTCATCGATGATCCGGTAGATTTCCTTATGCCCGCGCACGAAGGCGATGAATTCGCTTAAGCCAGCGCGTTCGGCCGCGATCTGATCGGGCGCGGCGCGGATCGCGGTGGCGACGCGGTCGCGCACTTGATCCGACATATCGCGCACCAGCGCGCGGAACACCGCATCCTTGGAGTCAAAATAGGTGTAGAAACTGCCCAAGGCGACGCCTGCGCGGCGTGTGATGCCGCTGACCGATGCTTCGTGAAAGCCATGCTCGCCAAACTCGATCGCGGCGGCATCGAGGATCGTACGCAGTGTGCGGCGCCCGCGCTCGGTGCGCGGTGCCTTGCCCGCGCTTGCTGCCGACATGCCATCATCCAGCACATGCGCTGTGGCATTCGGGACACTTTCTACCGCCATTTTCGACGCCCCCTATTTCCCAAGTTGAAACCCGGTTCATGTTTCAGTATAGCGACGGCGACTGGCGCACAACCCGAATGATACCGGGGCCGTAGTGGATGCGCCACAGGAGGGGAAAACCGATGACACGCCTGATTTCCGCGCGCGCGCTGCTGCATGCCGGGGCCGCTTTTGCTGCCGTTGCCGCCACGCCGGTCCTAGCCCAGACTGCACCGACGCCGGCCCCCGCCGCGCAGGAGCAGGATGCTTCAGACGGCGACATCGTCGTAACCGCGCGCCGTCGCGAAGAAACCTTGCTCAACGTACCGATCGCGGCGACCGCTTTCTCCGCCGCGCGGCTCGAACAGACCGGTGCGGTCGATCTGACCGACCTGCAGAACGTTGTTCCCAACACGACGTTGAAGAACGCGCGCGGCACCAACTCGACGCTCGCCGCCTTCATCCGCGGTGTCGGGCAGCAGGATCCGGTTCCGGGATTCGAGGCTGGCATCGGCATCTATCTCGACGATGTCTATCTCAACCGCCCGCAGGCCGCCGTGCTCGACATCTATGAAGTCGAGCGGATCGAAGTGCTGCGCGGTCCGCAAGGCACGCTTTATGGCCGCAACACGATCGGCGGCGCGGTGAAATATGTCACCAAGCGGCTGGCCGACGGGCCCGAGGCGACCGTCAAGGCAAGCTATGGTTCGTTCAACCAGGCCGACGGGATTGTCAGCCTGTCGACTCCGATCGGCAGCCTGTTCAAGGTCGGCGTCTCGGGCGCACGGCTGACGCGCGACGGGTTCGGGCGTAACACCAATCTCCACATCGACAATTACAACAAGAACGTCTGGGCCGGGCGCGGCACGATCGAATTCGCCTCGCCCGACGATCGCATGACGCTGCGCCTGACGGGTGATTATACCGAGGACAAATCGAACGCGCGCAACGGATCGCGCCTCATCACCAGCCTGCAGAGCAATACACCAGTCCAGGCCAATGCATTCGATACGCGTGCGGGCCTCAACAGCCCGAAGCAGAATATCCAGGCGGGCGGTCTGTCGCTCGTCGCCACCGCCCAGCTGTCCGACGCGATCACCTTCAAGAGCATCAGCGCGTTTCGCAAGGATCGCTCCTTCACGCCGATCGATTTTGACGCGCTGCCTGCGGTCGATGTCGACGTGCCTGCGGTTTACCGCAACGAACAGACCAGCCAGGAATTCCAGCTCGCCTACAAGAGCGACAAATTGAACGGGCTGATTGGTTTCTACTATCTGGGGGCCAAGGCCTCGACCGGCTTCGACGTGCTGCTGTCGACCACTTTCCCCAACTTCAACGCCTATACCAAGGGCGACGTGCGCACCGAGACGAGCTCGATCTTTGCCGATTTCACTTATGATTTTACGCCGCAGCTCAGCCTGTCGCTGGGCGGTCGCTATACCTGGGATCAGCGTCGATCGACGATCTTCAAGGCGAGCTATCTCGGCCTGACGCCCGAATTCGGCGGAACACCCGTTCCGTTCGGCGCACCGTCGACCGATTTCACCGGGACCGCCAATTTCAAGCGCTTCACGCCGCGCGCTTCCTTGAGCTTCAAGCCGACGGAAGATCACTTGCTCTACGCCTCCTATTCGGAAGGCTTCAAGGGCGGCGGGTTCGATCCGCGCGGTTCGGGGACGTCCTCGCCGATCGCCGATCCGGTGGCGGGGCGCACCTATCAGGACATTTACAACTACCTGCTGTTCAAGCCCGAAGTGGTGAAGAGCTATGAAATCGGCTGGAAGGGTTCGCTGTTCGACAAGCGCCTGACCTTTGCGCTCGACGGCTTCTATGCGGATTATGCCAATGTGCAGATTCCGGGATCGGTCGGTTGCCTGATCGGCGGGGTGCAATCCTTTTGCGGCATCACCACCAACGCCGCCAAGGCAACGATCAAGGGCGTCGAACTCGAAAGCAACGCCGTGCTCGCGCGGGATTTCGCAGGGGTCGGGTCGAATATCAACCTGTCGGGCACGCTCGGCTATACCAGCGCCAAGTATAAGACCTTTGTCGGGCCGACCGGCGTCGATATCGCCAACGTCCGCGTGTTTCAGAACACGCCCGAATGGACGCTGTCCTCGACGCTCGCCGGGACGGTTCCGGTCGGGGCGGGGAAGGTCAATGCCAACACGACCATCTCGTATCGCAGCCTGACGCACCAGTTCGAGACGGCGAGCCCGTTCCTCGATCAGCCGGGTTATGCGCTGTGGGACGCGAACCTGACCTACACCTTCGGGCGGGGGCGGTATTCGATCGGCATCCACGCCAAGAACATCACGAACAAGATCTACAACACGGCGGGCTATCAGTTCATCCGCACCGATCTGGCGGGCACTCCGACCAGCCTGACCAACGTGCCGGTGCCGAATGGCCCCTATGTCGCGAGCCTGGGCAAAGAAGGCGTCGCCACGGCGTTCTACGGCAATCCGCGCCAGATTTTCGGGACGATCACCGCCAAATTCTGATCGCCTGATAGAGGCAAATAAAAATGGGCGCTTGCCACTGGCAAGCGCCCATTTTTGTCACTTCGCTTCGGGATCAGGCGAGATCGAAGCGGTCGAGGTTCATCACCTTGGTCCAGGCCGCGACGAACGCGCTGACGAATGCCGCCTTCGCGTCGTCGGTCGCATAGGCCTCGGCCAGCGCACGCAATTGCGAATTTGCGCCGAAGATCAGATCGACCCGCGTCGCCGTCCAGGCTTGTGCGCCGGTCTTGCGGTCGCGCGCGACGAACACATCCTCCGCGTCCGATGCTTCCCACTTCATCGCGATGCTGGTCTTGAGCAGATTGGCGAAGAAGTCGTTGGTCAGCGTGCCTGGACGATCGGTGAAGACGCCGTGGGCCGCGCCGCCAACATTGGCACCCAGCACGCGCAGACCACCGAGCAACACGGTCATTTCCGGCGCGGTGAGCGTCAGCAGATGCGCGCGGTCGACCAGCAATTCTTCCGCCGACCAGGGCTGATCACCGCTTTTATAGTTGCGGAAGCCATCGACCTTGGGCTCGAGCGGCGCGAAGGAGTCGGCATCGGTCTGTTCCTGCGATGCATCGGTGCGGCCCGGCGTGAACGGCACGGTCACATCATGCCCCGCCGCCTTCGCCGCTGCCTCGACCGCTGCGCAGCCGCCGAGCACGATCATGTCCGCAAGTGACACCGGCTTGCCGAAGCCGCTGCGGATTGCATCGAGCTTGGCCAGCGTGGTCGCCAGCTCGGCCGGTTCGTTGACCGCCCAATCCTTTTGCGGGGCGAGCCGGATGCGCGCGCCATTGGCACCGCCGCGCATGTCGGTCCCGCGATAGGTCGAGGCCGACGCCCAGGCCGTCGCCACCAATCGGCCGATCGACAGACCTGATCCCAGAATCGCCGCCTTCAATGCAGAGATGTCTGCGGCATCGATCAACGGATGATCGACCGCCGGAACGGGATCCTGCCAGATACGCGGTTCGGCGGGGACTTCAGGCCCGAGCAGCCGGTTGTGCGGCCCCATGTCGCGGTGGGTCAATTTGTACCACGCCTCGGCAAAGGCCTTGGCCAGTGCCGGTGGGTTCTCGTAAAAATTGCGCGAGATCTTCTCATACGCTGGGTCGAAACGCAGCGCGAGATCGGTGGTCAGCATCATCGGCGCGTGGCGCTTCGACGGATCATGCGCGTCGGGAACGGTGCCTTGCGCTTCGGGATTCTTCGGGGTCCATTGCTGCGCTCCGGCCGGGCTGCGCGTCAGCTCCCAATCGAATTCGAACAGATTCTTGAAATACAGATCGGTCCATTTGGTCGGCTCTTGCGTCCACGCACCCTCAAGTCCGCTGGTGATCGTGTCGACGCCGTTGCCGCTGCCGAGGCTGTTCTTCCAGCCGAGGCCGACTTGCTCGATCGGCGCGCCTTCGGGTTCGGGGCCGACATAATCGTCGGGCACGCCCGCACCGTGCGTCTTGCCGAAGGTGTGGCCGCCTGCGATCAACGCGACGGTTTCCTCGTCATTCATCGCCATGCGCGCGAAGGTCTCGCGAATGTCGTGCGCCGCCAGCAACGGATCGGGATTGCCATTGGGGCCTTCGGGATTGACGTAGATCAGCCCCATCTGGACCGCGGCAAGCGGGTTGGCGAGTTCTCGCTCACCCGAATAGCGCTTCTCGGAGCCGAGCCATTCGCGCTCCGCACCCCAATTCACGTCGGTTGCGGGTTCCCACACATCGACGCGGCCGCCTGCGAAACCGGCGGTCTCGCCGCCCATCGATTCGATCGCGCAATTCCCCGCCAACACCATCAGATCGGCCCAAGATAGTTTGCGCCCGTACTTCTGCTTGATCGGCCACAGCAGCAACCGCGCCTTGTCGAGATTGGCATTGTCCGGCCAGCTGTTGAGCGGCGCGAAGCGCTGCTGCCCGGCGCCTGCACCACCGCGACCGTCACCGATACGATACGTCCCCGCACTGTGCCACGCCATGCGGATGAAGAGCGGACCGTAATGGCCGTAATCGGCCGGCCACCAATCCTGCGATTCGGTCATCAGCGCAAAGATGTCGGCCTTGACCGCCGCGAGATCGAGGCTCTGGAATTCGGCGGCATAGTCGAAATCCGCATCCATCGGGTCGGCGCTTGGCGAATTCTGATGCAACACAGACAGATCGAGCTGGTTCGGCCACCACAAGCGGTTGCTCATGTCGAACAAGACGGCATTGCCATCCACTGTTCCGGCACCCATCGGGCATTTGGCTTCGGCGTTCATGCTGCTCTCCATCGGCTGGTTTATGGCTCTGTGCCTGACGATGGAGCGGAAGCTTTGATCTGTCCAATCACTTAAATTCCTGAGACTGATCGAAACGACCGCCCGAACGTCACGCCCCTGTCGCTTTAATCGCCCCCCGTCGCGCTCTCGACGTTCGGCATCGCGCCTGCGCCGATGCCGCTGCCGGTCCACCAGAGCGGCGCGCTCTTGCGCGTGCCGGTCACGACCTCGTCCATCGTCAGCGGATCGTACAGCCGCCCGCCGAGCATCACGCGGTGCACCTTGTCGCTGTTGCGGATATCGACCGTCGGATCGGCATCGAGCACAACCAGATCGGCGAGCTTGCCCACTTCAAGCGACCCGATGTCCTTGGCGTAGCCAAGCGATGTCGCGGGCATGATCGTCCCCGCACGAAGCGCCTGGATCGGGCTCCACCCGCCGCGCGCGAACGACCACATCTCCCAATGCGCGCCCAATCCGGGTTGCTGGCCATGCGCGCCGATCGAAACCTGCACCCCGCGCGCGGCGAGCTTGCCCGCCTCGCGCGCGCTCTCGTCATCGACGAAAGCGTCCTCGGGCGCCATCGTGCGGCGGCCATTTTGCGCGAGCAATTGCGCCGGCGGCTCGTAACGCGACACGATCGGATGCTTCCACACGTCGGTGTGCTGCCGCCAATAAGGATCGCCTGCCAGCCCGCCATAGGTGACGACTAGGGTCGGCGTGTAATTGGTCTTGGTCTGCGCCCACAGGTCGACCACGTCCTTGTAAAAGGTGGTGAGCGGGATGTTATGCTCGACCGTCGCGTTGCCGTCCTGGATCAGGCTGATGTCCATCGCGAAGAGCGAGCCGCCTTCGGGCACGACTTCCATATTTTCGCGCTGGGCCGCGGCGACGACCATTTGGCGCTGTTCGCGGCGCGGCTGGTTGTAATTCTTGACGCTGTTCGCGCCCTCGGCCTTGAGGCGGCGCACGTCGGACAATGCGTCCTCGAGCGTATCGATCTCGGCATACACATCAGGCGATTTCGCGCCGTAGATGATCTCACCGGTCGAGAAGGTGCGGGGCGCGATGATCTTGCCCGCGCGCTGCATCTCGGACGCGACGAAAATCTCGGATGCGCTGGCCGAAGGATCGTGGATCGTCGTCGTGCCCATCGCGAGGTTGAGCATCGCCGACCAATTCTGCTGCGGGATCAAATCGTCATCGCCCTGCGGCCCATGCGCATGTGCATCGACCAAGCCGGGGATGATCGTCTTGCCCGCAACATCGACGGTCCTGGCACCCGCCGGGATCGGGGTGGACGCTTTCGGACCGATCGCCACGATGCGGTCGCCGGTTATAACGATGACGCCGTCGTCGATAATCCCACCCTCGGCATTCGCCATAGTGACGATCCGTGCGCCCGTCAGCGCGACCGTGCCGGTCGGCTTGTCGGCCGCAACCTCCATCGACAGCGATATGCCCGTTTTGGGCGCGACGAATTTGGGCGCATCGTCATCCGCAGGGGCAGGGCGGAACAGCGTTTCGGTCTGCACCGTGAAGAAGGTCGGCCCAAGCGACCAATGCAGTTGCGCGCCGTCATGCGACCAGCCGATGAACGCCGCGCCATCGCCGCTCGCGCGCGTGACCGGGAGCGCACCCTTCTTGATATCGACCGCGACATCCTGCGTGCCGGGCAGCAGCGGCATCACGAACGCTTCGTAATTCTGCCGCAGCGCGACGTAGCGGCCATCGGGCGAGACTTGATAATCGTTGACCAATTCGCCCGAGGCATGGACGCGCCGCGCCTGGCCGTTGAGATCGGTGCTGACGAGTTGCCGCTTGTTCTTTTCGGAGCTGACGAAAAACACCCGGTCGCCATCCGCGCCGAATTGCGGTTCGCTGCCACTTTTAACGATGCGCGTGGCCGTGCCGCCGGTCGCGGCGATGCGGTAGATGCCGGGATTTTCGCTGCCGCGCTGCGCGGTCAGCCCACCGCCGCGGCCGCTTTCGAATACGATGCTGCGTCCGTCGGGGGCAAAGCGCGGGTTGCTGTAATGGCCCGGCTTCGCGGTCACGTCCTTCGCTGCACCACCGCTGGCGGAGACGGTGCGGACCTTGCCCAGCCCCGCATCGGTCCAGCCGACGAACGCCACCGAACGCCCGTCGCGCGACCAGCTCGGCCAGAGCTGCATCTCGGCCTCGTCACCGCTCACCAGCCGTCGCGCGGCACCGCCAGCGGCGGGCTTGATCCACAATTTGCCGAGCGTCTCGAACAGCACGCTTTGCCCATTCGGCGACATGCTCGCCCAGCGCGGCATCTTGGTCGTGAAGCGGTCGGGTGCGACCGCGACGGTCGGATGGATCGCATCGATCACCACGCGCGTATCGTTGACCGCGAACGGGATGACGCTCGCGCCCGATCCATCGGCTTTCGCGCGCTGGATATGGCCGCCCGCCCAGAACACGACCGATCCGCTATCGGGCGTCCACGCCATGTTGGGATAGACGCCGGTCACCGCCCAGGTTTCCTGCACATCCTGATCGAGCGCATCGTAGATCTTGCGTTCGACCCCACTGTCGAGATCCTTGACGTAAAGCTTCGACTTGCCCGCCTCGCGCCGGACAAAGGCGATGCGCTTGCCATCGGGGGAGGGGGTTGGGCGGACCGATCCGCCTGCGCCCGACACGGCGGTGCTCGTCTCGCCCGTCACCATATCATAGCGTTCGATGTCGAATAGGTCGGTGTACGAATTCTGCGCATATTCGAAGATCGGGCCGGGCGTGACGTTGCGCGTGAAGAACACCGATTTGCCGTCGGCGGCGTAGATCGGTTCGCCGAGTTCCTTCTGCAATTCCTCGCTCGCGCGCTTGACCAATTGCACGCCGC
The DNA here is from genome assembly GCA_038327465.1 of Sphingomonadales bacterium. GTDB lineage: Bacteria > Pseudomonadota > Alphaproteobacteria > Sphingomonadales > Sphingomonadaceae > Sphingomonas. The sequence goes on along the minus strand of JBBQLB010000008.1, from coordinate 43,994 downwards.
CGCCGCCCGAGACGTGATACAGCCACACCTCGCCCGTGCCGAGCGAGCGCGCCGTCGTGAAATGCTTCTTGGCGACGATGAAGCGGCCGTCGGGGCTCCAGCTCGGCTGGTTGAGCAAGCGGAAGTCTTCCTTGGTCAGCTGGCGCTTGTCGCTGCCATCAACATTCATCAGCCAGATATTGTCGCCGCCGCCGCGATCCGACACGAAGGCGATGCGCTTGCCATCGGGCGAGAAGCGCGGCTGCTGTTCATAGGCGAGCCCCTCGGCAATGCGCGTCGGCGTGCCGCCGGCAATCGGCATGGTGTAGATGTCGCCAAGCAAATCGAACGTCAGCATCGTGCCGTCGCGCGATACGTCGACGTTCATCCAGCTCCCCTCGCTGACCGCGATCGGCACATGGCGCGTCGTCATGCCGGGGGGCGCGTTGACGTTCCATTTGGGCGGCTTGGCGGGCGTCGCGGTTGGCGTCGGCGTGGGGGCAGGGGCGGGCGATGGCGTGGTCTGGGCCGAAAGCGGCGTGGTCATCATCAGCGCGGCGATCACCGCCGTTACATCGTACCGCATCGAAACTCCTGCCCCCGGATCGTTGGTGATCCTGTTACGGCATTGGTATGCGGGCGTTCCGCTTCCTGCAACCGCCATAAAGCCTCGATCAGGTCGGGGGGTGGTAACGTCGCGCGGCGTGCTTAGGATGCGCGCATGACGATCCCCTCCGCGCCGACGGTTCCGACCAAACCCACGCCCTTCTACGCGCAGCTTTACGTGCAAGTGCTCGCGGCGATCGTGCTCGGGGCGCTGGTCGGGCATTTCTGGCCCGAGACCGGCGCAGCGTTGAAGCCGCTGGGCGATGGCTTCATCAAGCTGGTGAAAATGGTGATCGCACCCGTCATCTTCCTGACGCTGGTCAGCGGCATTGCGGGGATGCGCGAGCTGAAGACGGTCGGGCGCGTCGCGGCCAAGGCGTTCGGCTACTTCCTGTTCTTCTCGACGCTCGCGTTGATCCTCGGGCTGGTCGTCGGCAATGTCGTGCAGCCCGGCGCGGCGATGCATGTCGATCCCGCCACGCTCGATGCAGGCGCGGTCGCCGATTATGCGCATCAGGCGCATGAAACCACGATCGTCGGGTTCCTGATGGCGATCATTCCCACCACGATGGTGTCGGCGCTGACCGACGGGTCGATCCTGCAGACGCTGTTCGTCGCGATCCTGTTCGGCATCGCGCTGGGTCTGGTCGGCAAACCGGCGGATCCGGTGCTCGATCTGATCGAACGGCTTGGGCTGATCGTGTTCCGCATCGTCGGGCTGTTGATGCGTGCGGCACCGTTCGGCGCGTTCGGCGCGATCGCCTTCACCGTCGGCAAATATGGCGCGGGGAGTCTGGTCAGCTTGGGCGGACTGGTGTTGACCTTTTATCTCACCTCGATCGCCTTTGTGTTGATTGTCTTAGGCGCGGTGGCGTGGGCGCACGGCTTCTCGATCCTGCGTCTGATCATCTATCTCAAGGCCGAGCTTTTGCTGGTGCTCGGTACTTCCTCGTCCGAAGCCGCGCTGCCCAACCTCATGACCAAGCTGGAGGCGGCCGGGTGCGACCGCGGCATCGTCGGGCTGGTCGTCCCGACGGGCTATTCGTTCAATCTCGATGGCACCAATATCTATATGACGCTGGCGGCCTTGTTCATTGCACAGGCGTGCGACGTGCATCTGTCGATCGGCGATCAACTGCTGCTGGTTGGTGTCGCGATGCTGAGTTCGAAGGGCGCGGCGGGCGTGACCGGGGCGGGGTTCATCACGCTTGCGGCGACGCTGTCGATCGTGCCGTCAGTGCCGGTCGCGGGTATGGCGCTGATCCTCGGGGTCGATCGCTTCATGAGCGAATGCCGTAGCCTTACCAATTTCATCGGCAATGCGGTCGCGGCGATCGTCGTTGCGCGCTGGGAGGGCAAGCTCGATATGGCACGCCTCACCCAAAGGTTGCGCGGCGCGACCGCTTGAAACGGCATGCGCATCTGGCCTAGACCCGAATGAGGCGAAAAGGGGTTCGACGGGGGTGTATTGCTATAGAGTGTCGGGCCTCGCGGTTCGCAGCGACCTTCGCTTGCCGGGGCTCATTCCCTTGGACGATTTGGTCTCGCCCGAAGTAACGATCCGCGCAATCGACGTTCCGCAAGCGATTGACGACGTCATCGCAACCGGCCCGAGCTGGCAGCGCAGTGCAACCCAATTCCTGCTGGAAATCCCGTCGATCGGGCGCTTTCTGCTCGAAGGCGGGCATAGCATCGGTTATTTTCGTGCGCCCGAGATTGGCGATCAGGACATTGCGATCTTTCTGGCGGGTAATGTCTTCGGCATCCTGCTGCATCAGCGCAACCATATCGTGCTGCATGCCAGCGCGATCGCGGTGAACGGCAAGGCGGTGCTGTTTTGCGGTGTCTCGGGCGCTGGAAAATCGACGATTGCCGCAGCCCTCGGGTCGCGCGGCTACACGCTGGTAACAGATGATCAGGCCGCGATCACGCTCGACGACGGTGGCATGCCGATCGTCCACCCCGACGGGCGTTTGCTCAAACTCTGGACCAGCTCGATCGACGCGCTCAAGCTCGACGAGCGCAAGGGCGAGGCGATGCGCGACCGCATGGAGAAATTCTATGTCGAGCCGGGGCTGGCCAGCGCGGCGGCGATGCCGGTCGGTGCAATCTATCTCTTGTGCGAGGACCGCGCGCCGCTTGTGGTTGGGATCACGCGCCCCAATCTGGTCGACGGATCGCGGCTGTTGCTTGTTAATGCCTATCGCCCCGTGCTCGTGCAGCGCATGGGGCAGCGGCAAAGCTATTTTCAGGTCGGCGCGGCGATCGCCAATGCCGCCGGAATTTTCACGCTGACCCGCCCGCTGCGCTTTAGCGCGATGGACGAAACCGTCGCCCGGCTGGAGGCACATTGGGCCGAAATCGGCCTGACACCGGCTGCTGAACTGGCGGAATCACGCGGGTGAGACCCACCGTCTGGCTGACCTCCTACCCCAAATCGGGCAACACCTGGTTTCGCGCATTGCTCTCCAATCTCGATCCGGAGCGGACCGAGCCCGCCGCGATCAACGCGCTCGACAGCACCGATTCAATCGCCAGTGCACGCCCGCGCTTCGACAATCACATGCTGGTCGAATCGGGCCTGCTGACGTTCGACGAGACCGACGATCTGCGGCCCGCGCTCTACCGGTTTCTCGCGGCGGATACGTATGAGGATCCGTTCGACCCGGAATCGAGATATCCCGTGCGCTTCGTCAAGTCGCATGACGGCTATACGCACACGCGCAATGGCGAGCCGCTCATGGGCGGTGCGGCCGCAGCGGCGGGGGCGCTACTGTTCGTGCGCGATCCGCGCGATGTCGCACCGTCGCTCGCCAACCATCAAAGCTGCACGATCGACGAAGCGATCGAAATGATGGGCGATCCGGCCTATTCCTTCTGCGCGCGTCCAAAAGTGCTCGCCAACCAATTGCGCCAGCAGCTGCTCGGGTGGGGTGGCTATGCCGCAAGCTGGCTCGATCAGCGCGACGTGCCAGTTCATCTGGTGCGCTATGAAGACATGCACGCGGCGCCAGTGCCGACGCTGCGCGCGGCGCTCGACTTTGCGGGATGGCCCGTCGACGACGCAATCATCGCGCGCGCTTTCGCCTTCGCCGCGATGGACGAGCTACAGCGCCAGGAGGCCGACAAAGGCTTCGGCGAGGCGCCGCAACCGAAAGAGGGCAATACGCGCTTCTTCCGGCGCGGTGTCGCAGGCGGCTGGCGCGACGAATTGACGCGCGCGCAAGTGGCGCGGATCGAGCACGATCATGCGGCAATGATGGAACGGTTGGGCTACACGCCCGCAACGGAGGAGGATTTAGAGCATGTCGATCAGCAAGCAGGGTGACTGGATTTCCGCCAAGGTCGGCGATGAAATCGTCATGATGAGCGCCGAGGAGGGTAAATATATCGGCCTGAACGATGTCGGCGCGCGCATTTGGGAATTGCTCGACATGCCCCAGACGCGCGACGAGCTCGAGGTTCGGTTGCTCGAAGAATTCGAGGTCACGCCCGAAATGTGCCGCAGTGAAATCGACACGTTCCTTGCCAACTTGGCCGAGCTACGCGCCATCGCGCTCGACTAAGGAGCGGCGGTGAGCGCGATTTGGGGGATTTTGCGCTTCGACGGCGTGGGCGTGGCCGAGAGCGACGTGGACCGCATGGGCGCGGCGATGGCGGTGCGCTGCGGCGACGGGTCCGCGACCTTTGTCGACGGACCGATCGGGCTTGGCCATGGGCTGATGCGGATAACGCGCGAGGATGCGTTCGATCAGCAACCGCTCTACGATCGCGACGCCGGGTTGGTCGTGGTCGCCGATTGCCGGATCGACAATCGCGAAGAATTGGCGGCGGCGCTCGATCTCGACCCCGCAGGCCTCGCGACTATGTCGGACAGTGCACTCGTCCTCCACGCCTATCGCCGCTGGGGCGAGGCCTGTCCGGCGCGGCTGATCGGCGACTTTGCATTTGCGGTCTGGGATGTCGCGCGCAAGCGGCTGCTGCTCGCGCGCGATCACATGGGTCAACGACCGCTGCACTATCATCTGGGCGAGGGCTTTGTCGCTTTCGCCTCCGATATCCCGGCATTATGGGCAGCCCCCGGCGTGCCGCGCGCGCTCGACGAAGTGTGGCTCGGCTATTTCGTAAACTTCTGGGGTAACGCCATAGACGGGCGAACGCCCCACGCCGGCATTCGCAGTGCGGGCGGCGGGACGACGCTGGCGATCGACACGGGCGGAACTGTGGAAGAGACTCGCTATTGGTCGCCACGCGCCGACCCGGCGCATCTCGGCCATGACGATGCCTATTACGTTGCGAAGTACCGGCAAGTTCTGGAAGAGGCCGTCGCATGCCGGGTGCGGCGGCTGGTCGATCGGCCGGGCCTGTCGTTCAGCGGAGGTTTCGATAGCGGATCGATTGCGGCGCTTGCGGGTCCTGCATTGCCGGCGAACGGCAAGCTGGCGACAGTGACCTTGGCCATGCCCGAGCGTGCGGAGGGATGGCCGCACGATCCGCGCCCATGGGTCAAAATTTGCAAGCGCGACATGCCGCATCTCGATGTCCATTATATCGATTTTCGCGAGCAAAACCCGCTCGACGGGCTCGAGGGGTATTTCGTGGCGAACGCTGGCCTGCCGGTTACGACGTTGGCCTATGCCGATGCCGAACCCTATTCCGTACTGAGGTCGGCTGGCGCGCGTTTGGTGATGGATGGGCATGGCGGGGACTATACCCTCAACGATCGCGGTCAGATGGCGCTGGCGAATCTTGCCGCACAGGGGCGCATACCGACGTTGTTGCGTGAAATGCTGGCGCATCGGCTTGTCACCGGGGACCGCTGGCGCACCATCGTGCTGCGACACACGCTCTTTCCGCTGCTGCCGCGGCCGCTCCGTGGCTTTCTCCTTGCGGCGCGGCGTGGTTTCCGGGGCGGTGGCCGCTTAATGCTGTTACAAAAATCCTTTACCGCGCGGATGATAAGAGACCATGCTGTTCGCCGGGCCGACCGCTTTCCCGCCCGGACATCAGAGCGCGATACGAATCGTGCGATCATCGACTTGCTTGAGCGTCAGTCCGCCACATCGCCCGTACTGGAAGCAATGGCGTCGTCTTATGGCCTTATGTTGACCCGCCCCTTTTTCGACCAACGCGTGGTTGAATTCGCGCTGGCCGTGCCGCGACACCTCGACGTGCGCGACGGGCGCAACCGCTATCTGGCGTGCGTTGCTTTAAAGGACGTTCTGCCAGGCGAATTTCAGGAGCGACCGCGCGCCAATGATGGCCCGATCGACGATTCGCTCCGTCTGGACGACGCGCCACTCCGCGAGGCCGTCGCCCAGTTGGAAACGACGCGGATGGGCGCGTTTTTCGACTTTCCTCGAATTCGAACGTTGCTCGATCAGGCCACCAATCCCGATGCCGGAACGAAAGCGATGCGCCAACGTGCGCTTAATGCGGCTATCCTTTCGATCGCGGTAGCGCGCTACGCGGTCTGGATCGAGTCGCGCAATCGTTAATACGGTGCGCTACATGCGGTCGGTCCGACTTAACTGGCGTACCTATAAGCAGGTCCGATACGATCCCGAATAGATCGGGTGTTCGGAACGGGCACATTCGTCTCGGACAAGTCTGACTGGATCACGACCGGCGTGGACCATTTGCGCTTGGGTGCCCGGGGCTGTTGCGCATCCAGGTGCGATTTGTTCGATTCGGTCGTCATCATTTCCCCCAAATTTTCCACAACGCCTTGGCATATTTCCGCGCGGCCCAAGTCTCGCACTCGCTCTTCATGCTGCCAAATTATTCACGCCTGCGCAACCGTATTTCGTTGCGAATCCGGTCCATTCTTGGATTGCGTAAAACCTGAAACTCGATAATTTGGATGAGACGGCGATCACGCTGAGTCGCTGCACCACGCGCCACGCTGGCGCACTTGGGGAGGAACGACATGGATCCATTCTTGGGCGAAATCAGGCTGTTTCCGTGGGAGTGGCCACCGAAGGGATGGTTGCTCTGCGCCGGCCAGCTCTTGTCGATTCAACAGAACAGTGCGTTGTTCGCGCTGCTCGGCACGACCTATGGCGGCAATGGCACGACGAACTTTGCGCTGCCCGATCTGCGCGGTCGCGTGCCGATCGATCGTTCCAGCGAGGAACCCCAGGGGCTGCGCGACGGGACCGAAACGGTCACGCTGACCATCGGGACCATGCCGGCGCACAATCATGCGCTGATCGGTACATCGGCCGTCGCGACGCTGAAGGGGCCGTCCGGGAACGCGCTGGCCAACGATACGTCACCAGCTACCGATTTCTATGCCGCCGCCGCTGGCAACCCGCTGACCACGCTGTCGCCGACTTCGATTGCTGTCGGTGGTGGCAGTCAGCCGCATGATAATATGCAGCCCTTCCTGGTGCTCAATTATTGCATCGCCAACAGCGGCATTTTCCCGTCGCGCAACTGAGCCGCGATCGGACTGCACTTTCAGGAGCCATCCACAATGTCAGAAAATTTCATTGGAGAAATCCGGATGTTCGGCGGCAATTACGCGCCGCGCGACTGGGCGCTTTGCAACGGCCAATTGTTGAGCATCGCACAATATTCCGCGCTCTTCGCGCTGATCGGCACGACCTATGGCGGCAATGGCACCACGAACTTCGCCTTGCCAAATCTTCAGTCGCGGCTCGCCGTCGGTGAAGGGGCAGGCCCGGGCCTCACCCCGCGCCAGATCGGCCAAACTGGCGGATCGGATACAGTTACGCTCAGCCAAGCGCAAATGCCGGCGCACAACCACATGGTGGTGGCAACCACGGCGACGGGCAATCTGACCGGGCCGAGTGCGACGGCGGTGCTCGCGGCACCGGGCGGTACCGGGTCGTCCTTATATGTCGTGCCGGGTGCTACGCCGATTACGTCGGTCTCGCTGTCGCCCTCATCGGTCGGCACCACTGGGGGGAATCAGCCGCACGACAATCATATGCCGTCGCTCTGCGTTTCCTTCATCATCGCCCTGTCGGGGATTTTCCCCAGCCGCAACTAATTTTCGGGAAGCAAAATCATGGCAGATCCATTCATTGGCGAAATTCGCATCTTCGGCTTCAACTACGCGCCGCGTGGCTGGGCATTGTGCGACGGCGGTACTATCCCGATCCAGCAAAATTCGGCGCTCTTCGCGGTCATCGGCACGACCTATGGCGGGAATGGCACCACGACCTTCGGCTTGCCCAATCTTAAGGGCAACGCCGCGATGCATTGGGGCAGCGCCCCCGGCGTGGCGACGACGGTGATCGGCCAGGTGCAGGGGTCCGATACGGTCACGCTGACGACGGCGCAATTGCCGACCCACACGCATGTCTTTCAAGGTGGCACGGCAGTTGGCAGTACCGGTCAGTTGATCGCGACGCCAGGGCCGACGGTGCTATTGTCAACCAGCAATCCGCAGCTCGCTTATGCGCCGGCCACTGCGACTCCATCGGTGACGCTTGCGCCGCAGGCGATTACGCAGACGGGTGGCAACCAGCCGCATTCCAATGCGCAGCCGCGCCTTGCGATGCTATATTGCATCGCGACCGAAGGTATCTTCCCGGCACGCAATTGAGCGTGACGGCGTTATAATCGCGGACCCGCGCACCACTGCCCGTTCAGGGGCGGTGGTGCACGGTCTGCATATCAGTTGAACACCGCCTCATAATCGATCCCCGTCGCCGTCCGCGCGACCGGGGCGATGAAGATTTCGAGTTCGCCCATCACCGGATGCTCGAAGCGGTATATCCCCTGCGGCACGACCTGCTGGACCTCGCTGCGGAAGAGCAAGGCGAAGGGCACCCGGTCTTGAAACGCAGGCGACCGGCCAAGCTCTGCCTCGACCAGCGTCAACGGCATCGTCGTGCCTTCTGCACCCACTAGGGTGAAGACGCTGCCGACATGAACAGCAAAATCGTCGCGCATCAGACCCGCTACACTCATCATTTCACCTCCTTCATCGTTTCGCCGGGCCGATAGCGCCGTTCGATATGCGCTGCCAGATCGGCGGGATAGAAATAGACCGGGCGCAAAGCGCCCGTCGCATAACGCTCGGCCTGATCGCCAAAATGCGGCGACGCCGGATCGCCGCTCTCGCCGCCTGCGGTGACTGCCCAGGCGCGCAATTTCGGGCCGAATTCGACCACCGCGACGAAGCTGTTGCCGCTCGATCCGTAAAGCTTCTTTGTGTTCGCATAAGGCCGCGCGCCGAACGAGGCGAGGCTGCCCCATTGCGCCGAGGTGAAGGGGATTGGGATGCTTGGTCTGGCATCGTCGAATGTGGCCTCGATCGAATCGTCCAATCGCTGGAAGCGGTTGATCTGCCCCCAGCGCATCTTCCAATCGCCGAAATCGTGGGTCAGTTGGTCCATCGCTTCGCCCAGCGCGTCGAGCTTGCGGCTGTCGGGCACGCGTGTGGCGATGTATTTCGGCACGTTGATCTGCTCGGCCTGGATAAAGCTGCCGACCTCGCGCCACATTTTGCCGCCCCACAGCACGCCGAGCGTGGTCGCGACTGAATCCTTGCCCCAGCGATAATCCCAATTACGCAGTTCGGCGATCGGTCCAGCCAGCTTCGCGCGGCGCGGGTCGTCGGCGGGGAGCGCGTCATAGGCCTTGATCAGCGGCGGGATCAGTTCGGCAAAGGCGGGCAGATAGCTGTCATACGCCGCCGCGATCAGCCGTTCGGGGGTAAAGTCGTGTCGCCCGCTCAGCAGCAGCTTTGCATGCACCCCGCGCGGATTCTCGCCGAACGTATCCATATAGCGCGGATAGTCCGTCGCCTTGGGGCTGTCCGGCCCGGCCGCGGTCCACGGCCAGTTATTGGTGTTGAACGCATATCCGATGCCGGGATTGAGGGCATTGGGCAGGCTCGCCACGCTGTGCAGCCCCTTCCAGTCGGTCGCCGGATTGGCCCCATCGACCGGCTTGGCATAATCGAAGCGCGTGTCGCGGACGGGCACGAATTGCGGGTGGAGATAGGCGATCTCGCCTTTGGCATCGGCGAACAGCGTGTCGTTGGAGGAATTGGCCTTGCGTTCGGCGACCTTCATATAGCTCGCGAGATCGGTCGCCTTGGTGCGCAGCCAGCTTTGCTCGAGCGCGGGGATCGGCTTCCACATGAGCGCCTGCGCGATCCACTTGCCGCCGCGCTCGGCGATGATCGGGCCGTGGTGCGAGGCATAGGTGGTGAAGCTGCGGCTGCCCATCGTGCCGTCTGGCTTGCGATAGGCGATCGCCACGCGCTTCGTCGTAAACAGGCGGACGCCCTTGCCGTAGCGATACAGCGCCAAGACGCCGCTGCGGGAGATATCCTCGGCAAATTCATCGACATTGTCGACGCCCGAGGAGGTGTGCATCCACCCGGCCTTCTCGTTGAAGCCCTGATAGATGAAGAACTGCCCCCAGGTGGAGGCGCCATAAGCGTTGAGCCCCTCGCCGCTGGTCATCTCCAATTCGGAGCGGAAATAGAAACTGGTGTGCGGGTTGATCAGCAGAAGGGCATGGCCGCCCACCGTGTTCTTCGGCGCAATCGCAATGCCGTTCGAGCCGCGCGGTTCGCGCGGGACGGGGCCGGCCTCCTCCGCCGCCACCGCAACGCTGGTCTTACCGTAAAAGGCGGCAAGGTCGTTGAGCGAAATCCGCTCGATATCGCCGCCAATGCTCCCTTCCGTGAAGGATAGAGCCATCCACGGTTCGAAATGCGTCAGCACCTTGGGGTGCACGTTCGGGTGCGTCGCGAGGTAATAGTTCAGCCCGTCGGCCCAGGCATTCATCAGCTTTTGCAGCCACGGCGCGCTTTGGCGGTACTTGGCCTTGAGATCGGTCGGGTCGACATAGAGCCGCTGACGCAAATCGGCCCAGATCGCAGCCTCGCCCTCCGCCTCCGCAGTCCGCCCAAGCGAAGTCAGGTAATTCGCCTCGATCCGGCTGAAATCATCCTCGGCCTGCGCATAGATCGCGCCGAACACCGCATCGGCATCGGTCTTCCCGACGACATGCGCAATGCCCCAGGTGTCGCGCGTGATCGTGACGCGCGCCGCCTCGGCCTTGAGTCGCGCCGACTCCTTGGGGGCAGGGGCTGCCGCGATCGCGAACAGGGCGGTTGCGGCAAGCAGGTTGCGCGCGGTGCGGGGGAGTCTATCCATGGTCCCGAAGCTATCGGGCATCGCGCCGCGCGACAATCGCTTACGGAGACGAAACGATGAAATGGTTGCTCGGTTTTGCCCTCCTCGCGTTGGGCGCCGCGCCGACGCCCGCGCCGCCGCATACCGTGTTGCTGCGCCCCGCTGCTGTGTTCGACGGGGTCGATCCCGTGGCCCATCCCGGCTGGCAAGTGTTGGTGACGGGCGACAAGATCGTCGCGGTCGGGCCAGCGCTCACCGCACCCGCCGATGCCGAGATGATCGACTTGCCCGGCCAGACGCTGATGCCCGGCATGATCGAGGGGCACGGGCACCTCTTCCTCCACCCCTATAACGAGACGAGCTGGGACGATCAGGTGCTGCACGAGCCGCTCGCCCTGCGCACCGCCCGCGCGGTGGCGCAGGCGCGCGTCACGCTGCTCGCGGGCTTCACCTCCGAACGCGATCTCGGTACCGAGGGCGCGGGCTATGCCGATGTCGGGCTCCGTCAGGCAATCGCGCAAGGGGTCGTGCCGGGCCCGCGCCTGATCGTCGCGACCCGCGCGATTGTGGCAAAAGGGGCGTACGGCCCCAAGGGCTTCGAACCCGGCGTCGCCATCCCGCAAGGCGCCGAGGAAGCCAGCGGCGTCGACGACCTCGTCCGCGTCGTACGCAGTCAGATCGCGGCCGGCGCGGATGTCGTCAAACTCTATGGCGATTATCGCTGGGGCTCGGGCGAGCCGAGCCGCCCGACCTTCTCCGCCGCCGAAATGAAGGCCGCGGTCGAGGCGGCGCATGATGCCGGACGGACCGTCGCGGTCCACACTTCGACGCCTGAGGGGATGCGCCGCGCGATCGCGGCCGGGGCCGATACGATCGAGCATGGCTATGGCGGCACGCCCGAGATCTTCCGCGCCATGGCGGCGAAGGGGATTGCCTTGTGCCCGACGCTGGCGGCGTCGGACGCGGTCTCGCGCTATCGCGGCTGGACCGGCGGCGACCCGGTGCCTCCCGCCGTCGCCGAAAACCGCGCCTCGTTCTCGCTCGCCCGGTCGCTCGGTGTGCCAATCTGCATGGGCGGCGACGTCGGCGTCTTCGCGCATGGAGAGAATGCCCGCGAGATGGAATTGATGGCTGCGGCGGGGATGCCGGTAGCGCAGGTGCTGATCGCGGCGACATCGGGCAATGCGCGGATTTTCCACCTCGCCGATCGCGGCAGCGTGAAGCCGGGGCTGCTCGCCGATCTGATCGCGGTACCGGGTGATCCGACGCGCGACATCGCGGCGGTGCGGCGGGTGAGTTGGGTGATGAAGGGCGGGGTGGTGGTTGGGCGGTAGGGGGTTTGAAGGTTGTGGCGCTTCCGTTCTGCGGCGATTGGCAATGAATGGTAAAAACACAATATCGATGGTACTTGCTGAGACTGGTGCGAATGGGATCAAAGCCATGCTGATATTCGGCATCATAATGACGTTAAGTAGCCTTGCGATGGCTTTGTGGCCTCGCAGACGAGCCGAGGCTGTTGAGGCGCGTATTGCTAAGAGCGATGACACTTTCTTTGAGGAACAGCGCACTTATCAAGCCTATCCTTGGCTGCGTGACCCAAAACGCCTCCGCATCGCTGGGATTGTCGGAACGGCTTGCGGGCTAATCTTTTGCGGGCTCGAACTCTATCGATCCTAGAGCGCCCGAAGATACGGCGGAAACTGCACGGACGTTCTGCGAACCTCCGGCTCGCGTAAGCGCCACCCCGGCGAAGGCCGGGGCCCAGTTGCGCAGGTCGATGGGATGGCGCGGTCCTTCGCCGCTTCTGTTCCGCGACTGGGCCCCGGCCTTCGCCGGGGTGGCGAGCGTGGTGTTAGGCGAGCAGCCGCTACCCCGCCACCACACCCCCCTCCACCCGGATAACCTGATCGCACGTCGCCATGCTCTCCGCGCGGTGTGAAATCATCAGGATCGTCGGGCGCGGCTCCAGCGCTGCGATCCTTCCGAGCAGCAGCGTTTCGCTCGCCGCGTCGATCGCGTTCATCGCCTCGTCGAGCACCAACAAGCGCGGCCGCCGCAGGATCGCGCGCGCCAAGGCTAGCCGCTGCCGCTCGCCGCCCGACAGCAGCGCACCGCGCTCCCCCACGATCGTGTCGATCCCCTCGGGCATGCGTCGCACCAGCGCGTCCGCGCCGACGAATTCGAGCGCGTCCCACATCGCCGCCTCGTCGGGATCGCGATTGCCCCAGGCGAGGTTGCGCCGGACGCTGTCGTGAAACAGGAAGCCCTCTTGCGGCACATAGGCGACGCCGTCGCGCCAGCCCGTGCGGCCGCCCGCATCGAGCACCATCCCGCCAACCGACAGCGTCCCGGTCTGTGGTTCGGTCAGGCCGATCAGCAAATCGATCAGCGTCGTCTTGCCCGCCCCCGATGGTCCGGCAATGCCGACGAAACTGCCGGGTTCGATCGTCACGCTCGCGTCGCTTATCCCGCCGCCGGTCGCATAAAGATACACCAGATCGCGCGCTTCGATCGCACCGGGTGGCGGCGGCACCGGGGCCGTGGTGGTCGCGCGCTCGGCGGCGAGCTCGCTCTGGAACGCCTGCAACGCCTCGAAACTGGGCAGCGCGAAGAAGAAGCTCTGTGCGGATTGCTGGATCATGATCGCGGGGCCACTCACCCGCGAGAAGATCACCACCAGCGTAATCAACACGGCCGGCGGCACGTTGGTTGCAAAGCCGATCAGCACGACCGCCGCTGCGGCAAGGCCCGATCCGATCGCAAAGGTGCGACGACTATTGGCTTGACGGCGTTGAAACGACATCTGGATTTCGCGCAACTGCACCTGAATGGTTTCGAATTCAGCGATGAATTCGCGCTGGGTATTCTGTGCCGCTGCGGCTTTCAATCCACTCAGGAAACCGCTGGCACTGCCCATCAATGCGGCATTGCCCAGCACCACGCCCGCGCCGATGTCGCGGATCTTGCCTTGCGCCAGAAACACCGCGCTGCCGCCGATCAGCACCAGTGCCGTTGTCGCGAGCGTGAGCACCGGCGCGAGCGTCAACGCGAGCGCCGCCTGCACCAGCAGCATCGCGGCGGCGACCGAGCCTTGGATCAGGAATTGCGCGTTGCCTGCGACCCGGCCGACTTCGGTGGTGATGAGATTGGTGATGCGGGCATGCCGCAGACCGACAATCCGGCTCCACGAGGCAGCGGCAACCGCGCGCATCACCTGATTGCGTTGATGCTCGACAAAGGTCGATTGCAGCTTCGCCAGCGCCAGATCACGGGCATATTGCACCAGCGCCCGCATCACTGCGAGCAGGACGAACGCACCCAGCAGCGCCAGCAGTCGCGCAAACGCGGTGTGCAGCCCGATCGCATCCAATGCCGCGCCGATCCGCGATTCGCCGCCTGCGCGGGTCACCACCGAATCGAGAATCGGAATCAACAGCAGCAAGCCGACGCCATCGAGCACCGCCCCCGCCGCGACCAGGCCGGTCGCGATCCAGCCGCGCCGCCCGGCAAAGTCGCTAAAGACCCGCACGAACGCCGTGGCGGGCTGCCAGACCGAGGCGATCCCCGCACGCGGCGTTGTGACATTGGTAGAGCGGGTCGGCGCGTCCATCGTTTCGCTCTGTCACGCCGCTCCCGCCGCGTCGAGGGGGTGGCCGCGTGACAGGTTTTTCGATATTCGTTTCAAAGCGTTGCTATTTGCTCCCGACGAAGATCAAATCGCCCTCTTGCAATGCAGCATAATCGTTCGCACTTTTGGACGAGAAAACACGCCGCCGAACCGAGCGGAACACTCTTTCTGCGCTTGCCGTGTTCGTTCGAACGAACTATTGTGCGATTGCGAAACGATCTAAGCCAATACCGTTCGTGGGGACCTTGATGCCGATGACGATCCTTTCAGGCCAGTTTCGCACGATCTTGGCGACGACGGCGATGATTGCGCTTGCCGCCTGTTCGAAGGGTGGACCGCCGCCGCGACCAACGCCCCAAGTCACCGTGGCGGTGCCGCTGCAACGCGACGTCGTCGACTGGGACGAATATGTTGGCCGCTTCGAGGCGATTCAGGACGTCGAACTGCGGCCGCGTGTTTCCGGCACAATCGACCGGGTGCTGTTCGCCAACGGCCAGCGCGTCCGTGCAGGCCAAGTCTTGTTCACGATCGACCCGCGCCCCTATCTCGCGACGCTCGCTCAGGCGCGCGCGCAAGTCGCCAAGGCGCAGGCGGCGGTCGGCAACGCCCAGTCCGAGCTGGCGCGTGCGGACAAATTGCTGGCAGCCGAAGCGATCAGCAAGGAAGAATATGAAACCAAGCTGGCGACGCTCCGCAGCGCGCAAGCCGATCTCGGCGCGGCGCGCGCAAACGTGTCGACCGCGCAGCTTAATCTGGGCTTCACCTCGGTCCGCTCGCCGATCACCGGCGTCGTCTCCGATCGGCGCGTGAGCAAGGGCAATTACGCGACCGAAGCGCAAACCGTGCTGACGCGCGTGGTCTCGACCGATCCGATCTGGTTCTCGTTCGAAGGGGCCGAGAGTTTCTACCTAAAATATCTGCGGCAGGACAAAGCGGGCGAGCGCGGATCATCGCGCACCACGCCCAACCCGGTCGACGTGCAATTGGCCGACGAACAGGGCTATCGCTGGCACGGGCGGATGGAATTCGTCGACAATGCGATCGACCCCAATTCGGGCACGATCCGCGCGCATGCGGTGATCGCCAATCCCGATGGTTTCCTCACCCCCGGCCTGTTCGGGCGGGCGCGGTTGCTGGGTTCGGGTACGTATCACGCTATGCTGGTGCCCGATGAAGCGATCATCACCGATCAGACGCGCAAGCTCGTCTATGTCGTCGGTAAGGACGGCAAGGTTGTCCCGCGCCCGATCGAGACCGGGCCGCAGGTCGAGGGCTTGCGGGTCGTCAAATCGGGGCTGGCGCCGACCGAGCGGGTCGTGATCGAAGGGATCACGACGTTGCAACCCGGTGTCGCGGTAAAGGCGAATCTGGTGAAGATGCGCCCCAAGGCCGCCGACACCTCACCGCAGTCGACCCCGGAAAGCGCGCCGCCCGCCTCCGACGCCACCGCCAAATAAGGCTGAGCGCGCTGTGAAATTCCCCCATTTCTTCATCGACCGGCCGATCTTTGCGGCGGTGCTGTCGATCCTGATCGTCGTGTTCGGCGTGGTCGCCTATCCGTCGCTGCCGGTCGCGCAATATCCCAGCATCGCCCCGCCGACCGTGGTCGTCAACGCGACCTTCCCGGGTGCCAATGCCGAAACGCTGGCCGAGACCGTCGCCGCGCCGCTCGAGGAGCAGATCAACGGCGTTGAGAACATGATCTACATGTCCTCGTCCAATACCGGCGACGGCGCGCTGGCGATCACGGTAACTTTCAAACAGGGCACCAATGTCGATCAGGCGCAGGTGCTGGTGCAGAACCGCGTTTCCAGCGCTGAGCCTCGGCTTCCCGCGGAAGTGCGTCAAATCGGTGTGACGGTGCGCAAAAACGCGCCCGATCTGTTGTTGGTGATCGCGCTCACCTCGCCCGACGGGTCGCTCAACGAATCCTACGTCTCGAACTATGCGACGACGCAGATCATCGACCGCATCAATCGTATCCCCGGCGTCGGCGGCACGCGTACGTTCGGCGGCCGCGATTACAATATGCGCGTCTGGATCGATCCCGATCGTGCCGCATCGCGCAACCTTACCGTCGATGAAATCGTCGCGGCGGTGCGCGCGCAAAATGCGCAGGTCGCGGTCGGGACGGTCGGTGCTCCGCCGTTCAACCAAGGCGGCACCGCATTCCAGCTCGGCATTCAGGCAACCGGGCGATTGACGACCACGGACCAGTTCGGCGAGATCATTGTTAAGCGCGACGATCAGGGGCGCCTCACACGGCTACGCGATGTCGCGCGGATCGAGCTTGGTGCGCAGGATTATACGATCAACGCCGCGCTCAACGGCAAGCGGATGACCGCGATCGGCGTAACGCAATTGCCCGGCTCAAACGCACTCAGCACGGCCGCCGCGGTGAAGGCGGAAATCGCACGCGCGGCGCAAAGCTTCCCGCCCGGGCTCGCATATTCGATTCCCTACAACCCGACCGAATATATCTCGGCTTCGATTGAGGCGGTGGAGCATACGCTGGTCGAGGCGCTGATCCTCGTTGCGCTGGTCGTGCTGCTGTTCCTGCAAAGCTGGCGCGCGGCGCTCATCCCGATCATTGCGATCCCGGTGTCGCTGATCGGTAGTTTTGCGGTGCTGGCCGGGTTTGGGTTCAGCCTCAACAATCTCTCGCTGTTCGGCATGGTGCTGGCGATCGGGATCGTCGTCGACGACGCGATCGTCGTGGTCGAAAATATCGAGCGGTTGATGGAGGAAAAGGGTCTCACCGCGCTCGAAGCCGCGCATCAGACGATGGACGAAGTGTCGGGTGCGTTGATCGCGATTGCGCTGGTACTTTGCGGTGTGTTCATTCCGACCAGCTTCATTCCGGGCATTTCGGGGCAATTCTACCAGCAATTCGCGCTGACGATCGTCTCGGCAACGGCGATTTCGGCGTTCGTGTCATTGACGCTGTCACCCGCGTTGGCGGCACTGATCCTCAAGCCCAAGACCCATGCCGAGCCGGTGGCCGGCTGGCGCGGGGTGGGGAGCCGGTTTGCGAGGGGTTTTAACCGCGGGTTCGATTGGCTGGGCGATCGTTTCGGCAAGTTCACCGCGCGCGCGATCCGTAGCCTGACGGTGATCGCGATCGCCTATGTCGTGCTGATCGGACTGGCCGGGTGGCGCTTCACGGCGACGCCGACCGGCTTCATTCCGGCGCAGGATCAGGGTTATCTGATCGTGGCGGCGCAATTGCCACCCGGCGCATCGCTGCAGCGGACGACGGATCTCCTGACCCAAGCCGGGGCGATCGCGCGGCAAAATCCGGCGGTGCGCGACACGGTCGCCTTTTCGGGCCTCGACGGCGCAACCTTCTCGACCGCGTCGAATGGCGGCGCGATGTTCATCGCGTTGAAGGACAAGGCCGACCGGATCGATTCGAACGCTATCGCCAACCAGATGCGCCAAGCGTTCGGGCCGCTCGCCGGTGGCCTCCTGCTCGTCATCCCGCCGCCTCCCGTATCCGGAATCGGCACGGGCGGCGGCTGGAAGATGCTGATCGAGGATCGCACCAATCTTGGCTATAAGGCGCTCGAAGGTGCAGCCTTCGGGATGATGATGCGGGCGAACCAGACGCCGGGCATCACCTCGGCCTTCACCACCTTCAACACGCGGACTCCGCGCCTGTTCGCCGATATCGACCGCGAGCGCGCCGAACAGCTCGGCGTGCCGGTGGCGAATGTCTTCTCGACGCTCGGCACCTATCTCGGCTCATCCTATATCAATGATTTCAATTATCTCGGGCGGACCTACCGGGTGACGGCGCAGGCCGATGCGCCGTATCGCGACCAGATTTCCGATGTCGGGCATTTGCGTACGCGCTCGGCGGCGGGCAATATGGTGCCGCTTGATGCGGTGATGACGCTCCGCAATGATAGCGGGCCGTACCGTGTGGTGCGCTACAACCTCTATCCTTCGGCCGAGCTGCAGGGCGACACCGTGCCCGGCTATTCCTCGGGCCAAAGCCTGGCGACGATGGCCAAGCTGGCGGGCGAGATTTTGCCCAAGGGCATGAGCTACGAATGGACCGAAATCGCCTTCCAGCAAACGCAGGCGGGCAATACCGGAAGTCTGGTGTTCGCCCTTGCGGTGCTGTTCGTGTTCCTGTTGCTCGCCGCGAATTACGAGAGTCTGGTACTGCCCTTCGCCGTCATCCTGATCGTGCCGATGTGCTTGCTGGCGGCGATTGTCGGCGTGAACATCATGGGGATGGACAATAATATCCTGACGCAGATCGGCCTCGTCGTGCTGATCGGTCTTGCCGCCAAGAATGCAATCCTGATCGTCGAATTCGCGCGCCAGAACGAAATCGACGGCATGGAACTGCGCGCCGCCGCCGAACATGCCGCCGAACAGCGCTTGCGCCCGATCCTGATGACCTCGATCGCGTTCATCCTCGGCGTGTTGCCGCTGGTGATCGGCAACGGGCCGGGGGCGGAAATGCGCAAGGCGCTGGGCGTCGCGGTGTTCTTCGGGATGATCGGAGTGACCACCTTCGGTTTGCTGTTCACGCCGAGCTTCTACGTCATCAGCCGCAAGGGCGGCGATTGGGTTGTGGCCAAGCTGCGTCGTGGCCGCCGTGATCCGGAGCCTGGGCCGACGCTCTCGCATCCCGAAGGAAATCCGGCATGAAGCGCTTGTTGAGCCTCGTCCCGGCGCTCGCCCCGGCTCTGGCATTGTCGGCCTGCGTCGTCGGCCCGAATTATGTCAAGCCGAGCACACCGCTGCCCGCCACCGGTGGCAGTTTCAGCGAAACCGCGCGGGGTCCGGCAGTCGCGCCGAGCGCGCTGCCCGATCACTGGTGGCGGCTGTATGACGATCCGGTCGTCGATCGGTTGGTGACCGAAGCGCTGGCGCACAATGCCGATATCCGCGTGGCGGCGGCCAATCTGGAGCGCGCACGCGCGGTGCTGTCCGAACAAAACGGCGCTCGACGGCCATCGACCAGCCCCAGCGCGCAATATGCGCGCCAGCAAGGTAACAGCGCCAACGCCGCTGCGTTCGGCGGAAGCAGCGCGAAGCCACAGACTTTCCAGTTCGACTCGTTCAAGCTCGGTTTCGACGCGTCCTATGAAATCGACCTGTTCGGCGGCGTGACGCGCGCGGTCGAGGCGGCGCGTGGCGATGCGCAAGCCGCGCAAGCGCAACTCGATGCCGCGCGCGTCGCGGTCGCGGCGGAAACCGCGCGCGCTTATGCCAGTGCGTGCAGCAATGCCGCGCAGCGCGCCGTCGCGCTGGAGACGGTCGCGCTCCAGCAAAAGACGCTTGGCCTGACCAACACGCTGTTTACTGCGGGCCGGGGTACGCGGCGCGATGTGCAGCGCGCCGACGTGTTGCTGGCGCAGACGCAAGCCACGATCCCGACCTTCGAGGCCGAACGGCGCGCATCGCTTTATGCGCTGGCGGTGCTGACGGGCTTACCGCCCGAACAGGTCGACCGCGAGGCCGATGCCTGCACCACTCCGCCGCGCGTGAAAGACGTGCTGCCGGTTGGCGATGGCACCGCGCTGATCGCGCGCCGCCCCGATGTGCGCGCGGCGGAGCGGACGCTGGCGGCGGATACCGCGCGGGTCGGGGTGGCGGTCGCCGATCTTTATCCCAAGATTCAATTGCTCGGCAGCATCGGCCTCAATTCCACGCGTGGCAGCCAATTGTTCAAGGGCACTTCGGTCAATTATTCGGTCGGCCCGCTGATTTCGTGGAGCTTCCCCAACCAGACCGTCGGCCGCGCCCGCGTGCGCCAGGCGCGTGCCGGGGCGGATGCCAGTCTCGCGACCTTCGACGGCAAGGTGCTGACCGCTTTGCAGGAAACCGAGCAGGCGCTCGCGCGCTATGCCGGTGCGCTTGATCGCAATGCTGCGCTGCGCCGCGCCGAGGCGTCGAGCAGTGGTGCCGCCAAGCTGTCGCAATTGCGCTTCGATTACGGCGCCGACAGTTTCCTGCTGCTGATTCAGGCCGAGCGTGACCGCGCCGATGCGCGTGCGGCGCTGGCGCAGTCGGACGCGGCGGTGGCGGACGCGCAGATCAGTCTGTTCAAGGCGCTCGGTGGGGGATGGGAGGATGCGCCGGCGCCGACCCGGCGTGAGCCGACCACGCCTTGAGGCAAATTCGCAGCGCATTGTTCATGCCAGCCTCTAATGCGCGGGCGATCGAAAAGGCGCGCGGGCTCGATTGCGATGCGGTGATCCTCGATCTGGAGGATGCGGTCGCGCCCGAGGCCAAAGACGCGGCGCGCGCGCAAGCGCTGGCGGCGGCGCGCGACAGCGGCTTCGGCGCGCGTTTGCTCGTGCTACGCATCAACGCGCTCGACACGGAGTGGGGGCAGGATGATTGCGCCGCCGCAATCGGCGCCGGGTTCGATGCCGTGCTGCTGCCCAAGGTGTCGCACCCCGATGATCTGTGCGCGGCGCGCGCGATCCTCGGCGACATGCCGCTCTGGGCGATGATCGAGACCTGCGCCGCGATGCTCGCGCTCCCGGCAATTGCCGCGACGCCCGGCCTCGCATGCCTGGTCGCGGGCACCAATGATCTCGCCAAGGACATGCGCTGCACCCCCGGCACAGACCGGCTGCCGTTGCTGCCGCACTTGACCGCCATCGTCACGGCGGCCCGCGCGCATGGCCTGATCGCGCTTGATGGCGTGTCCAATGTGCTCGCCGATACGCCGGCACTGGCGGCGGAATGCGCGCAAGGCGCGGCGTTCGGCTTCGATGGCAAGACCCTGATCCACCCCGCGCAAATCGCCCCCGCCAACCGCGCCTTCGCGCCTTCGGCGGAACGCGTGGCGTGGGCGGAGGCGGTGATCGCGGCGTTCGCGCTTCCGGAAAATGCGGACAAGGGCGCGATCCGGGTGAATGGCGAGATGGTTGAACGGCTGCATCTGGCGGAGGCGGAACGCATCATCGCGTTCACATCCTAAAGCGGGATGACTTTAGGTTGAGTTACATTCCCATCCGTTCGTTTCGAGCGAAGTCGAGAAACCCTCGCGTAGCATTGGTGGCCTGTTTCTCGACTTCGCTCGAAACGAACGGGTCAAGATAAAGATATCACGCTCTAAGCAAGCGGCGCAGCCTAAACTCCCTTCTTTGTGCCTTTGTGTCTTCGTGTGTGAAATTTTTTCACACAAAGACGCAAAGCCACGAAGGAAAGAAAGAGGAGGGGATTGCCTGCGGCGCTATTTGAGCACCCGTCCCGCAACCGCATCGAGCATCGCCAGCACCGCCGGATCGCGCGCTTCGGGCGCGGTGATCAGGGCATGGTCTAGCACGGTGTCGAGCGGGGAAGGTGTCCGTTCTGCGGGGAGGGCCGCGACGAGAGCCGCAACCGCCTTGCGCGCAATCTCGCCATTCGCGCTCATTTGCTTGATGACTTCGCTCACCTCTACAAAGGCGGCTTCCTCACGCCAGCAATCATAATCGGTCACCATCCCGATCAGCGCATAGGGCAGCTCGGCTTCGCGCGCGAGTTTCGCCTCGGGCATCGCGGTCATGCCGATCACATCGGCGCCCCATTGGCGGTAGAGCAGGCTTTCCGCGCGGCTGGAGAATTGCGGCCCCTCCATCGCGAGATAGGTCGCCCCCTTGGTGACAGCGCCGCCGGCCGCCGCCACGGCTTTCGCCGCATAGTCCGACAGACGCGGGCATACCGGCTCGGCCATCGAGACGTGCGCGACCATGCCCGTCCCGAAGAAGCTCGATGTGCGCGCGACGGTCCGGTCGATGAATTGATCGACCACTACGAAATGCCCCGGCGGCAATTCCTCGCGCAAGCTCCCGATCGAGGAAATCGCGACCAGATCGGTGCAACCCGACCGCTTCAGCGCATCGATGTTGGCGCGGAAGTTGAGCTCGGACGGGCTGATCCGATGCCCGCGCCCGTGCCGTGGCAGGAATACCAGTTCGACCTCGCCGATCGACCCGAACAGCAATTCGTCGGAGGGTTGGCCCCACGGCGTATCGACGCGCCGCCACTGCGGGTTGTGCAGCGCATCGATCGCGTACAGGCCCGAGCCGCCGATGATGCCGAGCTTCCAGTGAGCCATTGCGGCATCCCTTCAAAAATTCCACCCCGGCGCAGGCCGGGGCCCAGTCGTGAAAGCGGTAATGGTCGAACGCCGTGCCCGATCTCCACGGCGGTCGCAACTGGGCCCCGGCCTTCGCCGGGGTGGCGTCTCTACCAGCTCAAACCACCTTCATGTCGCTGTTGTAGTGATGCCACGCGAAGATTGCGGCGGCACCGCGATGCGGGCGCCATGCTTCCGCCAGCTCGCGGGTCAGCTTCTCGCTCGGCCGCTCCGCATGGCCGAGGATGCGGCCTACCTCGATTTGCACCGCGAGATCACCGGCCGGCCAGATATCGGTGCGGCCTTCGGCGAACAGCAAATAGATTTCGGCCGACCAGCGCCCGATGCCCTTGACCGCGACCAGCTTGGCGATCGCTTCCTCGTCATCGGCGGGCAGGTTCGCCAGATCGAGTTCGCCGCTCGTCACCAGTGCCGACAGGCTCCGCGCATAGCCCGCTTTCTGGCGTGACAGGCCGGCTTCGCGCAATTGCTCGTCGCTCGCGCGGGTAACCGAGCCGGGGTCGGTCAGATCGCCGACGATGCCCTCCAGCTTGTGCCACACGCTCTGCGCGGCCTTGGTGCTGACTTGCTGGCCGATGATCGTGCGCAGCAGAGTGGCATAGCCGCGCGGGGAAATCCGGGGTGCGGGATAGCCCATGCGACCGACCGCTGCGGCAAGCGCCGGCTCGCGCGCGGCGAGCACATCGAGCGCGGTCTTTAGCTGGTCGGCGGTCAGTCCCATACGCTGTCTCTTGATCGGCGCCGCGTCTGGCGGCATGGCGGTGGCGCTATCGCTACCCGAAAAGGATCGTTCATGCCCAAGCTTATCGTCACGACCCGCGAAGGGGAAGAACGCGAGATCGCGGGCGAGGCCGGCCTTTCGGTGATGGAAGTGATTCGGGACGCCGGAATCGATGAGATTTTGGCGCTGTGTGGTGGCTGCTGCTCGTGCGCGACGTGCCATGTGCATGTCGACCCGGAATTTGCGGCCAAACTGCCGAAGATGAGCGAAGACGAGAATGATTTGCTCGATTCCTCGGCGGATCGCACCGCGACCTCGCGCCTGTCGTGCCAGATCGAGCTGACCGATGCGCTGGACGGGTTGAAGGTTACGATAGCCGCAGAGGATTGACGCGGGCGGGCGTCCGGGGCCTATGCGTCGGACGCGAAAAGTCCGTATTGTTCGCGCCATGCAGTGACCTCCTCGCGCACATCGGCGGGGGCTGGCGCGCCCGAGAGGACGAGGCGCGCAACCGCATCCTCGGGGTGCATCAACATCTTGTCCGCTCCGTCGCTGAACCAGACCGGGACGAGTTGATCGCAGACGCTGTCGAGCACGGTCGCGGCCATGCCGCTAGCGATCGCGTCGCTCCCGTCGAGCGCACGCACGGTGATTGAGACGCCTTCGAAGCAGTTCTGCGGCTTGTGGACGAAAGTGAGCGACACCAGCAGGCCTGACCGGTCGGGCCGGGCTTCGTCGGGCATGTTCGCGACCCTTCGCCAAGCACAGAACCATGTCCGGCAGATGCGGGGCCGGGTCGCATGGATGCCGCACCCGGCGGCCGTCAGGTTGACGCAAGCGACTCCGGCGGGTTTCGCGAATTCCGGCGTGTTCACGGTCAGCACGGTGCAGCACGCCGTGCACTCGCCACAGTCCCGTTCGGCGAGCACCGGGCCCAGCAACAGCGTTTCGAGGTCGGTCTCGCGCTGCGTCGCCGCCGGGATCACCGGAAGCGCAGGACTGCGGTGGGCGCATCCTTGCTGGTCGGTGTCGCCTTCCATGTCACGGTCTTGCGCGCGCCCGCCGTCACCGCGCCATCCTCATTGTTCTGGCTCACGATCTCGGCATCGGTGTCGAGCGTGAAGCTGCCGTCGAGCTGGCTGGTTTTGTTGACCATGCCGGGTACCGAAGCGGTTTTGTCGTTGCCATTGGCATACCCCGGGGCCGACACGCGCACCGTGTTATTGCCGCGCAGCTCGATCGCCAGAAACGGTACCAGTACCTCGGCATCGATGTTGAACGGATAGACGAAGGTGTGGTCCAGCGTGCCTGAAATGGCATAGTCGATGCTGTATTTATGGCGTCCGAGATAGGCCACGCGGCGATACCCCGCTTCCTTGGCCAGCGCCGCAGCGATCGCCTTGCCCTTTTCGTCCTCGGCGCGAACGGTTTCCGCGCGTTCGGCTGGCGTTGGCCGCTTCGTCGATTCGGATGTGCCATCGGCGGAAACGGCCTCACCGGGGCCCTGCGAGAGATGCTCATTGTCATCGCTGATCACCTCGCCGACATAGGTGAAGGTGAAATGGCGATCGGCATCGATCCTGAGCGTCGACACGAATTTGCCCGGCGTCAGCACGCAGCTCGCCAGCGCGAAGGGCAGCAGCAGCGCGAGCAGAGCCTTTGCGAGACGAGCCATTATCTCCGATCCCCCGTTTAGCGCCCAGTTCTTCTCTAACGAGTCGCCACCGCATAAAGCGCGATCGCCGCGGCATTCGACACGTTCAGGCTTTCGATCCTATGCGAGATCGGCAGTTTCGCAAGCTCATCGCAATGCGAAGCGGTATTCTGCCGCATGCCTTCGCCCTCGGCGCCGAGCACGAGCGCGATGCGCTGCGTCCCCATCGCCTTGACCAAGGTCTGATTCGCCTCGCCGGTGAGGCCGACGCGCCAGAAGCCAGCCTCGGCGATTTCCTCGAGCGCGCGCGCCAGATTGACGACGCGCACCCACGGCACGAGTTCGAGCGCACCCGATGCGGCGCGCGCGATCACGCCCGATTCGGGCGGTGCGTTGCGATCGGGCGTGACGATGCCAAGCGCGTCGAATGCGGCGGCGGAGCGCAGGATCGCGCCGTCATTGTGCGGATCGGTCACGCCGTCGAGGATCAGCAAGGGGCGTTGTTTTTCAGGGGGATCGCCCTCACCCTGTTGCAACAGATCGGCGAGCCAGATGTCCTCCAATGGATCGACCTCGGCCACCAGCCCCTGATGCGGCGCGTCGCCCGGCACCAGCCGCGCAAGATCCTGCACATCGGCATAGACGATCGGGATCACCGGCGGAATGTCGAGGCTCGCCGCCGCCTCGCGCGTCACCCACATTTTGCGTACCACGCGCTCGGGATTGGCGAGCGCTGCGGTAACCGCATGCCGCCCCCAGAAACGCGGGCGCCCGGCGGGAGCCTGCGAAGGACGATGTCCGCGACGGGCCATCTTAAATCCTCCCTCGCAAAGCGGGGGAGGGGGACCGCTCGGCTACTTCAGCCGAGTGGTGGAGGGGGCTGGGGCTGGGCGAAACAACTGCCGTTGCTCCCCCTCCACCCTTCGCTGAATGCTCAGGGTCCCCCTCCCCCGGTTCCCGGGGGAGGATTTTAAGTGGGTCGGTCATCATTCTTCCTCATCCGAGTAAGCGAAGGGGTCGGTCGTCACCGGCTTGGTCGGCAGCGGCGGGCGGGGCAGGGCCTTGTCGGCATTCGCCGCATTGACCAAAAACGACGCGAGGATGATCGAGGCCTGGCGCATGTCATTGCCCTTCAGATGATCGAACGTGTCTACGCCTGAATGGTGGACACGGCTGTCGTAATCGAGCGGGTCTTGAATGAACTGGAAACCGGGCACGCCGACCGCTTGCATGAAGACATGGTCGGTGCCGCCGGTTTTGCGGATCACCACGTCCTTCGCCCCCATCGGCGCGAACGGGCTGAGCCATTCGCGGAAGATCGGCACGACGGCGGGGTTATTCTCGACATAAATGCCGCGCACCTTGCCCGATCCGTTGTCGAGGTTGAAATAGGCCGCGAGATCGCCCCAGCCGGGCTTGGGGGTGATCGGCCAACGGTTTGACCAACCCTGATACAAAGCCAGCCCGCTGAGTTTGGGGTCGCTCGGGCTGCCGCGCGTCGCGAGATGGCTTTCGACATAAGAGAGCGAGCCGAGCAGCCCCTGTTCCTCGCCCGCCCAAAGTGCGAAGCGGATCGTCCGCTTGGGGCGGATGCCGGTCTTGGCGATGATCCGCGCCGCCTCCATCACCATTGCGGATCCCGCGCCATTGTCGGCGGCACCATCGCCCGCCACCCACGAATCGAGATGCGCGCCGGCCATGACATAGCCGGCCTTGGGGTCGCTGCCGGGGATTTCGGCGATGATATTGTACGCGTTGCGGTCGCTGTCATCGAAACGCACGTCGCTGGCGATCTCGAGCGTCGGGGCCGGGCCGATCTTGGCGAGGCGCGCGAGACGGCGATAATCCTCCGCCGCGATCTGCACACCGGGCAGCGACGGCGTGTCGCCGACGCCGAACGTGTAACCCTCGCCGCTGACCAATTTGCCGTCGCGATACGCCATCGTCGCCATCGCGACCGCGCCCTCGGATTTCAGAAAGGCATCGAGCTTCTTGGCGAAATCGAGCCGCTTCATGCGCCGGTCGGCGGCATCGGGGTCATAGGTCGGCTGCTGATATTGATCGAGCTTGGCAAGCTCCTCGCCGGTGTAGCGCTTGAAGGCGGCCTCACCCGGTTCGGAGCCGGTATCGGGCAGCGTGACCATCACGATCTTGCCCGACAATTTGCCGCGCCATTTGTCGAAATCGCGCTCGCGCTTGATCGGCGCGACGATCACCGGGGCCGAGATCGTGCCGTTGGTGCCGGGCGTCCAGGCGATCGGGATCGCGGTCAGCTGCACCGGGCGCGGCGACACCATCCGCACGCTGGACGACACGATCGACCAGCCGCGCCCGAAATCGAACGCATCCTTGTGCACATTCTTCAGGCCCCACTCAGAAAACTTTGCCTGCGTCCACGCCTCGGCGAGGCGCATCGCGGGCGAATTGGTCATGCGCGGGCCGATCGTGTCGGCGAGATGTTCGGCGGTCAGCATCACTTCGCTATGCGTCGTGCCTTCATCGATGATCCGCGCAGTCTGCGTGCGATCGACCGACTGGGCGGCAAGCGGCGCGGCGCTGAGTACAGCGGCGGCAGTGGCGAGAAGCAGGAAACGACGCATGGCGATACCCCCGGATGGAAAAGCGATCATGCCGCTGTCGGTATGCGCCGCGCGGCGTGGGTGCAAGCGTTGGGGTGAGAAGGTTGGGGTAAGGGCGTTGGCGTTATCCGTTGACAGCACGCGGCGCGGTCGGCATTGGCACGCCTCGCTTTTCGGGAAGCGGCCCTGATGGACAGGTGGCCGAGTGGTTAAAGGCAGCAGACTGTAAATCTGCCGGAGTTTCTCCTACGTAGGTTCGAACCCTACCCTGTCCACCAACATCAGATGCGGTTGAGATGCGCTGGTTGCGCTGTCGACCTTCGCTCTGCAGCGATGCACGGGGGTGAAACTCTAGCGCCTCACGCCGCCCCTCACGCCTTATACAACCCCTCCAGCCGCGCGCCGTACACGTCCTTCAACACATGCCGCCGGATCTTCAGCGACGGTGTCAGTTGCTCATTCTCGATGCCGAACGGTTCGTCGGCCAGCACAAAGCGGCGGATGCGTTCGGTGACCGAGAGATCGGTATTCACGCGCTCGACCGCATTGCCGAGCGCGGTGCGATACTCGCTGTTTTCCGCGAGACCCTTGAAGTCGCAGGTCGCGCCGCTCCTGGCGCACCATTCCTGCGTCCATTCGGGATCGGGCACCAGCACCGCAACCATATACGGCCGCCGGTCGCCGAAGATCATCGCCTGCGCGATTTCGGGCTGGAGCGTCAGCATCCCCTCGACCTTTTGCGGCGCGACATTCTCGCCTTTGTCGTTGACGATGATGTCCTTCTTGCGGTCGGTGATCTTGATCCGCCCCTTCGCGTCGATCAGCCCGATATCGCCCGTGTGCAACCAGCCGTCTTTCAGCACCCGCGCGGTCTCGGCATCGTTGCGCCAATAGCCATGCATGACGAGCTCGCCGCGCACGAGGATTTCGCCATCCTCGGCGATGCGGACTTCGGTGTCGGCGAGCGGCGGGCCGACCGTGTCCATCTTGAGCCCGACCCGAGGGCGGTTGCACGAAATGACGGGGGCGGCTTCGGTCTGGCCATAGCCTTGCAGCACGGTGACGCCGATCGCTTCGAAGAAGGTGCCGATTTCGGGGGTCAGCGGCGCGCCGCCCGCGACCAGCGCCTTGATCCGCCCGCCGAAGCGTTTGCCGACCTTGGGGCGGAGCGTCGCGCCGAGCAGCAAGTCCATCGGCTTGTCGAGCAGTCCGGCCTTGCCCGCCGCTTTTTTCGTCCCCAGCGTCTGCGCGCGGCCGAGCAGGAAGCGCGAGAGCTTGCCCTGTTTTTCGACCGCCTTCGAAATGCGCGTGCGCAACACTTCGAACAGGCGCGGCACGACGACCATCAGCGTCGGGCGGACCTCCTCCATATTGCTGGCGAGCTTGTCGAGGCCCTCGCTATAATAGATTTGCGCGCCGAGCCCGATCGGGAAATGCTGCCCGCCGGTATGTTCATAGGCGTGGCTGAGCGGCAGGAAGGAGAGGAACACTTCATCCTCCCACCCGAAATCTTCCGAGATGATCGTGCAGCAGCCATTGACGTTGTGGAGGATCGCACCGTGATGCTGCATCACACCGCGTGGCGCGCCGCCGGTGCCGCTGGTGTAGATGATACAAGCGGTATCCTCACGCTGCGCGGTGGTGACAATGCTCGCAGGATCGGCAGCATGTTCGGCGAGCAGCGTGTTCCACTGGTGGAATTCGAGCGCACCCGATTGCGTCGCGCGCAAATCCTCGATGCCGATGACAATCTTGGCGGCACTCGCGCGGATCGCGGCGGGGAGGAGGGTTTTGGCGAGCTTCGCGGTCGACACGATCACCGCCTTCGCGCCTGAATTCTCGATGATGTGGGTGTGGTCGCGCTCGGTATTGGTGGTGTAGGTCGGCACGGTAATACACCCCGCCGCCATGATCGCGAGATCGGCAATGCACCATTCGGGGCGGTTTTCGCTGACCAGCATGACGCGGTCGCCGCTTTGCAGCCCGATCGCCTTCAGGCCAGCGGCGAGGCTGGCGACCTGACGCGCGGTCTCGGCCCAACTGCGCGAGACCCAGACGCCGCTGGCCTTGTGCCACAGGAACGGTGCCTCGCCTTTCTCGGCGGCGCGCTTGAGGAACATGGCGACGAGGTTGGGGAAGTGTTCGAGGGTACGGACGGTCTTGGACGCAATGCTGGACAAGGGGGTCTCTCCCGGGGAGGGCGTGCCGTATTCGGCTACGCGGATAGGGGTTATTCGGGCGGGCGGATCGCGATCGAACGGACGATTTGCGTGGTCTGACCATCCTCGCGGATCGCGACGCCTTCGCTCCGCGGATCGGCGGCACCGATCCATTGGCCGTGCACGCGCTCGATCGCATTGGCTTTCAGCCCAAGCGGCGCGCTGAAGACTTGCTCACCCAGCGCCTGAAGGGCGGGAAGCATCGCATCGAGCTGGGTGCCCTTTTCGGCGATGGCATTGCGCTGTGGTGCGTAAATCAGGCCGAGCCCGATCGCATCCTGTGCGGGCAGTTTCCAGTCGAGCACCGCGACAAGGGCTTTCGCGACTTGCGCGATGATTGTCGATCCGCCCGCCGCGCCGATCGCGATGCGGACCTTGCCGTCGGGGCCATAGACGATCGTCGGCGACATCGAGCTGCGCGGGCGCTTGCCGCCCTCAACCCGGTTCGCGACGAGATAACCACCCTTGACGGGGACGAAGTCGAAATCGGTCAGCTGATTGTTGAGCATCGTGCCATCGACCGACAGGCCCGATCCGAACGAGCTTTCGATCGTCGTCGTCATCTCGACGACATTGCCGCGTCGGTCGACCGCGACCAGATCGGTCGTGCCGGGCAGATCGGCATTGGGGGCGGCGACGCGCGGCGGGGCGCCGGGCGGCGTGCCGGGGGCGATCGCCGTCATGCTGCGCTCGGGCGAGATCAGCGCCGCGCGCGATGCGAGATAGGCCGGATCGAGCAGGCCCTTGACCGGCACCGTCACATGGTCCGGGTCGCCGAGATACAGGTCGCGATCGGCATAAGCGAGGCGTGACGATTCGGCGAAGAGATGCCACGCGACGGGCGAATCCTTGCCCAGCGCCGCCATGTCGAAGCGTTCAAGCTGCTTGAGGATCATCAGTACCGCGATCCCGCCCGAGGAGGGTGGGCCCATGCCGCAAATCTTGTACACGCGGTACGTGCCGCACACCGGCGCGCGTTCCTTGGCGCGGTAGCCGGCGAGATCGGCGAGCGTCATTTTGGACGGATTCTTGGTCGCACCGTTGACGGTGGCGACGATCTTTGCGGCGACCGGGCCGGTGTAAAAGGCGTTCGGGCCTTTGGTGGCAATCGCGGTGAAGAGGGCCGCCTGTTCGGGGTTCTTCAGCACTGTTCCGGCGGGGACCGCCTTGCCGTCACTCCCGAAGAAATGCGCCTTCGCCCAAGGGTCGATGTGATTGCCATAATTGCCGATCCCGCCGTGCAATCGCGGGCTGACCGCGAAGCCGTCGCGCGCGAGCTTGATCGCAGGCGCAAACAGCGTCGCCCAGGGAAGTTTGCCATAGCGCTGATGCGCGAGCGCCATCATCCGGATATTGCCCGGTACGCCAACGCTGCGCCCGCCGGGAATCGCGGTGAAGATCGGCAGCGGCTTGCCGTCGGGACCGTAAAACCATTTCGGATCGGCCGCGGCCGGGGCCTGTTCGCGCCCGTCGAAGCTGGCGATCTTGCCGGTCGTCGCGTCGTGATAGACCAGGAAACTGCCGCCGCCGATGCCGCTGCTCTGCGGCTCGACGACGTTGAGCGCGAGTGCGGTCGCAATCGCGGCGTCGGTCGCGCTGCCGCCCTTGCGCAGGATTTCGACCCCCGCCGCCGCCGCGCGCGGATCGGCGGCGCTGATCATGCCGAGGCTGGTGGCGGGCTTGTGCGAGGCGCGCTTCGCTTCCGCCGTGGCGGGGGCGAGCAACAGGAGCGGAAGCGCAAGGAGCAGTTTGTTCATGGCGGCGGACGGTAACGGTCGGGGACGCTACGTCAACCGGTGCCGACCGCCTGAGCGACCGTGTCGAAGCCGTCGCGCCTCAGGTTTGCGGCAAGCCCGCGCACGATGCGGCGGGCGAGGCCAGGGCCGTGATAGACCAAGGCCGTGTAGAGCTGCACGAGGCTCGCGCCGCGCAGGATGCGGGCATAGGCTTCGTCGGCGCTGTCGATTCCGCCGACCGATATGAGCGGCATCGTGCCGCCAGTCGCGCTGCGGAAATCGGCGAGGCGCTGGCGCGCGAGCGCGGCGAGCGGCGCGCCCGACAGGCCGCCGCTTTCCTCCGCATGCGGCGAGCGCAGCGGCGGACGCGAGACGGTCGTATTGCTGACGATCAGCGCGTCGATATGGTGCGCGTGCGCCGCGCGCGCGATCGCGTCGATCGCCGCTGCGTCGAGATCGGGCGCGACCTTCAGAAACAAGCGCGGGCGCGTGATCGGTGCGCGCCGCGCCGTGTCGCATGCCGCCAGCAAATCGGTCAGCTCCGATCCGTGCTGTAAATCGCGCAAGCCCGGTGTGTTGGGCGAGCTGATGTTGACGGTGATGTAATCCGCGACTTGCGCTGCCGCCGCTACGCCGTGGGCATAATCGGCGATGCGGTCGACGGCATCCTTGTTGGCGCCGACGTTGATGCCGAGGATGCCGCGCCGCTTTGCCTCCAGTGCGCGCGGTAACGCGGCGTCGATGCCGCCGTTATTGAAGCCCATGCGGTTGATCACCGCCTGGTCCTCGATCAGCCGGAATAGCCGCGGTTGCGGGTTGCCGGTCTGGGGTAGGGGCGTCAGCGTGCCGATCTCGACGCTGCCGAAGCCGAGCCCGAAAAACCCGTCGATCGCGCGGCCGTCCTTGTCGACCCCGGCCGCCAGCCCGACCGGATTGGGA
This sequence comes from Sphingomonadales bacterium, assembly GCA_038327465.1. GTDB lineage: Bacteria > Pseudomonadota > Alphaproteobacteria > Sphingomonadales > Sphingomonadaceae > Sphingomonas. Next base: position 11,690 of record JBBQLB010000008.1, on the reverse strand, counting down.
AAGTCGAGGCCCGCGATCAGCGTCCGCAAACTGGCGGGGGCACGCCCGCGTGGAAGCCGGGGCGCGGCTGCGAGCAGCTTAATCGTAAGGTCGTGCGCACGCTCCGCCTCAAGCGTGAACAAAGCGGGGCGGAGGAGCGAGAATAGCATGGCCCGTGCTGATGGCATTGGCGGGGGGCAAGGTCAAAGGCCGTTCGCCGCGATCCGCTTTCCTGCGCAGCGCAAAAAGGGGGAAAGGCGAAAAAGACCGATATGATGGCGATGTTACGTCGCGATATGGCGACTTCGTCCAATACTTCCAATGATAATGGTGGTTGAAACGTGCCGCGACCAAAGAGGCTTCCGCAAGGCAGCGTCTTTCCTGCGGCCCGATCAGCCTGTCTGGTCGGGCCGCTTTTCTTCGTGGTGAGAACAGGTTACGCTGGCCGCGCAACAAGCGGGGGCGTTTGATAGTGGCGGAAATCGAGCTCGACTATGTCGTTCCTGCCGCCGATCTCGCCGACTATGTCACTTTATTCTATGATTTTTCCGCCAACGTAGCGGTATTTGAGGACGTCGAGCGCGCCGACCATGCGCAATTGCGCTTTCGCCTGTCGGCGGGGCACGGCAGCTATTGCTTCGCCGACGGGACCGAGCAGGACGCGCCCGCCATCCATCTGATCGGCCCGACGAGTGGCGCGACGTCCGTCCGCGCCGAGGGGCCGGTTACGGTCTTCGGTCTGGGGCTGAGCGCGGCGGGGTGGGCGGCGATCGTCGGGGTGGACGCCTCGACCATGCTCAACCGCGTGATCGATGCCGATCTCCTCTTCGATACGGGGGCGCTGGCCACGGTGGCGGCGGAGTTGCCGCTCGCGCAGGGGCTCGCGGCGCGGGTGAAACTGGTCGAGGCGCTGATCCGCGATCGGATCCGTGGCGGCGTACGGCCCGCGCCGTTCGTGCAGCATGTCGAGGCGTGGCTGGCGGCGACGCCGTCGCCGGAAATGGCGTGCCTGATCGATGCGACCGGGCTGTCGCGCCGCCAGATCGAGCGCAAGTGCAATGCGCTCTATGGTTTTCCACCAAAGCTGCTGGCGCGCAAATATCGCGCGTTGCGTGCCGCCGTCGCGTTGGTCGCGGGCGGGGAGAGCGTCAATGATGCGGTCGATCGCGGCTTTTACGATCAATCGCACATGATCCGCGAGATCAAGCACTTCACCGGCCTCACCCCGCGACAGATTTGCGCCGAGCCGACCGCGCTGGCGCGGTTGACGATTTCGGGGCGGCGTGCGCTCGATGGCGTCATCTGCCCGTTGGTGAGCGGGACCTGAAGCGGGGGGTTGACCCGACTCGTGCGGAAGCGCATTTGCAATCGGAGCAATTCGCTCTGATTGGATTTCATGCGCCTCTCCAGCCTTGCCGACTATGCCGTCGTGATGATGTCCGCCGCCGCGCGGCATTGCGGATCTTCGTGTCGGCTGAACGCGACGACGCTGGCGGAGGAGACCGGTCTGCCACTCCCCACCGTGCAGAAGCTGGTCAGCCGCTTGTCGGCGGGTGGCTTGATCGAGAGCACACGCGGCACTGGCGGCGGGTTTCGCTTGTCGCGCCCGGCCGCCGCGATTTCGCTCGCCGAGATCATCGAAGCGGTCGAAGGGCCGATCGCGCTGACGACCTGCGTCGACGAAGGCCGTCATGAGTGCGCGCTGGAGGGCGATTGCCGCGTCAAGCCGCATTGGAACGTCGTCAACGGCGCGGTGCGCGGCGCGCTCGATGGCGTGTCGTTGGCTAGCCTGTCGGGAACACCGGCATGACGCGCGGAGCGCAATCATTCTCTCTCCTTTTTCGTGTCTTAGCGTCTTTGTGTGAGTCAGATTTTCTCACACAAAGACGCAAAGGCACAAAGGGTTTTGAAAGCCGCTGCGCGGCGAGGAACGCATGATGGACACCGAGAACGACGTCATGGCCACCAGAAACGCCGACGCCTATGCGGCCGCGAACAAGTCGTATGAATGGGGTTTCCATTCCGACATCGAACAGGATTTCGCGCCGAAGGGCCTTTCCGAGGACACCGTCCGCTTCATCTCGGCCAAGAAGGGCGAGCCGGAATGGATGCTCGACTGGCGGCTCAAGGCCTATCGTCTGTGGCTCACGCTGGAGACGCCCGATTGGGCCAAGCTCCGGATGGACCCGATCGATTATCAGGACGCTTTTTACTACGCCGAGCCCAAGGCCAAGCCCAAGCTCGGCAGCCTCGACGAGGTCGATCCTGAAATCCTGCGAATCTATGAAAAGCTCGGCATCCCGATCGCCGAGCAGAAGATGCTCGCGGGTGTGGAGGAGCTTGGCGAGGACGGCTTGCCCAAACGCCGCGTCGCCGTGGATGCGGTGTTCGACAGCGTCTCGGTCGCGACCACCTTTCGCAAGGAATTGGAAAGCGCGGGTGTGATTTTCCGATCGATCTCCGAGGCGATCAAGGAATATCCCGATCTTGTCCGCAAATGGCTCGGCAAGGTCGTGCCGCAGCATGACAATTACTTCGCGGCGCTCAATTGCGCGGTCTTCAGCGACGGGACCTTCGTCTATATCCCGGAGGGCGTGCGCTGCCCGATGGATTTGTCGACCTATTTCCGCATCAATGCCGAGAATACCGGGCAATTCGAGCGCACGCTGATCGTCGCCGACAAGGGGTCGTATGTGTCGTACCTCGAGGGCTGCACCGCGCCGATGCGTGACGAGAACCAGCTCCACGCCGCCGTGGTCGAACTGGTCGCGCTCGACGATGCTGAGATCAAATATTCGACCGTGCAGAATTGGTACCCCGGCGATTCCGAGGGCAAGGGCGGGATTTACAATTTCGTCACCAAGCGTGCGCTCTGCCAGGGCAAGAACAGCAAGGTCAGCTGGACGCAAGTCGAGACCGGCAGCGCGATCACGTGGAAATATCCGTCGTGCATCCTGAACGGCGAAAACAGCGTCGGTGAATTCTATTCGGTCGCGGTCACCAACAACCGTCAGCAGGCCGATACCGGCACCAAGATGATCCACAACGGCAAGGGGTCGCGGTCGACGATCGTGTCGAAGGGGATTTCGGCGGGGCGCAGCGACAATACCTATCGCGGGCTGGTGCGCGTCGCGCCGGGCGCGGAGGGCGTGCGCAACTTCACCCAGTGCGATTCGCTGCTGCTCGGCGACCAATGCGGCGCACACACCGTGCCCTATATCGAAGTGCGCAACCCGAGCGCGCAGATCGAGCATGAGGCGACCACCTCGAAGATCAGCGATGACCAGATGTTCTACGCGATGCAGCGCGGGCTGGATTCGGAGAGCGCGGTGGCGCTGATCGTCAACGGCTTCGCCAAAGAGGTGTTGCAGCAACTGCCGATGGAATTTGCGGTCGAGGCGCAGAAGTTGCTGGGGATCTCGCTTGAGGGGAGCGTGGGGTAAATAATAACTTATAGGAGAATACGATGACTGATTTCCCACTCGCAAAGACCCAAGTTATTTGGAGTGCTCCTGAACATCCCGAGTTGCCCAAAGCTGCGCTTGTTCAGATACCGGGTGATGATGATGACCGTTATTATGCGTCATGGGGCGCATGCAATGGTGATTTTGCTGAGGCGGGAGATGGTGAAAAGCTTACCATGCTTTTCCGCCAGTTTATTCACATGACTGTGAATTACGATATCAACGCTAAGGAATTGCATGAGATATTCATGCAAATTCCGGAATATCGCCGCGACCTTGCGGAAAATGGCGTGATCGATCCTGCTAAGGTATAAGATGCTTAAAATTACCAACCTCCACGCCGAAATCGACGGCAAGGAAATCCTCAAGGGCCTCTCGCTCACCGTCAATGCGGGCGAGGTGCATGCGATCATGGGGCCGAACGGCGCTGGCAAGTCGACGCTCGGCTATGTGCTCGGCGGGCGGCCGGGGTATGCGGTTACCTCGGGAGAGGTGCTTTTCCGTGCCACCTCCCCGTGCTCCGGCGAAGGCCGGAGCGTTGGCGATCGTGAGGCTGACGCCGGCCAGGACTCCGGCCTTCGCCGGAGCACAGAAGAGGGCGCGTGGATCGACCTGCTCGCCCTCGCCCCGCACGAACGCGCCGCCGCGGGCCTGTTCCTCGGCTTCCAATACCCCGTCGAAATCCCCGGCGTGTCCAACGTCCAATTCCTCCGCGAATCGCTCAACGCGCAACGCCGCAACCGCGACGAGAAGCCGTTGTCGGGTGCCGAATTCCTCAAACTCGCGCGCGCGCAAGCCGATGCGCTGAGCATGGACCAGGAGATGCTCAAGCGTCCGGTCAATGTCGGCTTTTCCGGCGGCGAGAAGAAGCGCAACGAGATGGTGCAGATGGGCATCATCGATCCGAAATTGGCGATCCTCGATGAGACCGACAGCGGGCTCGACATCGACGCGCTGCGCGTCGTCGGCGACGGCATCAACCGCATCATGCGCAAGCCCGACAAAGCGGTGATCCTGATCACGCACTATCAGCGCTTGCTGGATTACGTTGCGCCCGATTTCGTGCATGTGCTGGCGGGCGGACGGATCGTCCGCTCGGGCGGGCCGGAACTGGCGCTGGAGCTGGAACGCGAAGGCTATGCCGGGGTGGCGGCGTGAGCGCTTTCGCCTGTTTCCTCCCCTCCCTGGAAGGGAGGGGCTGGGGGTGGGTCGGCCCGTTGTTCGGGCAGACCTCGCTCCTCATACCGACCCACCCCCGACCCCTCCCTTCCAGGGAGGGGAGGCAATGAGCGTTGCCCTCCCAACGCGTCGCGATGAAGCTTGGCGCTATTCTGACCTCGAAGCCGTCGCATCGGTCTGGCCCGTCGCGGCCGCCGAAGTGATCGACGTTCCGGCTGGCACGCAGGTGTCGCGCGTCGTCGTGCAGGACGTCGCCACCGATGCCGTCGCGATCCGCGATTATCGCGTCATCCTGCGCGAGGGCGCGTCCGCGACCTTCCATATCCTCAACACCGGCGGCCAGCTCGGTCGCGTGACGATCGACGTGACCTGCCACGCGGGCGCGCATTTCGAGCTTGGCGCGGCGATGCTTGGTGGCGGCGAGCAAACGCTCGAGATTGTCACGACGCTCAACCATATCGAGCCGAACTCGACCTCCAACCAGGTCGTGCGCTCGGTGCTCGGCGGGCGCGCGACGGGGTCGTATCTCGGCAAGGTCGCCGTCGCGCGGCATGCGCAGAAGACCGATGCGTCGCAATCGGTGAAGGCGATGCTGCTCGGCCGCACCGCCACCGCCAATGCCAAGCCCGAGCTCGAAATCTATGCCGATGACGTGAAGTGCGCACATGGCGCGACGGTCGGTGAGCTCGATGCGAATGCTTTGTTCTACCTCGCCTCACGCGGCATCGCGCCCGCCGAGGCCAAGGCGATGCTGCTCCGCGCCTTCATCGGATCGGTGTTCGAGGGGATTGCCGACGAAGCCGAGCGCGAACGCGTCGAGGCGGCGGCGCAAGCGGCGTTGGAGCGGATGCTTTCTTCTTCCCCCCTCCCGCTTGCGGGAGGGGAGAATGAGCGTCGCAGTCGCCACCCGCCCGCTCGACCATCTCGCCGACTTCCCCGCCATCCCCTCCGGCTGGGCGTATCTCGACACCGCCGCCACGGCGCAGAAGCCACAGATGGTGATCGACGCGATCACGCACGCCTATGACACCAGCTACGCAACGGTGCATCGCGGCGTGTACCAACGCTCCGCCGATATGACGCTGGCGTACGAAGCCGCGCGGCGGAAGGTCGCGCGCTTCATCGGCGCGGGTTCCGAAAACGAAATCGTCTTCGTGCGCGGCGCGACCGAGGGGATCAACCTTGTCGCGCAGTGTTGGGCGGGCGAGCAGTTGCAGTCGGGCGACCGCATTCTGCTTAGCCAGCTCGAGCATCACAGCAACATCGTGCCGTGGCAGATGGTGGCCGAAAAGGTCGGCGCGCACATCGACGTGCTGCCGCTGACTGTCGACCACCGGATCGATCTCGACGCGATGGCCGCGATGATAACGCCGGCGCACAAGCTTGTCGCGCTGGCGCATGTCTCGAATGTCCTCGGCTCGGTGCTCGACGCGCGCCGCGCTGCCGATATCGCGCATTCGGTCGGCGCGAAAATCCTGCTCGACGGTTGCCAGTCGGTCCCGCGCATGACGGTCGACGTCGCCGCGCTCGATTGCGATTTCTACGTCTTTTCCGCGCATAAGCTTTACGGCCCGACCGGGTTCGGCGTGCTCTGGGCGCGGCCAGACTTGCTCGACGCGATGCCGCCCTATCAGGGTGGCGGCGCGATGATCGACAAGGTCAGCTTTGCGGGCACGACCTATGCCCCGCCACCGGGACGGTTCGAGGCGGGGACGCCGCATATCGTCGGTGCGCTGGGGCTTGCCGCCGCGATCGATTATGTCGAGGGCATCGGGCTGGAACGCATCCACGCCCATGAAACCGCGCTGGTGAAACTGACGCGCGATGCGCTGTCGCAGATCAATTCGGTAACGCTCTACGGCCCCGAAGATTCTGCGGGAATCGTAAGCTTCAGCATCGAGGGGGTGCATCCGCACGATATCGGCACCATCTTGGATGAGGCGGGGGTTGCGGTGCGGGCGGGGCACCATTGCGCGCAGCCGTTGATGGAATATCTCGGCGTCGATGCGACCGCGCGGGCGAGCTTCGGGGTGTATAACAGCGCGGCGGATGTGGATGCGTTGGTGCGCGGGATTGAGCGAGTAACGAGGATTTTCGGATGAGCGATCGGATAGACATCGAGGAAGTGAACGCGGTCGAGCAGCCGCCGCGCGCGCGCGTTGACGACCTGGCCGAGACGCCCGAGCGCAAGCGGGACTATCTCGAAGGCTTCCTGTCGCAAAAGCCGCAAGTCGCGGCGACGGGCGAACCCGGCGGCGAATTGTACGAAGCCGTCGTCGCGGCGCTGAAGGACATTTACGATCCCGAGATTCCGGTCAACATCTACGACCTTGGCCTCATCTACGGCGTCGATGTCACGGCGGACGGCCACGCGGTCGTCACGATGACGCTGACCACGCCACACTGCCCGGTCGCCGAAACGATGCCGACCGAAGTCGAACTGCGCGTCGGTGCGGTGCCGGGGATCGGATCGTCCGAGGTCAATCTGGTGTGGGAACCCGCATGGGACCCGGCCAAGATGACCGACGACGCCAAATTGGAGCTCGGAATGCTATGAGCGACGTCAAAACCCGCACCCGCCCTGCAGCGCTCATCCTCACGGCTTCGGCCGAGGCGCGCATAGCCGATCTGATGGCGAAAGCGCCTGCCGATGCGATCGGCGTCAAGCTGTCGACCCCGCGGCGCGGTTGCTCGGGCCTTGCTTATTCAGTCGATTACGTCACCGAAGCCAAGCCGTTCGACGAGCGCATCGATACGCCCGGCGGCACTTTGTTCGTCGATGGCGGATCGATCCTGTATCTCATCGGCAGCACGATGAACTGGGTCGAGGATGATTTCGCGGCGGGCTTCGTCTTCGCCAACCCCAATGCCAAGGGCGAATGCGGCTGCGGTGAAAGCTTCACCGTCTGATGGCCGGCCTGTGGTTCGACGAGCTGACGGTCGGGCAGACCTTCGATCATGCGATTCGCCGGACGGTGACCGAGACCGACAATTTGCTCTTCTCAACGCTGACGCACAATCCGGCGGCGCTGCACCTCGACGCCGAGGCGATGAAGGATAGCGAGTACGGCCGGATCATCGTCAATTCGACCTTCACGCTGGGGCTGATGGTCGGCGTGTCGGTCGGCGATACGACGCTCGGCACCGCGATCGCCAATTTGGGGTGGGACGAGGTGCGTTTTCCCGCGCCCGTGTTCATCGGCGATACGCTGCGGATCGAAACCGAAGTCGCCGATCTGCGCGAGTCCAAGTCGCGGCCCAATGCCGGAATCGTCACGTTTATCCACCGCGCCTATAACCAGCGCGGCGAGCTGGTGGGCACGTGCAAACGCAGCGGCCTACAACGGAAAAAACCGGCATGAGCGTGCTGCGGTCCTGGCTGTTCATCCCCGGTGACAGTGAAAAGAAGCTGGGCAAGGCGGACGCCACGAGCGCCGATGCGCTGATCCTCGATCTCGAGGATTCGGTCGCGGCGGAGAACAAGCCGCGCGCACGAGATCTGGTCGCGGCGTTCCTGCGTGATCGTCCCAAGCCCGCGCGGACCAGCCAGCTTTGGGTGCGGATCAACCCGCTCGACAGCGGGCTGGCGCTGGGCGATCTGGTCGCGGTGGTGGGGGCAGCGCCCGACGGCGTGATGCTGCCGAAATGCGGCGGACCAGCCGATATCGTACACCTATCATATTATCTCGACGCGCTGGAGGCACAGGCGGGCATCGCGGCGGGGTCGATCCGGATCGTGCCGGTCGCGAGCGAGACCGCAGCCGCGCCCTTCACGCTCGGGGATTATGCGGGTGCAAAGCTCGATCGATTGCTCGGCCTGACCTGGGGGGCGGAGGATCTGGCGACCGCGCTTGGGGCCAGCACCAACCTCGATCCCGCAGGTGGATGGGCGCTGACCTATCGGCTGGTGCGCTCGCTCACCTTGATGGGCGCGAAGGCGGCGGGGGTGCAGGCGATCGACACGCTCTACGTCGATTTCCGCGATGAAGCGGGCCTGCGCGCTACATCGCGCGCGGCGCGGGCCGAGGGGTTTACCGGACGGCTCGCGATCCACCCGGCGCAAGTCGCGGCGATCAACGAGAGTTTCCTGCCGTCGCCTGAAGAGATCGGGCATGCCGAACGGGTCGTGGCGGCCTTTGCCGCTGCGCCGGGGGCGGGCACCGTCGCGATCGACGGCCGGATGACCGATCTGCCGCATTTGATGCAGGCCCGCGCGGTGCTCGCGCTGGCTGCCGCCGCCAAGTCCTAACCGAGCGACGGGGCCGAGATCAGCCGCTACGGAACACTGGTGAAACAGTGAATCGGGGCGATCGCGGTGTCGACAGCTCTCGGTCTATGACGCGGCGGCAGTTGCAATCGCGCCTTATTGCGGCTCAATGATCTCGTAATGTGGGGGAATGATTCGGGTATGGGAGCGTCAACGATCGTCGCCAATGCGGTTCCCATGCACAATCCCGTCCGTACCCGCAGCGATTGGGACGCGATGCGTTCGGCCGTGCTGGCCGATCCGGGCGCGTTCCACGGGGATATCGCGGCGCGGACGATGCACTGGTTCGTCGCCTCTGTCGGTGCTGCGGGCGCGTGGCTCGTCCGTGGTGTCGATGGGCATTGGTCGGGCTGGGATGCTGAGACCGGCGCTGCGGTAACCCCCGATCTCCCTGCGGATTTCGCGCCATGGACGCAGGCCTTCGACGGTTCGGAGCCGCCGCATTGGCGCTGGTTCATCGGTGGGCGCACCAACGCTTGTTTCAGCGAAGTCGATCGTCACGTGCTGAGTGGGCATGGCGATGAAACCGCGCTGATCTTTGAGGGCGACCGCTGGGATATGTCGGCGGGGGGCGGCAAGGGCGCGCCGGTCGATTGCTTCGGCGTCTCGCGCAAGCAATTGTTGCTGGAGACCGCGAAATGCGCGCTCGCGCTTCAGGCGCTGGGGCTCAAGGTCGGCGACCGCATTGCGCTCAACATGCCGAGCATCGTGCCGCAAATTTACTGGACCGAAGCGGCCAAGCGGCTCGGTATCGTCTATACCGCCGTGTTCGGCGGGTTCAGCGACAAGACTTTGTCGGATCGCATCTGTGATGCCGGTGCGCGCGTCATCGTCACCTCGGATGGCAGCTATCGCAACGCGCAGGTGGCGGCGTTCAAGAACGCCTATACCGACCCCGCGCTCGACAATTATGTGCCGGTCGCGACGGCGCTCGCGATCCTCGCTGAGACCGATCTCGAACTGCCGGCGGCGGAAACCGAGACGATCCTCGCGACCGTAAAGCAGACGCTGGCGGGCGAAGTGTCGGTCGAGCGGTCGGACGTGATGCGCGGCGTGGGGCGCGCGCTGATCACGCTGGGGAGCGAGGGGCGGATCAGCAGCGCCGATGCGGCGCGGGTGCGGATCGCGATTGCGTCTAGCCTCGTCACACTCCCGCCGCGCGTCGAGACGGTGATCGTCGTGCGCCACACCGCGCAACCCGACATCATCTGGCGCGAGGAGCGCGACCGGTGGAGTCATGAGCTGACCGATGCGGCGCTCGAGACGTTGCTGGCGAAGGCGCGCGACGCGGGCTTTGCGGTGAACACGCAGGCGGAGCTGATGGCGTTGCCCGACCAGGATTTCGTGGCGGCAATCTGGGCATCGTCCAAGCCACTGCCGGTCGATGCCGATTATCCGATGTTCTTCATCTACACCTCGGGCTCGACGGGCAAGCCCAAGGGCATCGTCCACGCGCATGGTTACGCTGCTGGCGTCGCCGAGACGATGGCAGTGGCGTTCGATGCGCGGCCCGGCGACACGCTGTTCGTCGTCGCCGATCCGGGCTGGATTACCGGGCAATCCTATCTGATCTGCGCGCCGCTGATGACGCGGGTGACCAGCGTGGTGTCCGAAGGATCGCCGGTGTTCCCGCATGCCGGGCGCTTCGCGTCGATGATCGAGCGGCACGGGGTCACCATCTTCAAGGCGGGCGTCACCTTCCTCAAATCGGTGATGTCGGACCCGTCGAACCTCGCCGATCTCGAGCGCTACGACATGGGGGCTTTACGCGTCGCGACCTTCTGCGCCGAACCGACCTCGCCCTCGGTGCAGACGTTCGGGATGCAGCATGTCGTGCCGCAATATATCAACAGTTATTGGGCGACCGAGCATGGCGGCATCGCCTGGACGCATTTTTACGGCAATCACGATTTCCCGCTAAGGCCCGATGCGCATGCCTATCCTCTGCCGTGGATCGTTGGCGATGTGTGGGTCGAGGATGCTGAGGCTTCGGGCGGCGAAACGCCGTTCACACGCGACAGCGGCGAGGGCGTGCCGTGGCGCCGAGCGGAGATGGGCGAGAAAGGCGAGATCGTCATCGCCGCGCCGTACCCCTATCTTGCGCGCACGATCTGGGGCGATGTCGGCAATTTCCGCGTCGAAAATGGCAGCGTGGCAAGCGACTGGCGCGGGGATGCCGCGCGCTGGATCGATGGCTATTGGAAGCGCTGGCGCGGGAGTTGGGCCTATACGCAAGGCGATTTCGCGATCGCGCATGACGACGGTTCCTTCTCGCTCCACGGGCGCAGCGACGACGTGATCAACGTCTCGGGCCACCGCATGGGGACCGAGGAAATCGAAGGTGCGGTGCTGCGCGACAAGGCGCTCGACCCCGATTCGCCGGTCGGCAATGTGCTGGTGATCGGCGCGCCGCACCGCGAAAAGGGGCTGACCCCGCTCGCCTTCATCGTGCCCGTCGCTGGCCGCAAGCTGACGCTCGACGACAAACGCCGCCTGTTCGAGCTGGTGCGCAGCGAAAAGGGCGCCGTCGCGGTGCCGGCCGACTTCATCGAAGTCTCGCAATTCCCCGAGACCCGCAGCGGCAAGTACATGCGCCGGATGGTGCGGGCCTTGGTCGAGGGCGGCGATGTCGGCGACGTGACGACGCTGCGCAACCCGGAGGCGCTCGACGAACTCAAGACTGCGATCGACGCGTGGCAGCGCAAGCAGCGCTTGAGCGAGGAGCAGTCGCTGTTCGAGCGCAACCGCTATTTCCTTGTCCAGTACAACAGTGTCGCACCGGGCAAGCGCGTCGCGACCGT